>JAZRNF010000104.1:0-12536 GCA_045648085.1 Christensenellaceae bacterium | reverse complement strand
CTCTACCGACTGAGCCATAGAAGCACTAAATAGCCACATTATTTTAACATATTGCAACTATTTTGTCTATTAAATTTTGCGCTTTTGTTTAATTTATAAAAAATTGTTTTAGCAAATTAAAAACCGACGTTGATATTTTCTGCTTTTAAAAAGTCAATTATAGCGCTTATAGAGTCTTGAATAATTGATACGGTTTCAAGTTCAGTACCCATATTTAACAGTGAGAATAATGAGCGCAGTATACCGTCAAGCAATTTAGGAGTTTCATTATAACCTTTATTTTTATCTACCCAAACTGAAATTTTTATAGCATAAGGAATATAACCTTTATCTTTGTATCTAGTTAGCAATCTTGAAACGTCTACACCAAACGCTTTTTCATAGTCTTTTTCTTTACCGTTAATCTCGGCAATTGCACCAAGATAAGAAAGTAAGTCGGCAACGGTATCGTTAAGTGTAGGCTTAAAATTTAAATGCTTGCTAAATACTTCGTTATAGATTTTTTTAATTACTAACCTTGCGTCTTCAAAGCCTCCGATTATCTCGTAAACGTCAACGACTTTGGCATCGGGATTTTTAGAGTTTTTATCTTCTAAATTATCAGTTTTAGAAATTTTATTTTCTACGATAATATCAGCATTTTTGTCTTTAACACCATTATCTGTATCACTTGGTTTTTCAACGCTATTTTCGTTTAAAACTTTAGTAGAATTATCTATAATTATATTATCTTCAACCTTGCCCTTAAAAGCGATAGGGGCGTCTCCACTCTCGCTTTTAAAAGTACTTTTCGGAGTGGAAAGGTTATTTAGTTTTTCCACCCCGTCATTGCCTGACAAAGTAGACGGTCATAGGTTGAATTTTGCCAACTTTGGCAATTGCAACACCTTTACCCGCCTTGCTATTTGATGGTACTTCTTTTAAACTTAAATGGAATACCACACCTAGCCTATCAACGATAGTCATAAGCCCATCATCATTATCTTTAACACATTTTGCAAAGACTAAACACTCGTTTAAACTACCGTCGCCAAGGTCTATGAGTTTAACCCCTCTACCACCCCTAGCAATCTTTCTCACCGAGCCAGTATAACGCCTTACAAAAGTACCAAAACTTGATACAGCAACGACTTCCGTTTTAGTATCGTCGTCAATTTGCGTAGCAAGAATAACCTTGTCGCCATCGTCTAACGACACGCCTTTAACTCCAGCAGCAGTTTTACCGTAAATTGGCACCTCTTTTTGCGAGCGCATACATATACCCTTTTCGGTCACGTAGAATATATCTTTATCGTCTAAATTTTTCTCTACACCTAAAACGCTATCGTCATCTTTGAGTTTTATAACCGACGTTGACTGACGGGTAAATTCTAGTTCTTCTAATGCTAAGCCTTTAATTAAGCCTTGCTTTGTATAGATTATAATTGAGCCTGACCTATCTTCGCCAAAGTTAAAGAACGCAACAGGAATTTCGTCTTTTTGTGCTTCTTTAAATAAACTGTCAAAGGTGACACCGCCTTGACCTGCGCCCCTAGCGTCTGGGATATTATCTGGGAGCATTTTATACACGTTACCTTTATTAGTAAACGCATAGACAGTATCAATAGAAGTAGCGTTGACGTCAAACAAGAATATCTCGCTAGGAGTAGGCTCTTCAACCTTGCTCCTTGAGTAAGACATAACTTTAACTTTTCTAACTAAACCTTTACCGCTATAACCGATAACGTAGTTATGGATAGGTTTTTCATCGTCAAACCTTTCAACTTTAACTTCTTCTTCACTGCCTAAAATAACAGTTTTTCTTGGGTCTTTATATCTCTTTTTAATGTCTAAAAGTTCGTTTTTAACAACTGTTGCTAAACGCCTTTTACTTTCAATAATTTCAGTAAGATTTTTAATAAGTTCTTCTAAACGAACAAGTTCGTCTTTTAAATTTTCTATTTCAAGTTTAGTAAGTCTAGCAAGTTTTAAGTCTAATATCGCTTGGGCTTGAACGTCGCTTAAATTAAACTCTTTTCTTAAATTTTGCTTAGCAGTCATTGTGTCTTGCGACTTTTTAATGATTGCTATAACCCTGTCTATATTAGTGACTGCTATTATTAAACCCGAAACTATTTCATGACGTAATTTTGCCTTTGCTAAGTCAAATTTAGTTCTTCTTAAAACTACTTGTTTTTGATATTCGGTATAGTACCTAAGTATCTCTAACAAACCTAGAAGTCTTGGCTTACCGTCGGCAATCATCATCATGTTGATACCAAACGATACTTGAAGATTAGTTTTTTTATAAAGTAATGATAAAACTTCGTTAGCGTCAACGTCTTTTTTAAGTTTAATAACGATACGCATACCATGCCTATCCGATTCGTCAACAATATCGGCAATACCGCCAAACTCTTCTTTTCTTTCGTCTACAAGTTCGCCGATTTTTTCAATTAACGCAGCCTTATTTACTTGGTAAGGAATTTCGGTGACAACTATGCTTTGTTTACCGTTATTTTCTTTTTCTACGTTAATTTTAGAACGTATTAAAATTTTTCCTTTACCCGTTTCGTATGCGGTTTTTAAACCGTCACCCGCAATTAAATAACCGCCAGTTGGAAAGTCTGGACCTTTGACGATTTTAAGCATTTCGTCAAGTTTAATTTTAGGATTGTCAATATACGCAATAGAGCCATCTATTACTTCTTGTAAATTGTGTGGTGGGATATTCGTAGCATAACCAATCGCTATACCCATACCACCGTTTACTAAAATGTTAGGAAAACGGCTAGGCAAAGTCTTTGGTTCTTTAAAAGAATCGTCAAAGTTATTTTCCCAATCAACCGTATCTTTATCTATATCTGAAAGCATTTCAAGGGCTAAAGTGTTGAGCCTTGCTTCAGTATAACGCATTGCCGCTGCCCCATCGCCGTCAACCGAACCAAAGTTGCCTTGACCGTCAACAAGCGTCATTCTCATATTGAAAGGTTGGGCAAGCCTAACCATAGCATCGTAAACTGAACTGTCACCGTGTGGGTGATATTTTGCTAAACACTCACCGACAACTCTCGCACTTTTCTTGTGCGGCTTGTCTGGAGTTAAGCCAAGGTCGTGCATAGCATATAATATTCTTCTTTGAACGGGTTTTAAACCGTCTTCTACTCTTGGAAGCGCCCTTTCTAATAATACGTACTCTGAAAAGGGCATCATAGAATCGTGAAGTATGCTTTCTAAGTTATTGACTATAATATTTTCTTTTTTTTCGTTTTCCATACCTTAATCCTTTACCCTAGTTTCAAAATCGTCTATTTTGTTAAAGTTAGCGTGTTTTTGTATATATTTTTTTCTTTCTTCGGCATCGCTACCCATAAGTATTGTGATTATTCTTTCCGCTTCAGCCGCTTCGTCAATAGTCACTCTCATAAGCATACGTGTTTCAGGGTTAAGAGTAGTGTCCCAAAGTTGAGATGGGTTCATTTCTCCTAATCCTTTATATCTTTGTACCATATATCCACGGCCCACTTTTTGCTCTGCTTTCTTACGCTCTTCTTCGTCGTAAGCGTAAACGGCTATATCTTTTTTATGCACTTTGTAAAGTGGTGGCATACCGATATATACGTGACCTTCGCTTATAAGCGGTTTCATATATCTATAAAAGAAAGTTAACAAAATACTTCTTATGTGATAACCGTCTTGGTCGGCATCAGATAAAATTATAACTTTATCAAACTTAAGTGAAGATATATCAAAGTCGTTGCCGATACCTGTACCAAGTGCCGAAATTATAGTTTTAAACTCTTCATTTTGAAGAACTTCTATAAGTGGCTTTTTCTCGGCGTTTATAGGTTTACCACGAAGTGGTAATATTGCTTGGTGTTTTCTATCTCTACCTTCTTTTGCGCTACCGCCTGCAGAGTCACCCTCTACAATAAATATCTCGTTAAGTTTAACGTCTTTACTAGAGCAGTTTGCTAGTTTACCTAAAAGCCTTGTTGAGTCTGCTCCCGATTTTGCCCTATTTAGTTCTTTAGTATGGCGAACGGCTTCCCTTTCTTTTGCTGCACTTATAGCCTTGTCCATAATAGCGTCAAAAATCTTTGCTTGCTTTTTGTTTGACGCAACCGAAGTTAAACCGTCGTAAGTTATACTCTCTACCGCTGGTCTTACTTCTATATTGCCAAGTTTACCTTTAGTTTGACCTTCAAATTGTGGATTTTTTACCTTTACAGATACAACTGCGGTAATACCTACTCTAAAATCTTCACCGCTAAAGTTAGTGCCTTTGTTTTTACCTGACAAATTATCTTTAGCATAGTCGTTTAAAAACTTAGTTAAGCCCATTTTAAAGCCAACGTCATGCGTGCCACCGTATATAGTTGGAATATTGTTAACGTATGAATATACGTTTTCAGTATAACCGTCGGTATGTTGCAATGCAACTTCTATAACAATACCGTCTTTTGTTGCTGATAAATAAATTGGCTCTTGATATAAAACGCTTTTACCGTTGTTTATATATTGAACGTAGTCTTTTATGCCGCCTTCTGACTTAAACGAAACGCCTTCGTCTTTTTCATTTTTTCTAAAATCTTTAAATATAAGTTCAACGTTTTTATTCAAAAACGAAGTTTCCCT
Organism: Christensenellaceae bacterium; assembly: GCA_045648085.1. Classification (GTDB taxonomy): domain Bacteria; phylum Bacillota; class Clostridia; order Christensenellales; family Borkfalkiaceae; genus HGM11412. Next base: position 7,919 of record JAZRNF010000104.1, on the reverse strand, counting down.
TAACCTTACTAAAATTGTATCTGCGTTAAAGTTAGTAGTTTCAAATACTCTAGCATCGGGCTTAAACCTTACAAAAGTACCGTGCTTAATCGTCTTAATACCTGTATTTTTAAGCGGTGCTTTAGGTTGACCTGATAATATTTTGTTTTGAGTTTTGTCTTCATACGAAGAAAACTCCATTTTATATATCGTTTTATTGTAAACTTCTACGTTAAGCCACTCTGAAAGAGCGTTCGTAACCGATGCGCCTACACCGTGTAAACCACCTGAAAAGTTATAGTTTTCGTTATTAAATTTACCACCTGCGTGAAGTTGAGTAAAAATTACCTCTACGCCACTAACACCTGCATCTGGGTGAATATCAACGGGCATACCCCTACCATCGTCTTCAACCGAAGCGCTACCGTCAGGATATAAACATACCGTCACTTTAGAAGCAAAGCCGTTTGCGGCTTCATCAACAGCGTTGTCAATAATTTCCCATAATATATGATGTAAGCCCCTAGCGTCAGTAGAACCTATATACATACCCGGTCTAACCCTAACGGCTTCTAACTCTTTTAAAATAGTAATATCTTGTGAACTATATGAATTTTTAGCCAAAATAATACCCCCTACTTTATAGTGTACAAATTTTTAACATTATACCACATATTGTGCTTTTTTTCAATATTTATTTGTATATTTTATAATTTATTTTTTATAGGCTTAAAAGATTTGGCATAGCGACGGCGAGTAAACGATATAAAATTAATAAAAAAAGGACTAAGCAAATGCAAGTAAGACAAGGCAAACCCCGTAGGCAATACTAGCCGTATTGTCAAGTGGGTTTAACACAGTATTACGACGCATTTCATTAGTCCTTTATTAATTGTTAGCGTTTACGAGCCTAATTTTAATAAAATGATATTGAATGGTAAAAAGATTTTGTTTGACCTTTTTCTAATTTATCAATATGCTTTTTATTTTCAAGTTTGTGATCGGTATCAAAGTAATCTGGCATGCCGTTCCAAGGCTCTATCGCTATATACCTGTCGCTCTTAGTCCATATTACTAAGTTATCAAAGTCTCTAAAATATATAGACATAATTTCTTCATTGTTTTTAAGTAATGAAACTTCCTTGCTCTTTATATTTTCCAAAATAATTGAGTCTTTTTTAACCGTTCTACCCTTATTTTCAAACTCACCGACAAAGTAATCTAAGGAAAGTGGCAAATTACCGTCTTCAAGAGCAATTTTTAAACTGTCATACTCCATCATATTAGGTCCGTAAACTAAATTATCTAAACTGTCGTTTTCAGAAAAATTAATTGAGTATTTTTCCATACTGTCGTTAAGGGCGTATGCTTCGTGACAACCTACGTTAAAATACATAACGCTTTGAGATAAATTTTCTACGATATAATATATGCAAATTTTATTGCCCGAAAGTTTAAAATGCACCCTAAAATTAAAATCAAACGGATATACATTTTTAGTTTCTTCATTAGAAGAAATTAAAAAAGTTGCTTGAGTTTTTTCTTGACTAACAACTTCAAACACCGAACTTTTTGCAACGCCGTGTGGGGCAAGTTCATACTTTTTATCGTTGTAGATAAAGTAGCCGTTTAGTAGTCTACCACATATAGGGAAAAGTATTGGGCTATGACCTTTCCAAATACTTTCGTCACCACACCAAAGTTTATCTTCACCATTATATTTTATCTTAATCATTTCAGCGCCAAGCGGAGAAATTTCTACTTCTAAACAATCGTTTTTAATAATTACGTTTTCCATATTTTTATTCCTTTTAAAATCACTTATTTAAGTTTACAACATTGAGTTTTATTTGTCAATAATTAAAAATAACAAAAGTATTTTAGAAAAACTATCAAAAACGTTTTATTTTATAAATAAAGTGTGCTATAATTGTATTTATTATTTCAGTTATTGCTATGTGGAGGTATTTTTATGGATATTAAAGCAATAGAAAAAAAATGGCAAGTAAAATGGGAGAAAGATAAACTATACGCTTTTGACAAAAAAAATATTGACAAAAAGTATTACGTACTTGAAATGTTCTCTTACCCATCTGCTGCAAAACTACACGTTGGTCACTGGTATAACTACGGCCCTTCTGACACCTTTGCTCGTTATAAAAGAATGAAAGGCTTTGAAGTTTTTCAACCAATGGGTTTTGATGCTTTTGGTTTACCTGCTGAAAACTATGCCATAAAAACAGGTATCCACCCACACGATAGTACCGTTCAAAATATTGAGACAATGGAAAACACCCTTAAAGAAATGGGTGCTACTTTTGATTGGTCACAAGAAATTAAAACTTGTATGCCTGATTATTATAAATGGACTCAATGGATATTCTTACAACTTTACAAGCACGGTTTAGCATACCGTAAAGAAGCACCTGTTAACTGGTGCCCAAGTTGTCAAACGGTACTTGCTAACGAACAAGTTATTCAAGGTCAATGCGAAAGATGTCATAATGCGGTAATACAAAAAGATTTAACACAATGGTTCTTTAAAATTACCGACTATGCCGAAGAACTTTTAGAGTGTATTGACGGTCTTGATTGGCCTGAAAAGACAAAGGCTATGCAAAAAAACTGGATAGGAAAATCTATCGGTGGCGAAATTTTATTTAAGTGTGAAAACGGTGAAGACGAGTTTAGAGTATTCACTACACGTGCAGATACCGTATTCGGCGTTTCTTACGTAGTGCTTGCTCCTGAACACCCACTTGTTAAAAAACTTATGACTAAAAAGCAAGCGCCTAAAGTTTTAGAATATATTGAAGAAACTTCTAAAACTAAAGAAATTGAAAGACTTTCACTTGATAGAGAAAAAACAGGTGTATTTACAGGCGCATACTGTATTAACCCTGTTAATAATAAGAAAGTTCCTATTTGGATTTCCGACTACGTTTTATACTCGTATGGTACAGGTTGCGTAATGGGCGTTCCTGCTCACGATGAAAGAGACTTTGCTTTCGCTCAAAAATACGACTTGCCTATCACACGTGTAGTTAAAGGCGTTAACGGCGTAAACGACGAACTTCCTTTCGTTGACGACGGCGTACTTGTAAACAGTTTATCTTACGACGGTTTAACTTGCGAAGAAGCAAGAAAGAAAATTTTAAGTGACCTTGTTTCTACTTATAGCGGTGGCTTTAAAGTTAATTATAGATTGAGAGACTGGCTTGTATCACGTCAAAGATATTGGGGCGCTCCAATTCCTATTATTTATTGTGACGACTGTGGTATCGTCCCAGTTCCTGAAAGCGATTTACCTGTTGAACTTCCTTATAACGTGGAATTTAAGCCTGACGGAAAGTCACCACTTGCAAAATCGGCGGAATTTGTGAACTGTAAATGTCCAAAATGCGGTAAACCTGCAAAGCGTGACGTTGATACACTTGACACGTTTGTTTGCTCAAGTTGGTATTTCTTAAGATATCCTGACGCTCACAACTCTAAGCAAGCGTGGGATAAAGATATTATTAATAAAATGTTGCCTGTTGATAAGTATATCGGCGGTGCTGAACACGCTTGTATGCACTTATTATATGCACGTTTCTTTACAAAAGCACTCCGCGATATGGGCTACCTTGATTTTGACGAACCATTTAAGTCACTCGTTCACCAAGGCGTTATTTTAGGTCCTGACGGAAATAGAATGAGTAAATCTCGTGGAAACGTAATTTCCCCTGACGACTACGTTAAAGAATACGGCTCTGATATATTTAGAATGTATTTAATGTTCGGCTTCTCTTATACTGAAGGCGGTCCTTGGAACGACGGCGGCATTAAGTCTGTTGCTAAGTTCTTAGATAAGATTGAAAAGTTAGCACTTGACGTAATTAACGCTAAAAATAATAAAGTGACTACTTTTGGAAGAGAAGAAAAAGAACTTAACTACTCAAGGCATTACACCATTAAAAACGTTGATAGAGATTTATCTTCTTTCTCATTTAACACGTCTATTGCTAGACTTATGGAATACGTGACTGCTTTAACTAAGTACAACTCACTTAGCGAAGAAGTTAAAAATATCACTTTCCTTAAAGAGTGCGTTAACGATTTATTATTATTACTTGCACCGTTTGCTCCACACTTTAGTGAAGAACTCTTTAGTATTGCAGGCAATAAAAAGTCAATATTTACTTTTGACTACCCTACTTGCGACGAAAGTGCTCTTGTTAAAGATGAAATTGAACTTGCAGTGCAAATCAATAGTAAAGTTAAAGCAAAAATTATGGTTTCTCAAACAAATACTGAAGACGAAATTAAACAAATTGCACTTACAAACGAAACTATTTCTAAATTACTTGACGGTTTAACTGTTAAAAAAGTTATCGTTATTAAAAATAGGCTTGTAAATATTATCGCCTAAAATAAGGTTATGGAACAATTAAACCAAACCTAAAACAAAAAAGGATATATATTATGCAATCAAAAATTTATTTGTACGAAAAATTTTTTACTGAAAAGGAAACTGAAATATTTTCTTCAGGCACTTTAACCGCTTCAATTTTTAAATATTCAAGCGGGGTTGAAGCGTTGAGAATTAAAAACGAGTTTGGCAATGCCGTATTGCTACCTTTTTTAGGTCAAATGGTATGGCGTGCAGAGTTTTTAGGTCGTGAACTTACAATGAAGTCAGTTTTTGACGAGCCTAGAAAACCACTTTATAACTACTGTGAAACTTACGGCCCGTTCTTAATGCACTGTGGCCTACTTGCCATGGGTAATCCAACGGCTGAAGACACTCACTTACCACACGGCGAAATACCTATTGCTAAATACGATAGCGCATATTTGATTTTTGGCGAAGACGAAAACGGCAAATATATAGGTTTATCAGGCGTATATAAAAATAAGTCGTGCTATGAACTTGACTACGAATTTAGCCCAACTATTAAACTTTACGAAGGTGCAACTTATTTTAACGTGACTGTTGATATTAAGAATAATAAAGACGTGCCACTTGAATATTATTATCTTTGCCATATAAACCATTTACCTGTTGACGGCGCTAAACTTGAGTATACTGCCGATAGAAGTAAAATAAAAGTTAACCACGAAGTACCTGAAAACTACTTTGACGAAGAAGGCGCAAAGAACACCAACGCATTTTTAGATAGGCTTGATAAAGACCCATCACTTATGGACCATGTTGGCGCTCCTGGTCAAGAATACAAGCCTGAAATCGTATTTATGCTAAAGTACGACGCTGACGAAAACGGAAACGCTTACACAATGCAAATCAATCCTGACAACTCGTCTACTTTTGTTATGCATAAGCCAAGCGAACTTCCTTACGCACTTAGGTGGATAACAAGAACATTAGACGAACAAGCAATGGGTATGGTTTTACCTGCAACTGCCGAACACTTTGGTAGACTTTACTGTCAAAGAAATAATCAACAATCTTACCTTAAACGTGGCGAAAGCGTATCATACCATTTTAGCACTGGTTTGTTAAATGAAGAACTCACTTTAAAAATGAAAAACAAAATTAAAAAAATGGGATTTTAATAAATTAAAGCGATAGTAAAACTATCGCTTTTTTAATCTAAAAAATAAATTTGCCCCTATGTTATACATAGGGGCATTTAATTATTTGAGCATATTTCTAAGCGAATTGAAAATCGCTAAAATTAATAAACCAACGTCAGACGCTATCGCTAGCCATAAACTTGTTGATAACCCAAAAACTGAAAGCACCATAATTAGCATTTTTATTGAAATTGAAGATATTATATTTTGCTTTGCAATTTGGTTGGTACGCTTTGCGATTTTAAGTGAATACGGCACTTTTGCCAAATTGTCGTCAGTTATAACGATATCGGCACTTTCTATTGCTACGTCAGAGCCGAGAGCCCCCATAGCAAAACCAACGTCTGCCCTAGTTATTACCGCCGCATCGTTAATGCCGTCACCGATAAACGCTACTGATTTATTATTATTTTCGTCAATTAGTTTTTCTAACTCTATAACCTTATCTTCTGGCTTTAATTCGGAAATAGATACGTTCATTTCTAATTGTTTTCTAACCGATTTAGCATACTCTTTACTATCGCCTGTTAGTATAACAGTTTTTTGTACGCCGTATTCGTAAAGTTCGTGAATTGCGCCGTAACTTTCGTCTTTAATTTCATCGTTTAAAAGCACGCAACCTGCATATTTGCCGTCTACTGCTAAATAAACCTTAGTTGCAATCTCTTGAATAGTTGGCAATTCTACGTCGTTTTCTACAAGGAATTTATAATTACCGCAAATACATTTTTTGCCGTCATAGTCGGCAATTATTCCCTTGCCTGCTATTTCTTGATAATTTTGCACGTTTACGCTTATATTTTTTGACGCACTTACTATTGCTTTTGCAATAGGGTGATTAGAAAACTGCTCTAAACTTGCTACAATTTCAAGCACTTTACCTTGATATTCTTTAGTAGAAATAACTTTTTTAACTTTAAGTTCCCCTTTAGTTAAAGTTCCCGTTTTATCAAACACGAAAACGTTAGCTGAAGAAAGTTTTTCTAAAGTGCTAGTCGTCTTTACTAAAACGCCGTTTCTAGCACAAGTTGCAACGCCTAAATAATATGCAAGCGGTACTGAAATTACAACTGAGCAAGGGCAAGATACGCATAATAACATTACCGCCCTTAAACCCCATATTTTTAACCCTTCACCATAAATATCGTAGAAAAACGGTGGAATAAAGGCTAACAATATAGCAAGAATTACGACAAGCGGAGTGAACCATTTAGCAAATTTTTCAATAAACGTTTCTTTTTTAGATTTTTTTAAATATGAATCTTCAACTATTTGAACGACTTTATTTAAAGTAGAGCCGTTATAATCTTTTAAAACTTTTACTTTAACAACGCCGTTTTTATTTATAAAACCGCCGAACACTTCACTATCAACGTCTAAGTCTTTATACGTGCTTTCGCCCGTAATTGCCATAGTGTCAAAACTTGCGCTACCGCTTATAATTTGACCGTCTAAAGGAAGTTTATCGCCTGCTTTTAATAAAATAGTATCGCCAACATTAACGTCTTTTACTTTTTTAACTACTTCTTTACCATCAACAATTACCGTCACTGTTTCAGGACATAAATTTTTAAGTGCGTTTATAACCTTACTTGAATTATCCGTAGCGATAGTTTCAAAAATACTACCTAGCGAAAATAAGAGCATAATTCCAACGGCTTCACTTACTTCACCAAGTATAATTGCCGCTAATGACGCAATCGTCATAAGCAAGTTTTCTGAAAAGACTTTACCTTTAAACGCCCCTGCCAAACCATTAAATAATACGTTATACCCCGCAATAGAGTATGCTATTATAAAGACATAAGGCGCTACCTTTTGCATTGAGTTTACTCTACTTAAAATTAGGGCTATGATAAAGACGCCAAACGAAATTGAAAGTTCTATAATTTTTGTTTTAACGCTATCATTGTCATTTTGACAGTCACAACCAATATGACTAGAGTGAGAATGTGAGTGCGCTAAGCAATCGCAATTTTCGTCATTATTGCTACCGCAATCATATTCGTTATCTTCTAAGTTATGTTCGCTATGAGAATTTGTATCCTCAATTTCTATAGCGTCTTCTTCATCAAAATACGGCTCGCTATCTATTGAAAACTCATCATACAAAACGTTCATTATCTTAACCATAACGTCGTAATCGCTTGCCCAAGAATCAAGCGCGTATTCTAAATAAAGATTGGCGTCACCTTTAATTTTGCAGTCAATAACGCCTTTGATTTTAATAACTTGTTCTTCAATATCAGCATTATTTTCTAAATTTTTTGATAAAATGTTTAATTTTTTAACTCTAATATCCATACGATTATTCTATCATTATTTTATTATTTATGTCAAATAATTAATAAAATTTAACTTAA
>JAZRNF010000103.1:0-4673 GCA_045648085.1 Christensenellaceae bacterium | reverse complement strand
GGTAATTATATTTAATGTATACGCTTAGTGAAAAGGCAATAATATACCTAGATAGTTTGCTTAGTTTAGAATATAAGCATAAAATTGCTATAATTGAGTTGTATGACGATATTTCTTTATTGTTTTCCGACAATAGTATCGCAATAGATTATGCTATTAAAAACGCTTGTAAGAAAAACGTAGTAAATAGTTTAGAAAATATAAATTTATCTACCATAGATAGTATTTGTGATAAATACGAAAAACTAGGAATAAATTTAATTACAATAAAAAGCCAAGATTATCCAAACAGTTTAAAAGAAATACCCCTTAGCCCAATTTGCTTATACGCTAAGGGCAACGTAAGTTTACTAGGTAAAGAAAACTTATTTTCAATAGTCGGCTCTAGAAAAACTTTGCCACAATACCTAAACTTAACGGAAGAATTTAGTTATAGTTTATCTTCAAAAGATATAGTTTTAGTGACAGGTGTAGCAGTAGGCGTAGACCTATCAGTAATAAAAGGCTCTTATAAGAGTGGCAATATAATAGTCGTATTAGCAGGTGGGCTTGACTTTATTGATAGCGAAGTAAATAGGGACTATATAAATTTAATTATTAAAAACGGTGGGCTTGTAATTAGCGAATATCCGCTAAAAGTACCACAATTATCATACCATTATCCAATTAGGAATAGAATTATTGCAGGCTTATCTAAAGGTACGCTAATAGTTAGCGGTGGGCTTAAAAGCGGTGCAAGACACACTGCGGCTTTCGCACTTGACTATGGTAAAGAAGTATTTGCATTTCCTTATACTCTAGGTGCGCTAGGCGGGGAACTATGCAACCTGCTTATAAAAGATGGAGCGTTTTTAGTGTCTAGCGTTGAAGACGTGTTTAACGTTTTAAAAATAAATGCGGATACAAAGCCCAATTTAGAACTGCAAGGTGACGAAAAATTAGTGTATGACACCATAAACGGTGGAATAACTCTATTTGACGATATAATTAGTCAAACTAATTTAAAAATTTATGAATTAATGCCTATTTTAATGACGCTTGAGATTAAGGGCTGTATTGTTAAAGTTGGTGGAAACGAATATTCAGTTATAAAAAAATAGGAGTAATATGCAATTAGTAATAGTAGAATCGCCAAAAAAAGCAAAGACAATTGAAAGGTTTTTAGGTAATAAGTACAAAGTGTTAGGCAGCGGTGGTCACGTAAGAGGCTTACCAGAAAAGCGTTTTGCCGTTGACGTAGACAATAATTTTGAACCTACCTACGTTATAGAACCTAAACAAAAAAAGACTGTTGACGAACTTAAAAAGTATGCCGATAAAGCAGACCTTGTATATCTTGCAACCGACCCTGATAGAGAAGGGGAAGCAATCGCTTGGCATTTATACGAAGTTTTAGGCATAAAGGGTAAAACTCATAGAATAAAGTTTAACGAAATTAGTGAAAAAGCAGTTAAAAAAGCGATACAAGAGCCTGGGAGAATTGACTACAACTTAGTAAATTCACAACAAGCAAGGCGTATTTTAGATAGAATTGTGGGTTATAAACTTTCACCGTTTGTTAGAACAAGGGTTAAAGACGGCGAGTCTGCTGGTCGTGTTCAATCTGTTGCCGTTCGTATGCTTGTTGACTTAGAGCGTAAAATTCAAGCCTTTATTCCTGAAGAATATTGGACTATAAGCGCAAAAGTAAAGGCGGAAAGTGGAGGGGCAGAGTTTAAAATGCTCTTATCCGAAAAAAACGGCAAGAAATATAAACCGTCTAATCAAGAAGAAGCGGAAGCCGTTTACAATGAAACTTTAAGCAATACCTTACTAGTAAAAGACGTTAAAAAAGGTGTTCAAAAAGTACACGCTATGCCACCGTTTACAACGTCTACAATGCAACAAGACGCTACTAATAAATTAGGCTTATCGGCACCGCAAATCATGCAACTTGCGCAACACCTTTACGAAGGTATTGAAACGCCTAAAGGTCATTTAGCACTTGTCACGTATATAAGAACTGACAGTACTAGAGTTAGTGAAGACGCTCAAAAAGACTGTCTTAAATATATTGAAGATAATTTTGGCAAAGAGTATATTCCGTCAAAGCCAAATATTTATTCTGCCAAGAAGAACGCTCAAGACGCTCACGAAGCGATAAGACCTATTGATATTAACGTCACACCTGAAAAGGTTAAAGATTTACTTGATAAAAATCACTATAACCTTTATAGGCTTATTTACGAAAGATACTTGGCGTCTCAAATGGCTGAGGCCGAGTATAATTCTATGCAAATTTTAGCCGTTGCGGGCGACTATGGTTATAAGGCAACTGGTAGAAGCGTTAAGTTTAAAGGTTATACCGCCGTTTACGACTTTGTTCAAGGTAAAACTGATGAAGAGCAAGCAGAAAATAAACTTCTTCCTGACCTTAATAGTGGTGAAAAACTCAACATTAAAAAACTTGATAAAGAGCAAAAGTTTACAAAACCACCAGTTAGATATACCGACTCTACGCTTGTTAAAGCAATGGAAGAAAACGGTATTGGTAGACCGTCTACTTACGCAACCATTATCGGCACGTTAACAAAACACAAATATATAACAAGAAAGGGTAAAAACTTAGTTCCAACCGAAATTGCGTTTGGCGCAACTGATTTATTGACAAAATATTTTTCTAACGTTATGGATATAAAGTTTACCGCGCGTATGGAAGGTCAACTTGACGAGATTGCCGAAAACGGTAAAAGTTGGCAAGAAATGGTTGGCGAGTTTTATAATCCGTTTATTGAAGATTTAAAAAAGGCTTCGGGGGATAATAGTGAGCCTACTGATATTCCTTGTGAAAGGTGTGGCGATAAATATGTTAAAAAAATGGGTAGGTTTGGCGAGTTTTTATACTGTCCAAATTGTAAAAACACTAAAAACCCTGAAGATAAAACGTCTAACAAGCCTTGTCCTAACTGTCAAACTTTAATGGTTTTAAAAGATGGAAAATTTGGTAAATATTTAAGTTGTCCTAACCAAGAATGTAATACTAAAATGCAAGAAAACGACGAGATTACCGACCAAAAATGCGTAAAATGTTCAGCGGTTATGATATATAAAACGGGTAAATTCGGCAAGTATTACAAATGTTCTAAGTGCGGTGCGACAAGAAGTTTAAGCGAACTTGTCGGTGTATGCCCAATTTGTCATAAACCTGCACAAAAAATGCTTTCTAAAAAGGGCGTGACTTACTATGGTTGTTCGGGCTATCCGTCTTGCAACTTTATAAGTTGGGATATTCCAACTGGCGAACTTTGCCCAACTTGCGGTCAACATTTAGTGCAAAAAGAAGGCAAAATTAAGTGTTCGGACAAAAAGTGTAATTACGAGAAATAAAAGGAGAAAATTATGAGTATAGAATTTAAAGGCACTACCATTTGCGCCGTAAAAAAAGACGGTGTGACTGCAATAGCAGGTGACGGACAGGTCACTTTTGGCGAATCGGTAGTTTTTAAAAATAACGCGGTAAAAGTAAGAAGAATTTTCGGTGGCAAGGTTATAGTTGGCTTTGCTGGCTCAGTTTCAGACGCTTTTACCTTAACTGAAAGATTTGAAGGTATGCTTAATAAATATTCGGGTAATTTAATGCGAAGCGCAGTTCAACTTGCTGAACTTTGGAGAGAAGACAAAGTTGCAAGAAAATTAGAAGCAATGCTTATTTGTGCCGACAAAGATACGTTGCTTATCGTTTCGGGCGGTGGCGAAGTTATAGAGCCTGACGGCGGCGTTTGCGCAATAGGTAGCGGTGGAAACTACGCTTTAGCGGCGGCACGTGCGCTAACTGAAGAAACTGACTATTCTGCAGAAGTTATTGCCGAAAAGGCACTTAAAATAGCAAGTAGAATTTGTATATTTACTAACGATAATATCGTTGTTGAAAAGATTTAAGGAGAAATTATGGAATTATCACCTAGAGAGATTGTTCAAGAACTTGATAGATATATAATAGGTCAATCATCGGCAAAAAGGGCGGTTGCTATTGCGCTCCGTAATAGATATAGGCGCAGTAAGTTAACCCCTGAATTGCGCGACGAAATTACGCCTAAAAACATTATTATGAAAGGTCCAACGGGCGTTGGTAAAACCGAGATTGCAAGGCGACTTGCCAAACTTGTAGGCGCACCTTTTGTAAAAGTTGAAGCGACAAAATACACTGAAGTAGGTTATGTTGGACGTGACGTAGAATCTATGATTCGTGACCTTGTTGAAGTGTCAATTCGCCTTGTTAAAAATGAAAAATTAGCCGAAATCGAAGTAAAAGCAAGAGCGGCAGCAGAAAAGAAAATTGTTGATGCATTGCTTGTAACTAGAGCAAAACAAGAAACCGACAAATCAAAGGAAGTTCTTATTCAAGAGATTGAAACTGAACTTAAAGATGGCAAACTTGACGGACATATGCTCGAAATTGAAGTTGATGATAATCCAAAGCCTATGGAAGTTGTTCCTGGCGGAGCAGAAATCAACATTGGTAGCATTTTTGGAGATATGTTGCCAAAGAAAAAGAAGAAGCGTAAAATGACTGTAAAAGAAGCATTGAAACTTCTTATAAGCGAAGAAAGTGAAAAGCGTATTGATAATGATGCAATCAATGAAGAAGCAATTAGAAGAGCAGAGCAAAATGGTATTATCTTCATTGATGAAAT
>JAZRNF010000102.1:0-6032 GCA_045648085.1 Christensenellaceae bacterium | reverse complement strand
ATTTAACGCTTCGTGGATTTTTGCTTTTGCATCCCTTGGAAGTCTTACAGTAACTTTGTAGTTCTCAAAGTCCGCTTCCGTTCTAACCGCTTTCCTTTTAGGCTTAACATAGATTTCGCTATCTTCGTAAATATCGTTAATCTCACAACCTAAAGCCTTGCAGATTTCTTCAAGCATAGGCGGTATCGGTAAACACTTGTAATTATTAAATCTGCTTACCATACTTGCATCAGTACCGATTTTCTCGGCAAGTTCTTTGCTTGTCATTTCCTTTTTGGTTAATTGCTCTTGAAGTTTCATATCAATTCCCCTTTATCATATAGATATAAATAAGTTTTTCTTGCTCGGTAAGTGGTAAACCCAACTTAATTTTTGCTAAAATTCTCTTCTCGTTCACTTTTGATTTCCCCCTTATATAAAGTTCTATCGGTTATACCGAAATATTCAAAGTAATCTTCAATATGAATTTTACCTTTAAGTTTTAGTCTATCGTGGTTAAATTTTATTTCACGGATTTTTTCCGCAGAATTGTTGTAGTTTAGTCCAAGCAAAAAACCTATATCTTCAATTGTTAGGTAATCTTTGCTAAATATTTCTACCCTTGACACTTTTACTGCCCCCTTTAATCAATAAGTTCTTTAATGTCGCAATCAAGCGCTTGTGCGATTTTTGCAATAATCGTTGGCGAAGGAAACTGTGTTCCGTTTTCATAGTTATAAAGTGAAGTTCTTGTAATACCAACTTTCTTTGCAAGTTCTATAACCGTTAAACCTTTTTTAATTCGCTTTAACTTAATTGCAGTTGCTTGTAATCTGTTTAGCATTTTATCTCTCCTTAAAGTTATTTGCGGTTGATAACCCCCAACCGCAAGGGGTAAGTTTAAAAGCCATACAACGGGGCTTGCCCTTTTAAATTGTTGCAGGGATATACCGCCCTGCTCGGTTTTTGTTTATCTGGCGACAACAAACATACAAATTCCAAATAAGAGTTTTCTTATTGTGTAGCCTTTATTCTTTTCCCAATAACAGGTTTTCCCTGTTGGTCAAGGTAGTTATATCCAACCCCACGAATACGAGAATTAAACTTTTCCATAAACTCATATTCTTTATCTTTTTCATCAATATTAAAAATTTCGCCTATAATATCAAAAGTATAATTTTCTCCAAAAACATCAAAATCATCTTGCATATCTTTTATATGATGCGTATGCGCCCGTAATCTATATAAATGATTTTTTATTCTCTTCTCTACTTGATAACTGCTACCTATATAAATTCTATTAGTTGTGTTATGTTTAATTAAATAAACTTGTCTTGGGAATTCCATACATCTCCTTTTAATAAGTGATTGTTTATTTTAAAAAATCTAAAACCGAACAACCAAAAATTTTTGCTAACTTTTTAACCGTTTCTAAAGATGGTTTTCTTTTATTGTTCTCATATAAGCAATAACAACTTTCAGATACACCTAACTTTTTAGCAACTTGTTTCATTGTTAAATTTTTTGCTTTTCGATAATCTTTAAGTTTAATCATATATACCCCCTTTTTTTCTTTGCACTTTGTAAAGTTCTACAAATATAATAAATCAAACTTTGCACTTTGTCAAGTACTTTTTTAAAAATTTTTAAAGTTTTTTTGCATTTCGCAAAGTTTTACACTTTTTTATTAAAATGTGTTTACTTTTCAATTTGTAAAGTTTATAATTGTAAAAAACTGAGAAGGAAGGAAAAATGGAAAAGTTAAAAATCTTACGGAAAGAAAGGAAACTGTCTTTAAAAGAATTAGGAAAAGATTTAGGTTTAGCAGAAAGCACTATATCTTTATATGAAACAGGCAGACGACAACCCGATTATGCCACTCTTTTAAATATTGCAAATTATTTTAATGTTTCGGTTGATTATCTGCTTAATAGAGTTGCAGATAACGAAAAAGAAAAAACCCCACCGGGATTAACCGATGGGGAACAAATGCTTATTGAGTTATTTAGACAAATACCAAAAGACCAACAAGATTTAGTTGTATCTATGATAACAAGCGCCATTGAAACGCTTAACAATAATTAACTTGTTTTTTTAATAGATTTAAGATACTGACAAATAATGCTTGTTGCAAGCATAAGTGCTTTATCAGGACTTTTACAGTTCCTAATAGAGTTAATAAGTTTTGTTTCAGTTTTATTAAGGTGTTGCATAGTGTAATCTCCTATAATATGGAATTTTACGAACAAATGTTTATATGTTTATTGTACAATAGGATAACTACTTTACGCAATTCTTTATGACAAGTTCGTGATTTAATTATAAAACGGAAAACTTTGTTTTGCAATACACCAAATTTGACCGAACAATACCCAAATTTATCATACTATACTGACAAATATAACATTAAGGAGTGACAAAAATGTGGTTAGATAACATAAAAGAACTTAAAAAAAGGACAGGAATGTCCGTTAAACAAATAGCAGATAAGACAAATTTGCCAGAACGCAGTATTTGTCGCATTATAAATGGCGAAACTGATAGCCCTACTATTACAACGCTTATACCTATTATTACGGCGTTAGGTGGCTCTTTTAATGAAATTTTTGCCGATACACAAGCAATAGTTACAAGTAATACTGTTGGCGAAATACAAAAAGAAGCAAATGTTACAAAAGCGGAACTTGATGTTTATGTTGCCGAAAATACAATACTAAAAGATAAAGTTTCTACTTTAACCAACGAAAACGAATTGTTAAAACTTAAACTTATGCACGCCGAAGAACTTCTTGCTTTGCATAATTATTATAATAAATTAAATAAGGAATAAAATGAAACAATATTATATATCTTCAAATAAATGCAATATTCAAGAACGCCAAACTAAAAAACACGGTAAAGTTTATGATGTCGTGTTTAGAATTGTTACGCTTGATGGCATTGAAAAGCAAAAAAAATTATCGGGATATTCAAACAAAGCGCTTGCAAAACAAGGTTACCTTGAATTTATAACCGAAAATTGCGAACTTGTTAAAAATAACCCTATTAAGAAAGCAGATAACAAGAAAGATTATACTGTTGGCGAACTCTTTGCTAATTATTTAATTTCGCTAAACAACCAAAACAAAGAAAGCGTAATATACGACAAAAAAAATGTTTTTAATCTTTTTATTCTAAATAAATATAAAGATACAAAGATTACTAAACTAACAAAAGAAGAACTTTATAAATGGCAAGATGAACTTTGGGCTACAAAAAACCCTAAAACTAACGAATTTTACTCATACAAATATTTAAGCAAAACACGTGGTTATTTCGCATCGTTTCTTGCTTGGGTAGAATCTCGTTACTCTTTCCCTAACAATTTTAAAAACATTATTAAGCCTAAAACACGAATTTCTAAAAATGAAATGCAATTTTGGGATAAAGAAACATTTGACCGATTTATTTTGGCTGTCGATAGTCCTATGTGGAAAATGTTTTTTATGATGTTGTTTTACACAGGAAGGCGAAAAGGCGAAGTTTTGGCATTATCGCCCGAAGATGTGCAAGCCGATAGAATTTCTTTCAATAAGTCTATTACAAGAAAAACGCTTGATAATTCAACCTACAAAGTAACTTCAAACAAAACCGAGAAAAAGCAATTTACTTTAATTTGCAAGCCATTAAAAGAAGCGTTAAAAAATTATAAAGGCGATTCTCCGTTCTTTTTTGGTGGCGAAAGACCTTTAGCCGAAAACACAGTAACAAGAGTATTTAATTACTACATAGAAAAAGCAGGCGTTAAAAAAATCCGTTTGCACGACCTGCGCCACTCTTTCGTATCAAGATGCATTTTGTTAGGCGCAAGTTTGCCCATTGTTGCCAGCCTTATAAACGACACCCTTGAGCAAGTTGTAAAAACATACGCGCATTTTTGTGAAAATGACCTAAAAAGGGTGGTAGATTTGCTATAATTCTAATGTAAAAAGTTACTGAAATGTTACTAAAATTAAAAATACACTATATATAGTATTTTAATTAACCACAAACCACACTATGTTGTGGATTAGCGTTTCCCCCTCTCTCCGCCAACACTAAAAACTGCCCTTTTTCGTAAGAAATTGGGCGTTTTTTATCCCCTACTATCCTCCACTATCCCCTACTATCCCCTATTTTGTTACTAAATTTTGTTACTATTTTTTTAAAATGACTAAAAATACCCCTTTTCTATATATAATATATAGGTAATTTTAGGCAAAAAAATAAAGGGTGGAGAACTAATCCCCACCCATTTTTTATTATTCATTTTCGTAAACCATATCTAAATTTAAGTATCTTTTTAAGAAAGCGTTTCTTTCTTCGTACATTGCAGTTCTTGAACGAATTTCCCTTTGTGCCTCATAAAACCCTGATACTACCGCACTTATACATAATGTTAAATTGGTTACAAACCAAGTCCAAAAATCAACAGAAGTGTAATGATAAGCAATTACGTTTAATATAATGGTAGGAACAAGGAACATAATCATTCGCATAGCGTTGCCTTTAAGTTTATCATTTGCAACATTTAAAGCAATCATACTTTTATCGTGCGGGATAAGTTCTTTATCTTTTAAAAACATTTTATCTTTAATTCTTACACAACGATAACCGCCTGATACAGCCTTGTAAGCCACTTTTTTAAGGCGTTTTGCTTGTCTATTACTTATTTTACAAGTTTCAAACAACTCGTCTAAATTGTCTATGTTTTTGACAATTTCTTCGTAACCAAACCTACTTGTTATAGCGTGTATTTTTTCGTTACACTTGCGTTTGTAAATTTCTTCGTTTTCTTCTTCAACTGCTTCGCTTAATGGCAAATAAAGATTGTTATTTTCAATTTCTTTAACCCTTAAAACATTTGTAGCATAAGCAATGTAAAATCTACTTTTAATGTTTCGTGCTTTAGTTCTTCCGTGAGTAGTACAAACTAAATTGTACACTATCATAACAAAAGCCAACTGAGTTGCGACTGTTATCCAATAACTGAAAGTTAATAGTTTTGAAAAATCTAACTCAATGCCTAACGTTATCAGCATCATTGCGATAAATAAGAATACCGTTAAAGCAATTTTACTTAGTGTTTCAAAAATCTCGTTTTTATTTATCATATTAAGCCTCGTGTTTTAACTTGGTAGTAAATATTTCTAAAATCTTACAAACTACGCCTAGCGCTATTGATATTAAACAAAACATTAAACAACCATACAATTTGATTAACCCTTCTTCTACAACTTTTATTGTAAGAACAGATATAACTGCAATACCAATAGGCACAATGCAATCAATAAGCAATGAAATAGTTTTGCATAATCTCCAAACATTTTTATTTGCTTTTATGCTTTTTTCATCGGTAATTGATAAACTATTGCTTTCGATAGTTACTACCCTTAAATTTAAGGTTTCTATCCATTTATTAATAATTAATTTCTTAAAAAATAAGAAAACGGCTAATATAATTAATATAGCCGTTACCGATATTTTATAAGTTCCTTGTATATCGCCATATTGTAGCCAAATAAAAATTATAGGCACAATTAACATAAATACAATATTTAACACAAAAAATATAGTGCTTGAAATTGTTTTTTTCATCGTGTTACTCCATAATTACCGCTTTTGCTTTTTTAGTTTCCGTTTCAACAGTAGGCATTAATTCAACAACTAACGCTTCAGTTGTTTCAGGCTTAATTTCTAAGTATTTTGCTAAAAGTTCTTTTTGGCTATCAGGTATTGCTTTCATTGAACACATTGCAAGTGCCATTGCTTGCATAAGTTCGGTATTTGTTTTAATTTGGTCTAACCATTTTGTATTAACTTCTTTTATAAGTTCGGCTTTCATTTTTGCAAATTCTTCTTTTGCTACACCTTCAATTTTCACATATAAGTTTTGCGGAATAACTTTTTGCAAGCCTTCTTTGATAAGTTTATCTATATCGGCACAAGATGCTTTAAGGTTGTTGGCAGATGTGAAAAGTTTAATTAACAAAATTGCTATAGTAACAATTGTTGTTGCCGTTCCTGTACTACCT
>JAZRNF010000101.1:0-40319 GCA_045648085.1 Christensenellaceae bacterium | reverse complement strand
CATATGTGTCCAGACATTTCTAAAGGAGAAAAATTACTCGGCTACAAGCCTAAATATTCTTGTGAAGAGTCTGTTGAACGTGCAGTTAAATGGATGTTTGACAATAACTTATTACAAAAATAATATAAATATATAAAATAAATATGCAATTAAAACTCTTGTAAAGCAAGAGTTTTATTGTTATTTTATTGAAATTTTGTATTCGTTGTGATATAATCAAACTACATAGTGGGGAATTATGAAAGTTTTATCAATAGGGAACAGTTTTTCAGTAGACGCAACTAGATATTTTTATAAACTAGCAAAAGAAAATAATATAGAACTTAAAAATATAAACTTGTATAGCGAAGGTTGTAATTTAAAGTCTCATTACGATATTGCGTTAAATGAAAATATGGGCGAAGTTTTACAATTCAACGGCGAAGAAACTAAAATGCTTGTCACTTTAAAGCAAGTTTTACTAAGTGAAGATTGGGATATAATAACTTTCCAACAAGCGAGTTTTTGGTCGTACGATTACTCTACTTACGAGCCTTATTTAAGCGGTCTTATATTATACGTAAAGGGCGTTTGTCCTAATGCCAAAATAGTTATTCATCAAACTTGGGCATACAAGGCAAACACTCCTAAACTTGAAAAAACTAAGTATAAAACTCATAACGAGATGTTTAAAGACGTTAAATTCGCCTACGATAAAGCGGCAGTAGAAGTAAATGCTAGCGGGCTTATTCCTAGTGGCTCAGTCGTTCAAAAATGCGTAGAAAAAGGGCTTAATATGTATAGAGACGAACTTCATTTGTCTTTAGGCTTAGGTAGGTTTGCTACGGCGCTTACGTGGCTTTGTTATTTATTTAAGTTAGACGCTAAAAAGGTTAAACTTTGTAAGTTTGACGAGCCTATTAGCAAAAAAGATATAAAAATAGTAAGAAAAATAGTAAAAGAAGTATTAGGAAGGTAGTATATGAAAGTTTTAGCGGTAGGAAACAGTTTTTCAGTAGACGCAACTAGATATTTTTACGATTTAGCGAAAAAAAATAATATCAAAGTAGAAAACGGCAACTTGTATATCGGAGGTTGTCCACTAGTTAAGCATTACGAAAATATGCAAGATAAAAATATAAGAGAATACGATTATTACTATAATGGTCAAAACACCAAAATAAAAGTAGGCTTAGACGATGCTTTAGTTAGCGATACTTGGGAATATGCAACTTTTCAACAAGCGAGTTTTTCTTCGGTAGATTATTCTACTTATCAGCCTTATTTAAATGAAGTTATCGCCCATGTAAAAGAAATGCACCCTGATATAAAAGTAGTATTACATCAAACTTGGGCGTATAAAGACGGTACTGAACTACTTTTAGATAAAGCAAAATACGAAAATCATAACAAAATGTTTAAAGATGTTAAAGCATCTTACGATAAAGCGGCAGAAGAAATAAAGCCTTACGCATATATTCGCGTGGGCGAAGTTGTTCAAAAATGTGTTGAAAAAGGTCTTAATATGCATAGAGACGAACTTCATTTATCTTTAGGTATAGGTAGATTTGCGGCGGCTTTAACTTGGCTTTGCACCTTATTTAATTTAGACGCTAAAAAGGTTAAAGTTTGCACGCTTGACGAGCCTGCAAGTAAAAAAGATATAAAAATAGTTAAAAAAATAGTAAACGAAGTTTTAGGGAGATGAATTATGAAAAATATAGCAATAATAAGTGGTGCATCATCTGGTATGGGTAAAGAGTTTGTTATAAACGCTTCACTCCGCTACGAACTAGACGAAATTTGGGTAATTGCAAGAAGAGAAGAAAGGCTCATTGCTCTCCAAAGCGAAGTAAAAACAAAAATCGTACCTATTAAACTTGACTTAACCTTAGCGGAAAGTTTTGAGTTTCTTTCAAATAAACTAAAAGAAGAAAATCCAAACGTTAAACTACTTGTAAATTGTAGTGGCTTTGGCAAGTTTGCTAGATTTGACGAGTCTAATTTACAAGCAAATATTGATATGTGTGACTTAAACTTTAAGTCGCTAGTTATTATGAATCACGTTGTTTTACCATATATTAATAAAGGTGGTAAAATTATAAACGTCGGCTCACTTTCTTCATTTGAGCCTGTTCCACACCTTTCAGTTTACGCTGCAACTAAAGCGGGCGTTCTTAGTTTTTCTAGGGCGTTTAATCACGAAATTAAATCAAAGGGCATAAGGGTTTTATGCGTTTGCCCATATTGGGTTAAAACAGAGTTCTTTAATCAAGCAAATGAAAAAGAGCAAATGAAGAAATTTGATATATTATACGACGCTTCGTTTGTTGTTAAGGTTGCGTATAATGCACTTGATAAGTCTAAAAAAGACTACGTAGTTCCTGGTAAATATGCAAAACTTATAAGGCTTATGGCAAAATTTACAAGCCATAAGTTTATGATGAAATTAATGGATAAAATGTTTAAATATGAAAAACAAAATTAGTTTAGTAGGGCTAAAAGAAAATAGCGTTATTGCCGTTGCCGTTTCGGGTGGCAAGGACAGTATGTGTTTGCTTTATGCTTTGTTAAATACAAAAAAACAAAAAAATATCACCGTAAAGGCGGTAAATATTGACCACTCTATAAGGGGAGAAGAAAGCGTTAAAGACAGTCTTTTCGTTAAAAATTACTGCGAAAGTTTAGGCGTGCCAATAAAGTGTTTTAAGGTTGACGCCGTTAAATTTAGTAGGGAAAACGGCTATACTTTAGAAGAAGGTGCAAGGATACTTAGGTACGATATTTTTTCTAGTTTAATAAAGGAAGGCTATTGCGACTACGTTGCAACCGCTCACCATAAAGACGATAATTACGAGACCGTTTTATTTAATATTTTAAGGGGAACAGGCATTTCTGGTGTTAAAGGTATAAAGACTTTAAAAAATGGAATAATAAGACCAATGATAGAGTGTTCTAGGCAAGAAATTGAAAATTATATTATTAAAAATAATATACCTTTCGTTGAAGACTCTACTAATGAAGATACTACTTTTACTAGAAATTATATAAGAAAAGAAATTTGCCCTGTCATAGATAAAAGATTTCCTATGGCTAAAAACTCTATTAGCAGGCTTTCGGAAATTGCCACTTTGGAAGATGAATTTTTGCAAAATTTAGCCGACTCGTATATAGAGTTTAAAGATAACAAATATTATTTTGATATAAATTTGCACCCTGTATTAGCAAAAAGATTATCTAAAACTATTTTAAAAAATTTAGGGGTTATAAAAGACTACTCAAGTTCGCATCTTGAAGATATATGTAAACTTAAAAGTTTACAAAGTGGCAGTAAAACGGTATTGCCTAAAGGCGTTGTCGCCGTAAACGAATACGATAAAATTGCAATATATAAAGAAAAGTTTAATTTTGAGTTTATAAATTACGAATATAATTTAGGCGAGTTTGATTTTATAGATAAAAAGGCGATAATTTCAAAAGATAAACTTGAAAACTCTTTATTTTTTGACGGCGATAAAATTCCTAAAGGCGCAGTTATTAGAACGCGTAAGGACGGCGACGTGTTTACAAAATTCGGTGGCGGAACAAAAAAATTAAAAGAGTATTTTATTGATAAAAAAATACCTAAAGATAAAAGAGATTTAATACCGCTTATTGCATTAAATAATGAAGTTTTACTCATTTTCGGCGTAGAAATAAGCGATAAAATAAAAACTACTGACAGTACGAAAAATTATTTGTACGCAAATATTCAAAAAACAAATTAAAATATTATTTTAGCAAATAATATGATAAGTAAAATCGGGAGAATAAAATGAAAAGACTAAGTAAAATACTTATAACTTTAATAGCAACGATACTTTGTTGTTCATTTTTGTTTGGTTGCACGATAGAAGTCACCGACAACGGTATAGTTTCTATTGAAAAAACGGCAACGGAAGGTTTAGTTGATACTTACACCATTACCTTTAGCGATGGGTCTAAAACAACTTTTGAAGTCACTAATGGTAAAGATGGTCAAAACGGTATAAACGGCGACGACGGCGTTGACGGTAAAGACGGCTTAGACCTTACTATTGACGACGTGTTTAATAAATATTTAGAAACTCACCCAAATGCTACTTATGAAGAGTTTTTAAAAGACGTATTGTCTATAAACAACAACGGCAATTCTGCCGTTATAAATAGGGTATTAAATTCGTCGCTAAAAGTATATACAGAGTTTACAGTCACTTCTAAAACTATGTATGGTCAAACAAACAAAAAAAGCGTTAGTGCAGGCTCTGCGGTAGTTTATAAGGTTGATAGCGACTATACTTATATTATCACTAACTATCACGTTGTATATAATGCTTCGCAAAATACCGATAGCAAAATTGCTAAAAAGATAATATGTTATTTATACGGTAGTGAAAGTAGTCCTTACGATACCGGCACTAAAGACTCTAGCGGTTATGCTATTTACGACTATGGCAAAATGGCTATTGAGTGCGAATACGTAGGCGGTTCAATAGGCGCAGATTTAGCGATAATTAAAACTCCAACAAGCACTATAAAAGGTATAAACGAAAACGTTAAAGCGGTAGAATTTGCTAGCGGTTATTACGTTGGTGAAACTGCTATTGCAATAGGCAATCCTGAAGATGAAGGCATAAGCGTGACCGAAGGTGTAGTGAGCGTTGATAACGAATATATTGCCCTTTCTTTAGATGGTACGTCTAGAAAATATCGCTCTATAAGAATTGATACGGCATTATATCACGGAAACTCAGGTGGTGGTCTTTTTAATAGCGATGGTAAACTTATCGGCATAACTAACGCAGGCGACCAAGAAGACCAAAACGTAAACTACGCAATACCTATTGAAATTGTAGAGTCGGTTGTTAGCAGTATTATGAAATATAACGACGGATACGCCCATAAAATAACTTTAGGCGTGACAGTGACTGCAGATTCTTCTAAATACGTTTACGACGAAAAGTTGGGCTATGGCAAAATTGAAGAAACTATAAAAGTAAGTGAAGTTAACGAAAATTCTATTGCTTCGGCTATGGGTTTAAAGGCTAACGACCTTTTAAAGAGTTTTAAGGTAAACGACGTTTCGTATACTCTTTCAAGGAATTACGAAATTGGCGACTTGCTCTTTAAAGTAAAAGAGGGCGATAAAATTTCGTTCACTTATCTTAGAGATAACAAAGAAGAAAATTCTAGCGAATATACCGTTCTTAGTCAAGACGTTAAAAAAGTAGATTAAAATATTAGCGTTGCTCTTTTTTATAAAGGGGCAACGCTTTTTTAATAAAATAAAGTCAAAAGTCCTTTTTAAAGGCAAAATTTTAGTTCTAAACTAACCTAAAAGTCGTTGACAAAAATAAAGGTAAATGCTAGAATATAAATATATTATTTATAAATGTCCTTAGCGACTGACGGAAGAAGTGGATAACCACGTGGGAACTTAGGATATTAAGCCGACCGTCTGGGCACTCTTACCGTATAGGGTAAGTGCGCCTTTTTGTTTTTTTAAGACGTTTTTTTATTGGAGGGTTTATGAAAAAAGTAGGAATTATAATGGGTAGCGATAGCGATTTACCAGTAGTAGAAAAGGCTATTGATACTTTAAAAAACTTTGGCGTAGAGTATGAAGTTCACGTTTATTCAGCACATCGTACGCCTAAGGAAGCAGCGGAATTTACTCAAAACGCAATAGATAATAACTTTGGCGTTATAATTGCGGCGGCAGGTATGGCGGCGCACTTAGCAGGTGCAATAGCCGCTAACACGGTATTACCTGTAATTGGTATTCCAATGGAGTCTGGCGCTTTAAAGGGTGTTGACGCTTTATATTCAACAGTACAAATGCCATCGGGTATTCCAGTTGCAACGGTAGCGATAAACGGCGCTGTAAACGCGGCACTACTAGCAATACAAATGTTGGCAATTAGCGAGCCTACTTTACAAAAGGCTTTAAAAGAAAAAAGAGAAAAAGATAAATTAGTTGTCCTTGAAAAGAACAAGGCAGTTGAAAATAAATTTAACAATTAAGGAGATTAGTTATGGAAAAGAAACTTGTATACAAAGGTAAAACAAAAGACGTATTTGCGCTTGAAAACGGAAACTATCTTTTAAAATTTAAAGATGATTGCACAGGTAAAGACGGTAAGTTTGACCCAGGTGAAAATGCCGTTGGTCTTACTATTGACGGTGTTGGCGACGTTAACTTAAGAATGTCTATTTACTTTTTTGAAAAGGTAAACGCTGCTGGCATTAAAACGCACTTTGTAAACGCAAATTTACAAGATACTACAATGGAGGTTCTTCCTGCTACTCCTTTTGGAAAGGGCTTAGAAGTTATTTGTAGACATAAAGCAGTAGGCAGTTTTATAAGACGTTATGGCGACTATATTGAATCGGGTGCAGACCTTGACGCTTACGTTGAAATGACTCTTAAAAACGACGAAAAGGGCGACCCGCTTATCACTAAAGAAGGTTTAGTTGCTCTTAACATTATGACTGAAAAGCAATATGAAGACACTAAAGAAATGACTAAACGCATTACTCAAATCGTTGCAGACGATTTAAAAGAGAAAGGTCTTACCTTATACGATATTAAGTTTGAGTTTGGCTTTAGCAACGGCGAAGTTATTTTAATAGACGAAATTGCATCAGGAAACATGCGTGTTTATAAAGACGGTGAATACATTGACCCTATGACTTTGTCTAAATTATTCTTCGCTTAAGTTATAGGAGGCTAAATTATGGGTGGTTTTTTAGGAATCACAAGTAAAAAACAATGTGTGCAAGACGTTTTCTTTGGCGTTGACTATCACTCTCATTTAGGAAATTGCAGGGCAGGTATGGCGTCAGTCAATGCTGTTGACGGTTTTCAAAGAGAGATACACAATATAGAAAACTCTCCGTTTAGAACTAAGTTTGATAACATTACGTCAAGACTGAAAGGCAACGCTTGTATTGGTTGCGTAAGTGACTTAGACCCCCAACCATTACTTATCAAGTCAAAATTTGGCTTATACGCAATGGCTATGGTCGGCTATGTTGCTAATAATGAAAAATTGGTTGAAGAATATTTAAGTCAAGGTTTTGGTATTTTTCAAACGGTTTCAGGGAATAGGGTTAACTCAATAGAACTTATTGCCGCACTCATTGAAGAAAAAGGCGATTTGACCGAAGGTATAAAATACGCTCAAGGCTTAATTGAAGGTTCGGCTTCGCTACTACTTTTATTAGAAGATGGCAGTTTAGTCGTTGCGAGAGATAAAGTCGGTAGGCTTCCTATTTGCGTAGGTAAAAACTCTAACGGGTTTTGCGTGTCTTTTGAGTCTTTTGCTCATCAAAAACTAGGTTATGCTAATTATAAAGAATTAAATTCGGGCGAGATTGCTAAAATTACTCCAGACGAATATAAAGTTTTATACGAAGGCACTGACAAAATGAAAATGTGCGCTTTCCTATGGGCGTACTACGGTTATCCTAACGCTACTTATGAAGGCAGGAACGTAGAACTTTTTAGAATGGCTAACGGTAAAATTATGGCGGAAAACGAAATCGCTAACGGCTCGTTACCTAAAATTGATTACGTGAGCGGTGTTCCAGATTCGGGTACTCCCCACGCGATTGGCTATTCGCACGGCAGTGGGATTCCATTTGCTAGACCGTTTATAAAATATACTCCTGCTTGGGCTAGAAGTTTTACTCCGTCTAACCAAGAAGATAGAAAGAAGATTGCTAAAATGAAGCAAATTCCTATCATTGAACTTATAAAGAACAAAAACTTACTTTTTGTTGACGACAGTATCGTTAGGGGAACTCAACTTAATGAAACGGTTGACTTCTTGTTCAAAAATGGAGCAAAGTCAGTACATATGCGTTCGGCTTGTCCACCTATAATGTATGCTTGTAAATACTTAAATTTTTCAAGAAGCAATTCGGAAATGGAACTGCTTGCAAGGAAAGTTATATTAGAACTTGAAGGCGAAGAAGGTTTTAAGTATATTGACGAATATATTGACGGCAACACCGAAAGGGGCAAAAATTTAAGAAAATCAATTTGTGAAAAAATGAAATTTGACTCTTTAGAGTATCAAACTCTAGACGGGTTAATTGAAGCAATAGGTATAAGTCCTTGTAAACTTTGTACTTATTGTTGGAACGGAAAAGAAGATTAAAAGGAAAAAATTATGAAGAATTCAAAATCTGAAAGTTATGCAAAAGCAGGTGTAGATATTACTGCGGGTTATAAAGCGGTTGAACTTATGAAAGCACATATTGCCAAGACTATGACTGCGGGCGTTTGTTCTGACGTTGGTGGTTTTGGCGGTTTATTTGAACTTGACGTTAAGGGTATGGAAAAGCCTGTTTTAGTTAGCGGTACAGACGGCGTTGGCACTAAACTTAAACTTGCATTTTTACAAAACAAGCACGACACTATCGGTATTGACTGTGTTGCTATGTGCGTTAACGACGTTATTTGTTGCGGTGCTAAACCACTATTTTTCTTAGACTATATCGCTTGTGGTAAAAACGTTCCTGAAAAAATAGCGTCTATCGTTTCAGGTGTGTGCGATGGTTGTGTTCAAAGTGGTGCGGCACTTATCGGCGGTGAAACTGCTGAAATGCCAGGATTTTATCCAATAGACGAATACGACTTAGCAGGCTTTGCAGTAGGCGTTGTAGATAAAAGCAAAATATTAAACCCAAAAACTATTGAAGAAGGCGACGTGATTATCGCTCTTCCATCAAGTGGTGTTCACAGCAACGGTTTCTCATTAGTTAGAAAGGTATTCGGCGTTGGTACTAACGACTTATCTAAACCGTTAGAAGAACTTGGTGGCAAGTCAATCGGCGAAACGTTGCTCACTCCAACAAAAATTTATGTTAAGCCAATTTTAGCGCTTTTAGAAAAGGTAAAAGTTAGAGCAATTTCTCACATAACCGGCGGTGGGTTTTATGAGAATATTCCTAGAAGTTTACCAGAAGGCTACGCTGCTAAGATTGATAAGAGTTCTTTAAAGATTTTACCTATATTTGACCTTATTCAAAAGGTTGGCGATATTCCTGAAAGAGATATGTTCAACACCTTTAATATGGGCGTAGGTATGAGCGTAATAGTTAAAAAAGAAGACGCTGAATTAGCACTTGAAATCTTAAAGGCAAACGGCGAAGACGCTTACGTTTGCGGTGAAATTATAAAAGGCGAAGGCGTAATTTTTAGTTAAGGTGAAATCGTGAAAAATATTGCCGTTTTAGTATCTGGTGGCGGGACTAACTTACAAGCGCTTATAAATGCGCAAAATAGCAAAATTATAAAAAGTGGCAAAATAACTTTAGTTATATCAAACGTAAAGGGTGCGTACGCTTTAGAAAGGGCTAAAAACGCAGGTATTAAGACTGAAGTTGTCATTAAAAAAGAGTGTTTGTCTAAAGAAGATTTTGAAGATAAAATTATTTCATTACTCAAAGAAAACCGAATTGACTTTATAGTTCTTGCGGGCTTTATGAGCATTTTAACTAAAAAGTTTACAGACGAATTTAAGGATAGAATTATAAACGTACACCCATCGCTTATTCCGTCTTTTTGTGGCGAAGGGTTTTACGGTCTTAAAGTACACGAAAAGGCGCTAGAGTACGGTGTTAAAATTACAGGTGCTACCGTTCATTTTGTCAATGAGATTGCCGACGGCGGTAAAATAATTATGCAAAAAGCCGTAGAAATCAAAGATGGTGACACGCCTGAAATTTTACAAAAAAGAGTTATGGAAGAAGCAGAGTGGATAATATTGCCACTTGCAGTAGAAAAGGTTTGCAGTAAACTTTAATAGGAGAACTTATGAATATATATAAAACTACGCCAATTGGCGAACTTATAAAAGGTAATCCTTACGTTGGTAGGGGTATAGTAATTGGTAAGACTAGCGATGGTAAAAACGCAGTGACTGCTTATTTTATAATGGGTAGAAGTGAAAACAGTAGAAACCGCGTATTCTCTATTGAAAACGGTGACGTTTATACTAAGCCTTTTGATGAAAGTAAGGTTGAAGATCCGTCATTAATTATCTATTCGGCAGTTAGGTCAATAGACAACAAACTTATCGTTACTAACGGCGACCAAACTGATACGATATACAACTTTATTAAAGACGGTAAATGTTTTACAGGTGCTTTAAAAACTAGATGTTTTGAGCCTGACGGTCCAAACTTTACCCCAAGAATAAGCGGTATGCTCACTTTTGATAACGGTGACTTTAAGTACAAAATGAGCATTTTAAAAAGCATAGACGAAGACGGTACCGATTGTCAAAGATTTACTTTTGACTATCCTACTAAAAATGGTCTTGGTCATTTTATTCACACTTACGTGACTGACGGCAATCCTATCCCTACTTTCCAAGGCGAGCCTGAAAGAGTAAAAATGGAAGACGATATTGACGTGTTTACTAAAGATTTATGGGATAATTTAGACAATAACAACAAAATTTCGTTATACGTAAGATACACTAATTTACAAACTAATAAGTACGTTGAAAGACTTATAAATAAAAATGGAGAAAATAAGTAATTATGACTGAGTTTGAACTTAAATACGGTTGCAACCCTAACCAAAAACCCGCAAAAATTTATATGGAAAACGGTAAAGAACTTCCTATAAAAATCTTAAACGGCAAACCAGGGTATATTAATTTTTTAGACGCTTTTAACGCTTGGCAATTAGTAAAAGAGTTAAAAGAAAACTTAAATTTACCAGCGGCAACTTCGTTTAAACACGTAAGTCCAACGTCGGCAGCGGTAGGCACTAAACTTCCAGAAAAACTTAAAAAAGCGTGCTTTGTTGACGACGTAGAAGGTCTTGACGATTCGCCTTTAGCGTGTGCATATGCAAGGGCAAGGGGTACTGACCGTCAATGTTCGTTCGGTGACTTTATCGCCTTATCTGACGTTTGCGACGAAACTACTGCAAAACTTATAAAAAGAGAAGTTAGCGACGGTGTAATTGCTCCAGGCTACACTCCTAAAGCGCTTGAGATTTTAACGGCTAAGAGAAACGGAAAATATAACGTTATTGAAATAGACCCAAATTACGTTCCTGAAGAAAGGGAAACTAAGCAAGTTTTCGGCATAACTTTTGAGCAAGGTAGAAATAACTTTAAAATTGACGAGAGTTTGCTTACCAATATAGTGACGGATAATAAAACTTTAAGTGCAGAAGCAAAAAGAGATTTAATTATCGCTCTTATCACTTTAAAATACACACAATCTAACTCTGTTTGCTATGCTATTGACGGGCAAGCAATCGGCGTAGGTGCAGGTCAACAATCTAGAATTCACTGTACAAGACTTGCGGGCTCTAAAGCGGATACTTGGTTTTTACGCCAACACGTCAAGGTTTTAAATCTACCTTTCTTGCCAACGCTTGGTAGACCTGAAAGAGACAACGTTATTGACGGTTATATAAACAAAAACGAAGAAGACGTTTGTGCCGACGGCAACTGGCAAAAGTATTTTACTACTCAACCAGAGCCACTCACGACTGAAGAAATTAAAGAGTATTTAAGTAAAATAACAGGCGTTTCATTAGGCTCTGACGCGTTCTTCCCATTTGACGATAATATTGAAAGGGCTAAACTTAGCGGTGTTTCATATATCGCTGAACCGGGTGGTTCTATAAGAGACGACAAAGTTATTGAAACTTCAAATAAATACGATATGGTTTTATGCTTTACTGGCATGAGATTGTTTCATCATTAAGATTAAGGGAGAAAAAAATGTTTTTTGATAAATTAAAAGAATTTGATAAAGAAGTTTACGAGTCTTGTAATAGAGAACTTTCAAGACAAAAACACAACATAGAACTTATTGCTTCTGAAAATATCGTATCGCCTGCAGTACTTCTTGCAGCAGGTACTGTTTTAACTAATAAGTACGCCGAAGGTTATCCAGGAAAGAGATATTACGGCGGATGCGTATACGTTGACGAAGTTGAAGAAATTGCAAGAGAAAGGGCTAAAAAGTTATTCGGTGCAGAGCACGCTAACGTTCAACCACATAGCGGTGCAAACGCAAATTTAGCAACTTTCTTTGCTTTATTAGAAACTGGCGACACAGTTTTATCTTTAAGTTTAGCAAACGGTGGTCACTTATCACACGGCTCTCCTGTTAATATTTCAGGAAAATATTTTAATATTATTTCATACGAAGTTGATAGTGATACTCAAACTTTAGATTATGACGTTATTAGAAAATTAGCCTTAGAAAACAAGCCTAAACTTATTTTAGCAGGTGCATCTGCATACTCTAGGGCAATAGACTTTAAAAAGTTTAGAGAAATTGCCGACGAAGTAGGCGCATATTTAATGGTAGATATGGCGCATATTGCAGGTTTAGTTGCCGCAGGCTTACACGAAAACCCTGTTCCTTATGCAGACGTTGTGACTACTACTACTCACAAGACTTTACGTGGTCCAAGGGGTGGTCTTATCCTTTGTAAGGAAAAATATGCTAAGCAAATTGACAAGGCGGTATTCCCAGGAACTCAAGGCGGTCCACTTATGCACATTATCGCCGCTAAAGCGGTTGCTTTTGGCGAAGCGTTAACTGACGAGTTTAAAGCATATCAAAAACAAATTGTAGAGAATGCTCAAACACTTGCTAGCGAACTTGTAAAAAACGGTATCAAACTCGTTTCAGGCGGTACTGATAACCACCTTATGCTCTTAGATTTAAGAGATACTGGCGTGACGGGTAAGGAACTTGAAAAGCGTTTAGACGAAGTACATATTACTGCTAATAAAAACACAATTCCTAACGAGCCACTTAGTCCGTTTATTACAAGCGGTTTAAGGCTTGGAACTCCTGCAGTGACTTCAAGGGGTTTTGGTAAAGAAGAAATGGTTAAGATTGCAGGATATATTAAAGACGTTATTTATGATTTTGAAAACTCTAAAGAAAGAATAACTAAAGAAGTTATTGAACTTTGCGAAAAGTTCCCAATCTACGATAAGGAAATTTAAAATGAAGGTATTAGTTGTTGGAAGTGGTGGTAGAGAACACGCCATTATTAAAAAGTTAAAAGAAAATAAAAACATTGAAGAAATTTTTGCTATACCCGGCAACGGCGGTATTAGTTTAGACGCGACTTGCGTCCCTATCGGCGTTAAAGATATTTTTGGTATTAGTAAATTTGCAGTAGAAAATAAAATTGACTATGCCGTAGTCGCTCCAGACGACCCGCTTGTTTTAGGTGCGGTAGACGAACTTAGTTCAAAAGGCATACCTTGTTTTGGACCTAATTCTCGTGCGGCTATTATTGAAGGAAGTAAAGTATTTTCTAAAAACTTAATGAAAAAATACGGTATTCCAACGGCTAAGTATGAAACTTTTTCAAGTAGTGAAGAAGCGTTAAAATATTTAGAAACTTCCCCTATACCAGTCGTTGTTAAGGCTGATGGTTTGGCTCTTGGTAAAGGCGTTATTATCGCTACGACTTTAGAAGAAGCAAAAGACGCAGTTTTATCAATAATGCAAGATAAAATCTTTGGTGCTAGCGGTAATAAAATAGTCATTGAAGAATATTTAGAAGGCCCTGAAGTTTCCGTTCTTGCTTTTACCGACGGCGAAACTGTTATCCCTATGGTATCTTCTATGGACCACAAGCGCGTTGGCGATAACGACACGGGTTTAAATACGGGCGGTATGGGTACTATTGCCCCTAACCCTTATTACACCGAAGAAATTCAAAAAGAGTGTATGGAAAAAATATTTATTCCAACTATCAACGCTATGAATAGCGAAGATAGGACTTTTAAAGGCTGTTTATACTTTGGTTTAATGCTCACTAAAAACGGTCCTAAGGTTATTGAGTATAACTGTCGTTTTGGCGACCCTGAAACTCAAGTAGTTTTACCACTTTTAAAGACTGATCTTTTAGAAATTATGATGGCTACGACAAACGGCACTTTAAAAGATATGAAAATTGAGTTTTCTAGTGGTAGTGCTTGTTGTGTAATTTTAGCGTCAAACGGCTATCCACAAAAGTATGAAACTGGTTATGAAATCAAAATGCCAACTTCTTACGACGGCGAAATTTATATAGCAGGCGCAAAAATGGAAAATGGAGTTTTAAAGACTGGTGGTGGTAGAGTATTAGGCGCAACTAGCGTTGCCGACACTTTAGATAAAGCCATTGAAAAAGCATATAACTTAGCAAGTCAAATAGACTTTGCAAATAAATATTTTAGAACAGATATTGGACAAAAAGCCTTAAAAGTAAAGGAGATAAAGTAATGGTTTTTCGTTTATTCGTAGAGAAAAAAGAAGGCTTTAGACATGAAGCAAACTCTTTATATAGCGACGTAAAGACTTTTTTAGGTATAACTAGTTTGCAATCTTTAAGAGTTATAAATAGATACGACGTTGAAAATATTAGTAGCGATTTGTTTGAGTACGCTAAGACTACCGTTTTTTCAGAGCCACAGGTAGACAGTTATTATAACTCTATTGACAACGATGGTGCGCATATTTTTGCCGTTGAATATTTACCAGGTCAATTTGATCAAAGGGCAGACAGTTGCTCACAATGTTTACAAATAATTGCTAAAATAGATAGACCTTTAGTTCGCACGGCTAAAGTTTATATGTTGTACGGTGATTTAACTGAAAAAGAAATAAGTGAAATTAAAAAATACGTAATAAATCCAGTAGAGTCAAAAGAAGCATCGCTTAAAACTTATGAAACTTTAAAGATTAATTACGATTTACCTACAACGGTTAAAACTTTAGACGGATTTATATCTCTTGACAAAGACGGACTTAAAGACTTTGTTAAGTCTTACGGTTTAGCCATGGACGAAGACGATATAGCCTTTTGTCAAGAATATTTTATAGGTGAAAATAGAAACCCAACTATAACTGAAATTCGTATGATTGACACGTATTGGTCTGACCACTGTCGTCATACAACTTTTTTAACTACAATAGATAACGTAGAATTTGAAGACGAGTTATTGCAAGAAACTTATAACGACTATTTAAAAACGAGAGAGTTTTTAGGTAGAACTAAGCCTATAAACTTAATGGATATAGCAACGCTTGCAACTAGATATCTTAAAAAAATAGGCAAGTTAGATAAACTTGACGAATCTGAAGAAATTAACGCTTGTACTGTAAAAATAAACGTGGAAATTGACGGTAAAGTTGAGCCTTGGCTTTTACTTTTCAAAAACGAAACGCACAACCACCCAACTGAAATTGAACCTTTCGGCGGTGCGGCTACTTGTATTGGCGGTGCTATTCGTGACCCGTTATCAGGCCGTTCATACGTTTACGGCGCAATGCGTGTGACGGGTGCAGGCAATCCTTTAAAGCCTTTAAACCAAACGCTTAAAGGTAAACTTCCACAACGTAAAATTGTCACTACTGCCGCAAGCGGTTATTCTTCATACGGCAACCAAATAGGTTTAGCAACTGGTATCGTTGACGAAATTTATCACGACGGTTATCAAGCAAAGAGAATGGAGATTGGTGCAGTTATCGCTGCTGCTCCACAAGAAAACGTTAGAAGAGAAAGACCTGTTGACGGCGACGTAGTTATCTTATTAGGCGGAAGAACAGGTAGAGATGGTTGCGGCGGTGCAACGGGCTCTTCAAAATCACACACGCTTGAGTCATTAGAAAGTTGTGGTGCCGAAGTTCAAAAGGGTAATGCTCCTGAAGAAAGAAAACTTCAAAGATTATTTAGGAACCCAATTGCAAGTAAAATGATTAAGCGTTGTAATGACTTTGGTGCAGGCGGCGTTTCGGTTGCAATCGGCGAACTTGCCGATGGTCTTATTATTGACCTTGACAAAGTTCCTAAAAAATATGAAGGCTTAGACGGTACTGAACTTGCAATAAGCGAATCTCAAGAGAGAATGGCGGTAGTCGTTGAAAGTAAAGACGCCGATAAGTTTATTGAACTTGCTAGTAGTGAAAACTTAGAAGCGACAATCGTTGCTAAAGTCACAAAAGAGCCAAGACTTACTATGTCTTGGAAAGGAAACGTTATCGTTGATATTAAAAGAGATTTCTTAAACTCTAACGGTGCCGAAAAACATATCCAAATTAAAACTTTAAAATCAAACGATTACGAAAAAGAAATCGGCGGAGATTTTACAGCAAATTATAAAAAATTAGTAGACGACTTAAACGTATGCTCTAAGCGTGGTTTAAGTGAAAGGTTTGACTCTACAATCGGTGCCGGTACCGTTCTTATGCCGTTTGGTGGCAAACGCCAAAGAACTCCTATTCAAGCAATGGTACAAAAAGTATCGGTAGAAAAAGGTCATACTGACGACTGTTCGCTTATGTCTTGGGGTTATAATCCTTTCATTACTGAAAAGAGCCCATATCACGGCGCATACCTTGCAGTAGTTGAATCGGTAAGTAAACTTATCGCTACGGGTGCTAAGTTTGAAGATATATATCTTACTTTCCAAGAATATTTTGAAAGACCATCAAAAGATAGTATACGTTGGGGTAAACCTTTATCTGCGCTCTTAGGTGCGTTTAAGGCTCAAAAAGACTTAAATATAGCGTCAATCGGTGGTAAAGACTCTATGAGTGGTTCGTTTGAAAATTTAGACGTTCCACCAACACTTGTATCTTTTGCCGTTGCGACTGATAAAACTTATAATATCGTATCTCCAGAGTTTAAAGGAGCAAACAATAAAGTCGTATTTTTAAAAACTGAGTACGACGAAAATAATTTGCCTAAAACAGAGTCTTTAATAGAAAACTACAACTTAGTTAGCAGTTTAGTAAGACAAGGCAAAGTTTTAGCGTGCTACACTCCTTGCTACGGCGGTATTGCCGAAGCGGTGTTTAAAATGTGTATTGGTAACGGCTATGGCTTTAAATATAGTGATGGCGTTGATATGAGCGAGATATTCGCCTACAACTACGGTGGCTTTGTGGTTGAACTTAACTCTGACGAAAACGTTGGCGAACTTTTAGGTTATACTACTATTGACGGCGCAATTACTTATAAAGATAATAAAGTTTTATTTACCGAACTTGAAAACTTATACGAAAATAAACTTGAAAAAGTATATCCAATGAACGCATGCGAAGACAAGGGCGAAATTAAGAACTATTCTTATAACAAAGGCACTATTAGCGTTCCAAATATTAGCGTTGCTAAGCCAAGAGTTTTAATACCGGTATTCCCTGGTACTAACTGCGAATACGACTCTCAAAAAGCAGTAGAAGCAGCAGGTTTAGAAAGCGATATTTTCGTTATAAACAACTTAACTGCAAGCGGTGTTGCAAAAAGTGTAGAGGTGTTTAGCAAAAAGATTTCGTCTTCTCAAATTATATTTATTCCAGGCGGTTTCTCTGGCGGTGACGAACCAGACGGCTCTGGTAAATTTATAACAGCGTTCTTTAGAAATGCTGAAATTAAAGAAAAAGTGACTGAACTTTTAGACAAGCGTGACGGTTTAATGTGCGGTATTTGTAACGGTTTTCAAGCCTTAGTTAAATTGGGCTTAGTACCATATGGTAAAATTGTTGATACCGACGAAAACTCTCCAACACTTACTTTCAACAGTATTGGTCGTCACCAATCTAAGATTGTAAGAACAAAAGTTGTATCTAACAATTCACCTTGGCTTCAAGGCGTTAACGTTGGCGACATTATTAACGTTCCTATCTCTCACGGCGAAGGTCGTTTTATCGCGAGCGATAAAGTGTTAAAAGAATTAGAGCAAAACGGTCAAATTGCTACTCAATACGTTGACGAGTTTGGCAACGCTACAAGTCGTATAGAGTTCAACCCTAACAATTCTATAAATGCCATTGAAGGTATTTTATCTCCTGACGGTAGAGTTATAGGTAAAATGGGTCATAGCGAAAGATATAATAATGGGCTTTATAAAAACGTTTTAGGCAACTATGACATTAAATTATTTGAATCTGCAAGAAAATATTTTAAAAGGTAGGTTTTAATATGGCTATTTTAAGTGATATTGAAATTGCGCACAGCGTAGAATTAGAAGAGATTTCTAAAATTGCAAAAAAGGCTGAAATTGGTGAAGAATATTTAGAGCAATACGGTAGATACAAGGCAAAAATAGACCTTAAATATTTAAACGAAAACAGTAAAAAAGACGGTAAGTTAGTCTTAGTGACGGCTATTAACCCTACGCCTGCTGGCGAAGGTAAAACGACAACGACTATCGGCTTAGCCGACGCTCTTAATAAAATTGGCAAGAAAACTACCGTTGCTTTGAGAGAGCCGTCTTTAGGTCCTGTTTTCGGTGTAAAAGGTGGTGCTGCGGGTGGCGGGTATGCTCAAGTAGTTCCTATGGAAGATATTAACCTACATTTCACAGGCGATTTCCACGCGATAGGTGCGGCAAACAATTTGCTTTGCGCTATGATAGATAACCATATCCATCAAGGCAACGCGCTTAATATAGATATTAGAAAAATCACCTTTAAAAGATGCGTTGATATGAACGATAGGCAACTTAGGAACATAGTAAACGGCTTAGGCGGTAAAGCGAACGGCGTCCCACGTGAAGACGGGTTTGACATTACCGTTGCAAGCGAAATTATGGCGGTGCTTTGCTTATCAACTTCTATTACCGATTTAAAAGAAAGGCTAGCAAAAATTATAATAGGCTACGATTATAGCGATAAACCTATCACTTGTGGCGACTTAAAAGCACAAGGTGCTATGGCCGCATTACTTAAAGATGCAATTAAGCCAAACTTAGTTCAAACTTTAGAAAAAACACCTTGCTTTGTTCACGGTGGTCCGTTTGCTAATATCGCTCACGGCTGCAACTCATATTTAGCGACTAAAATGGCACTCAAAACTGGCGACTACGCCATAACCGAAGCGGGATTTGGTGCCGACCTTGGTGCAGAAAAGTTCTTAGATATAAAATGTAGAATAACCGGTTTAAAACCGTCAGCAGTAGTTTTAGTTGCGACAATTAGAGCGCTTAAAATGCACGGTGGTCTTGATAAAAAGTCGTTAAACGAAGAAAATTTACAAGCCTTAGAAAAGGGTATTCCTAACCTTTTAAAACACGTTGACAATATTAAAAACGTTTATAAACTTCCTTTAGTCGTTGCTATAAATCGCTTCCCATTAGATACGCAAAATGAAATTGAATTCGTTATTAGCGAATGTAAAAAATTAGGCGTTAACACTGTTTTATCTAACGTATGGGCTGAAGGTGGTAATGGTGGCGAAGACTTAGCACGTGAAGTAGTAAGGCTTTGTGAAGAAAAAAGCGACTTTACTTTTGCTTACGACGATAATGACGGAATAGTAGAAAAAATCACTAAAGTTGTCACTAAAATCTACGGTGGTAATAACGTAGTTATTACGCCAACTGCCAAAAAGCAAATCCAAAAACTTACTGAACTTGGCTATTCTAACTTGCCGGTTTGTATGGCTAAAACACAATATAGTTTTTCTGACGACCAAACTAAACTTGGCGCTCCAACCAACTTTGAAATTACTATTAGAAACGTAAAATTAAGTAGTGGCGCAGGCTTTATTGTTTGCTTGACGGGCGATATTATGACTATGCCGGGTTTACCAAAAGTTCCAGCGGCAGAAAATATTGACGTTGACGAAAATGGTGTTATTAGTGGGTTATTTTAATTGACTAATTTATAAAAACGTGTTATTATATTAAAAATATCTTTAAGTTTGATACAGTGATATCGGCAAGATAAAAATAATAATGCTACATGTCTTTTAAAATGCAAAATTTTAAAGAATAAACGCGTAAAATTTTAGTCTGCCAAAAAACTGGCAGACTTTTGTTTTTAGGTGGTTATGAATAATTTTAAATTTACAAATTTTAATAACGATAAAATAAACTCACTTTTAAATGAGGCGTTTTGTTCGTTTAATAAAAATTTAGATAATTTATATATATTTCCCGGTTTTTGTGACGTACACGTTCATTTAAGAGAACCGGGTTTTTCATATAAAGAAACGATTAAGTCTGGCTCTACGGCAGGGCTAAAGGGTGGATATACAACTGTTTGCTCAATGCCAAACTTAAAACCTGTGCCAGATAGTTTAGAAAATTTAAAAATTCAGTTAGACATAATTGAGAAAGACGCTGTTATAAACGTAGTTCCTTTTGCGTCAATAACAAAAGGTCAAAACGGCTTAGAACTTGCTGATTTTGACTCAATTGCCCCTTTTGTAGCAGGTTTTTCTGACGATGGCAAAGGCGTTCAAGACGAAAGCGTTATGCTAAAGGCTATGCAACAAGCAAAAAAATTAAACAAAATAATCGTAGCCCATTGTGAAGACAACTCTCTTTTAAACGGCGGATATATACACGACGGTGAGTACGCTAGAAAGAACGGTCATAAAGGTATATGCTCTGAAAGTGAGTGGGGTCAAATAGCAAGGGATATAGAACTTGCTAAAAAAACGGGCGTTAGTTATCACGTTTGCCACATTTCAACAAAAGAAAGCGTTGAAATAATTAGAAAAGCAAAGAGCGATGGCGTAGATATTACTTGCGAAACGGCACCGCACTATTTAGTTTTAAACGACGGTATGCTTAAAGATAGTGGCGACTATAAAATGAATCCGCCTATAAGGAGCGAAGAAGATAGGCTTGCGCTTATAGAAGGTATAAAGGACGGCACTATTGATATGATAGCGACTGACCACGCACCGCACTCTAAAGAAGAAAAGTCAAAGGGTTTAAGTGATAGTATAAACGGTATTGTAGGTTTAGAAACTGCTTTCCCAATTTTGTATACAAATCTTGTAAAAGGTGGTATAATAAGTTTAAATAAACTTATTGACCTTATGTCAACTAATCCTAAAAAACGTTTTAATTTAGAAGACAACGCTTATACAGTTTGGAATTTAGAAGAAAAATACGTTATTGACTCAAATAAATTCCAATCAAAAGGAAAGTCAACGCCGTTTAACGGTTATGAAGTAAATGGAGAATATATCTTGTCAATCATTGACGGAAAAGTAATAAAGTAAGGAGAAACTATGGCTAAAAGAAGTGATTTAAAAAAGATTTTAATAATAGGTTCAGGCCCAATCGTTATAGGTCAAGCGGCAGAGTTTGACTATGCGGGAACTCAAGCGTGTTTAGCACTTAAAGAAGAAGGGTATGAAGTTATCTTAGTAAACTCTAACCCTGCAACTATAATGACAGATACGACTATTGCCGACAAGGTTTATATGGAGCCTTTAACACTTGAATACGTTGCTAAAATTTTAAGATATGAAAGACCTGACGCTATCGTTCCAGGTATCGGTGGACAAACGGGCTTAAACTTAGCAATGCAACTTGATAAAAAAGGTATATTAAAAGAGTGTGACGTTGAACTTTTAGGTACAAGCAGTCAAAGTATTGAAATGGCTGAAGATAGAGAGTTGTTTAAGGAACTTTGCCAAAGAATTGGCGAGCCTGTTATACCATCAAAAATAACTTATTCTATTAAAGAAGCAAAAGAAGCCGCTAAAGAAATAGGCTATCCAGTAGTTTTACGTCCTGCTTTTACCTTAGGCGGTACAGGCGGTGGTTTTGCCGATAACGAAGAAGAACTTATTGAAATTGGCTTAAATGCTTTCAAACTTTCGCCTGTTAACCAAGTTTTAATTGAAAAGAGCGTTAAGGGGTATAAAGAGATTGAGTTTGAAGTTATGAGAGACTCTAACGATAACGCAATCACTATTTGCGGTATGGAAAACATTGACCCTGTTGGCGTACATACGGGTGACTCTATTGTAGTTGCTCCTATTTTATCTCTTAACGACCACGATTTTAATATGCTTAAAAATAGCGCTTTAAAACTTATTAAAGAGTTAAAGATTGAAGGTGGTTGCAACGTTCAATTTGCGCTTAACCCAACGTCTAGCGAATATTACTTAATAGAGGTTAACCCAAGGGTATCACGTTCTTCGGCACTTGCATCTAAGGCTAGCGGTTATCCAATCGCAAGAATTACCGCTAAAATAGCAGTTGGTATGACTTTAGACGAAATTTCTTTAGCAAACACCACTGCGTTATTTGAGCCAAGGCTTGATTATATCGTTGCAAAATTCCCACGTTTTCCATTTGATAAATTCGTAAACGCGTCAAATAAACTTGGCACACAAATGAAAGCAACGGGCGAAGTTATGGGTATAGGCTCTAACTTAGAAGAATGTTTACTTAAGTCAGTACGCTCTTTAGAAATAGGCGTTTGCCATTTATATATGGCAAAATTTGATAAATATACGACCGAAGAGTTGTACGATTATATCAAAGATTTTAGAGACGACAACGTTTATGCTATCGTTGAACTTTTAAGACGTGGCGAAACTATTGAGTCTCTTCACGAAGCAACTAAAATTACAAGTCTATTCTTAAAGTCTTTTAAAAGAATAGTAGATATGGAAAATCTTTTAAAAGAAAATAAAGATTTAAAGACTTTAAAAGACGCTAAATCGTTAGGTTTTTCTGACAAATATATTGCTAAACTTTGGGGCGTAAAAGAATTAGACGTTTATAATTTAAGAAAAGAAAACGGCGTAATGCCTGAGTATAGTATGGTTGATACTTGCCACACTAACGCATATATCCCATATTTCTACTCTACATATCAAGGCACAACTCAAGTTAAGTATTTAGATAAGAAAAAGGTCATAGTATTAGGTGCAGGTCCAATAAGAATTGGTCAAGGCGTTGAGTTTGACTATTCTACCGTACACGCTGTCACTACTATTAAAAAAGCGGGTTATGAAGCAATTATCATAAACAACAACCCAGAAACGGTATCAACCGACTATACTACTGCCGATAAACTTTACTTTGAGCCTTTAACGACTGAAGACGTTATGAACATTATTGAAAAGGAAAAACCAATCGGTGTTATAGCGTCGTTAGGTGGTCAAACTGCTATCAACTTAGCACAACCTTTAATGGATAGGGGCGTTAAGATTATAGGTACTGACTGCGAAGCGATTGAAAAGGCTGAGAATAGAGACGCCTTTGAAAAAATATTAAAGAAATTAAATATTCCACAACCAAAAGGCAGGGCGGTGACTAATATTGAAGACGGCGTTAAGGCTGCTAGCGAAATAGGTTATCCTGTTCTTGTTAGACCAAGTTTCGTTTTAGGTGGCAGGGCAATGCAAATCGTTGCTAACGAAAGCCAACTTCGCCACTACTTAAAAACTGCCGTTGAAATTGACGAAGATAAGCCGGTACTTGTTGACAAATACATAATTGGTAAAGAAGTAGAAGTTGACGCTATTTGCGACGGAAAAGACGTGTTTGTTCCAGGTATTATGGAACTTGTTGAAAGGACGGGTATTCACTCAGGTGACTCTATAAGCGTATATCCAACGTATAGTATATCTGACAAAGTTAAAGGTGTAATTTTAAATTATGCAAAGGCTTTAGGTTTAGGTATTGGCATAATAGGTATATACAATATTCAATTTATCGTAGATAAAGAAGAAAACGTTTATATCATTGAAGTTAACCCACGTTCGTCAAGAACAGTACCTTTCTTATCAAAGTCAACAGGTTATAGTTTAGCAGATATCGCAACCGAAGTAATTTTAGGTAAGTCTTTAAAAGAACAAGGTATAAATGAAATCTACCCAGAAGAGAAAAAGCGTTGGTACGTTAAAGTTCCTGTATTCTCATTTAATAAAATTAGGGGCTTAGACGCATACTTATCACCTGAAATGAAATCAACAGGCGAAGCAATCGGCTATGACGATAAGTTATACAGGGCATTCTATAAAGCACTTCAAGCATCGGGCTTAAAAATGCAAAGTTATGGAACTGTATTCGTAACCGTTGCTAACGACGATAAAGACGAAGTACTTCCATTAATTAGAAGATTTTATAACTTGGGCTTTAATATTCAAGCGACTAAAGGTACGGGCTTATTCTTAAAAGAAAACGGAATAAGAACTCATATTTTACAAAAGATTAGCGATGGTTCTGACGAAATTCCAAACGCTATCAAGCAAGGTCATCTTGCATACATAATAAACACTAGCGACATAAATAATTTAGACACGTCTAAAGACGGTCACGAAATTAGAAGACTTGCAACTGAAAACAACGTTAATATCTTTACGTCATTAGATACAGTTAAGACTTTACTAGACGTATTAGAAGAAACTACAATTTGCATTTCTACTATTGACGCTTAGGAGAAAAATGAAACAAGGTTATTTTAAAATAATTAAAAACGAAGAAATAGCACCCCTTATTTTTAAAATGAGTTTGCAAGGCGACGTTTCCGCTATTAAAAACGCAGGTGAGTTTATAAATATTAAGTTAGACGGGCTATATCTTCGTAGACCTATTTCCGTTTACGACTTAAACGGCGACACGGTGACAATTATATATAAAGTAGTTGGTAAAGGAACGGAGCAAATGTCTAAAATGCAAGGCGGAGAGTTAGACGTTTTAACAGGTCTTGGCAACGGCTATGACTTGTCTAATAGTGGCGATACTCCTTTACTTATCGGTGGTGGCGTAGGCGTTCCACCAATGTATTTACTTGCAAAAAGACTAATAGCCCAAGGCAAAAAAGTAAGCGTAGTATTAGGCTTTAACAAAAGTGAAGAAATTTTTGCTAAAGAAGACTTTGAACGTTTAGGCGCTAAAGTATACGTGACTACGGTTGACGGCAGTTATGGTATAAAGGGCTTTGTGACCGACGCTATTAAAGATATAAAATACTCATATTTTTACACTTGCGGGCCAGAGCCGATGTTAAAAGCCGTATATAACGCAACTAAAACGGGTGGCGAATTTAGTTTTGAAGAGCGTATGGGTTGTGGTTTTGGCGCTTGTATGGGTTGTAGTTGTAAAACTCTATACGGCAACAAGCGTATTTGTAAGGACGGTCCTGTTCTTAAAAAGGAGGAGATTATATGGCAGACACAAAAGTAAACCTTTTAGGTATTGAACTTGACAACCCTATAATCCCTGCAAGTGGAACTTTCGGCTACGGCTACGAATATAGCGAACTTTACGATATAAACGTACTAGGTACTTTTTCATTTAAAGGCACAACGTTAAACGAAAGGTTTGGAAATCCTACTCCAAGAATTGCCGAGTGTTCAAACGGTCTTATCAATGCAGTAGGGCTACAAAACCCAGGTGTTGATAAAGTTATTAGCGAAGAACTACCTAAACTCAAAAAAGTCTTTAATAAAAAGGTAATGGCAAACGTAAGCGGTTTTTCGCTTGAAGAATATAGCCAAACTTGTCAAAAATTAGACGCTTGTGACGAAATTGGTTGGTTTGAAGTCAACGTAAGTTGCCCTAACGTGCACGGTGGCGGTATGAGTTTTGGTACTAGCACCGAAAGTATAAGCCAAGTAGTAAAAGCCGTTAAAAAAGTGACAACTAAACCAGTCATTATGAAATTATCGCCAAACGTGACAGATATAGTCTCTATCGCAAAAGCGTGTGAAGATAGTGGGGCAGACGGCATAAGTTTAATAAATACTTTACTTGGTATGAGAATTAACTTAAGAACTAGAAAACCTGTTATTGCAAACAAAATGGGCGGATACTCTGGCGAAGCAATTTTTCCTGTTGCCGTTAGAATGGTATACCAAGTTGCAAACGCCGTAAAAATTCCAGTTATCGGTATGGGTGGTATATCTAATGCTGAAAACGTTGTAGAAATGATGCTTGCAGGCGCTACTGCAGTAGAAGTAGGCTCGGCAAACTTAATAAATCCATACGTTTGTAAAGAAATTATTGAAGACTTACCAAACGTTATGGCAAAATATAAAATCAACTCACTTAAAGAAATTATAGGAGGCTCTTTCAATGGCTAAAGACGTAATTATTGCTTGTGACTTTGACAGTAAAGAAAAGGTGTTTGAATTTTTAGACAATTTTAAAGAAGAAA
Source organism: Christensenellaceae bacterium (assembly GCA_045648085.1). GTDB lineage: Bacteria > Bacillota > Clostridia > Christensenellales > Borkfalkiaceae > HGM11412. The sequence continues at coordinate 14,408 of JAZRNF010000101.1, read as the reverse complement.
AACCTTTCGTAAAAATCGGTATGGAACTCTACTATGCCGAAGGTCCAGAAATCGTTAAAGAAATCAAAAAAAGGGGTCATAAAATATTTTTAGACCTTAAACTTCACGATATTCCTAACACCGTTAAAAAATCAATGGCAGTACTTAGCAGGCTTGACGTTGATATGACTAACCTTCACGCAGGTGGAACAATCAATATGATGAAAGCGGCTTTAGAAGGCTTAACTAGAGAAGACGGTACTAGACCACTTCTTATTGCGGTGACTCAACTTACGTCAACTGATGAAGAGAGTATGCAAAAAGACCTGCTTATTTCTAAGCCTATTGACGAAGTTGTTATGCACTATGCTAAAAACACTCAAATTGCGGGTCTTGACGGCGTTGTTTGTTCTCCACTAGAAGCGGGCAAAGTTCACGGCGTGTGTGGTGAAAAATTCTTAACAATCACTCCGGGCGTTAGATTAGAAGGCGACGCTAAGGGCGACCAAAAAAGAGTGACAACCCCTAAAATTGCTAAAGAACTTGGCTCTGACTACATAGTAGTTGGTAGGTCAATTACAGGCGCAAGCGACCCTGTTGAAGCCTATAGACGTTGTGTTAAAGAATTCTTATACGACTAATAAATAATTATTTAAAGGATAAATATTATGAATAAAATAAACGAACTTATAGCAAAAGATTTACTTAAAATTAAAGCGGTATTTTTTCGCCCAAACGAGCCTTTTACTTGGGCTAGTGGTATCAAAAGCCCAGTTTATTGTGACAACCGTTTAACTTTAACTGCACCTGAAGTTAGAAACGACGTTGAGAACTCTTTAGCAGCCGTAATTAAAGAAAACTACCCAACCGTTGAAGTTTTAATGGGTACGTCAACTGCAGGTATTGCTCACGCTGCAATCACCGCTCACATTATGGGTTTACCAATGGGCTACGTGCGTTCAGGCGCAAAAGACCACGGTAGACAAAACCAAATTGAAGGCAAACTTGAAAAAGGTCAAAAAGTTGTTGTTGTTGAAGACTTAATTTCAACAGGCGGTAGCGTTATTGAAGTTGTTAACGTATTAAGAGAAGCAGGGGCAGACGTTTTAGGCGTCGTTAGCATATTTACGTACGGTATGAAAAAGGGCTTAGATAGACTTAATGAAAACAACATTAAAAATATTTCGCTTACTAATTTTGACGTTATTGCTAAAACGGCGGCAGAAGAAGGTTATATTGAAAAGGAAGACATTGATAGGCTCATTGCATTTAGAAATAACCCAAGCGATGAAAGTTGGATAAAGTAAGGAGTTTTTATGAGAAGTATTATTGACGTAGTTGATTTATCAGTTCAAGAAATTAACGAGCTTTTAGCCGTAGCGTTAGACATAATTAAAAGGCCTAAAAAATACTCTAAAAAATGTAAGGGCAAAAAAATTGCTACTTTGTTTTACGAGCCTTCAACTAGAACTAGGCTTTCTTTTGAGTCTGCTATGCTTGAACTCGGTGGTAGTGTAATAGGTTTTTCTTCTCCTAGTTCTTCTTCAGTATCAAAGGGCGAAAGCGTTGCGGATACGTCTAGAGTTATAAATAAGTTTGCCGATATTATCGCAATGCGACACTACCTTGAGGGCGCTCCACTCGTTGCAGGCTTAAACGTATCTATTCCTGTTATCAATGCGGGCGACGGTGGGCATTGTCACCCAACTCAAACCTTAGCAGACCTTTTAACTATTACAAGAGAAAAGGGTAGGCTTAACAATTTAACGGTAGGTTTTTGTGGCGACTTAAAGTACGGTAGAACAGTACACTCTTTAATAGGGGCATTATCTAGATACACAGGTATTAAAATCGTTTTAATATCGCCAAACGAACTTAAACTCCCTGAGTACGTTATGAACGACGTTGTTATTAAAAACAATATGGAATACGTTGAAACCACTTCTTTAGAAGACGAACTTCCTAACCTTGACGTACTTTATATGACAAGAATTCAACAAGAGCGTTTTACTGATTTAGACGAGTATAATAGGCTTAAAGACAGTTACGTTTTAAATAAAGAAAAGTTAGATAAGGCTAAAGAAGATACTATCGTTTTACACCCACTTCCAAGAGTTAACGAAATTAGCGTTGACGTTGATAGTGACAGTAGGGCTTGCTACTTTAAACAAGTTGAAAACGGCAAATTTATGCGTATGGCGCTTATTTTAAAACTTTTAGAAGAAGCGAAAAAAGACAAATCACGCTTTACTTTAGATAGCCAAAAAATAGAGTACAACAAATATAAATGTACAAACGCTAGATGTATAACAACAATAGAGCAAGAGTTAGCGCAAGCCTGCAAATGTACAGGCGGCGTAAATAGATGTATATATTGTGATAAAGAAGTATAGGCTCGTAAACGATAACGATTAATAAAGGACTAATGAAATGCTACGCAATTCTGTGTTAAAGCCACTTGGCAATACGGCTAGTATTGCCTACGGGCTTTGCCTTGACTTGCTTGCATTTGCTTAGTCCTTTTTTTATTAACCTTATATCGTTTACTCGCCTTGGCTATAACGATAACGCTTAATAAAAAATACTTTCAAAGCATTATTTTAGTTATGCACAGGATATGGCTAAAATACCACTTGAAATACTAAATTTTATATGATATAATAATTAAGTTAATAAAATTAGTAAGGAGAATATTATGAAATATTACTTATCAATAGATTTAGGTGCGTCAAGTGGTCGTCATATTTTAGGTTATAAAGAAAACGGTGAAATAGTTTTAAAAGAATTATATCGTTTTAAAAACGGTGTGACTGAAAAGGACGGCAGGCTTTACTGGGATACTGAAAGGCTTTTTAACGAAATTAAAAACGGTTTAAAAATCGCTTTTAAGGAATATCAAATTGAAAGCGTTGCGATAGACACTTGGGGTGTTGACTACGTTTTACTTGACGGCGATAAAGAAATTTATCCCGTTTACGCTTATAGAGACGAGCGTGGCGAAAAGGCTGCAAAACTTGTTCACCAAATAATTCCGTTTAGCGAACTTTACAAAAGAACGGGTATAGAATACAACTCTTTCAACACAATTTACGGCTTATACGACGATAAACTTACAGGCAGGCTTGATAAGGCAACTGACTTTTTATTACTCCCTGAATATTTTTCATATAAACTAACAGGCGTTAAGCAAAAAGAGTGGACTATATCAACTACAACAGGTCTTATAAACACCAAAACTAAAGAGTTTGATAAAGAAATAATATCAATCTTAGGTCTTAACGAAAAGGTGTTTAAAACTCCTAACGTTCCGCCATATTTTGTTGGCGAACTTACAAAAGAACTTCAAGAAGAACTTAAAGGAAACTGTAAAGTAATACTCGTTGCATCGCACGATACTGCAAGTGCCGTTGAGGGTATTGATATGGACGGTAATTGCCCATATATCTCTAGTGGTACTTGGTCGCTCCTTGGCGTTAAAAATGAAGTTGCAATTACAAATAAGAGTGAAGACATTTCTAACGAAGGTGGCGTAGGCTACTATCGTCATCAAAAAAATATTATGGGTATGTGGCTTGTTAATAAATTGCAAGAAACTTTACCTAACAGTTATTCTAAAAAGGAAATGGACGCCCTTGCTACTGAAAGCACTTACGACAAGACCTTTAACGTTAACGACACTACTTTATTCGCTCCAGAAAATATGTACAAGGCTATCTTAGCATTGCTTGAAAAAGAAGGTGTAGAAATGCCTAAAAATGACGGCGACGTTATAAGTTCAGTTTACCATAGTTTAGCATACAACTATGCAAGCACACTTAAAACGCTTGAGAGTAATACGGGCAAAACTTATAAAAACATTTACATAGTAGGCGGCGGTGCAAACATTAAAATTTTAAACGAACTTACTAGCAAATATTCAGGTAAAGAAGTTATCGCTTTACCTATTGAAGCAACTACCATTGGCAATATTAAATTACAAATGAAAATAAACGGATAATTAAAAAGGTGCGAACTAAATTCGCACCTTTAATATTTGTTAAATCATTTTAAGGTCTTTTGCTAACTTTTCAAAATATGGCATAGAGTTTACGGCAACTTCTTTACTTACGCAAGTTGCAATTCTAACGTATCCTTTAACGCCAAAACTATCAGACGGAACTAATAGTAAACCGTAAGTTTTTGCAATATCACTAAACTCTTTAGCGTCTTCTATCGGCGACTTTACAAACAAGTAGAAAGCACCTTTAGGGTTTACGCATTTAAAGTTTAACGATTTTAAATTCTTAATTAAAATATCTCTATTATCTTTATAAGGCATAATATCGCAAGTTTTATCGGCGTGTTTTTCAATAACCTTTTGAAAAAGTGACGGAGCACAAACGTAGCCAAGCGCTCTTGCTGAGCCCATTACCGCAAGGTAAAGTTCGCTAGCGTCTTCGCACTTTGGAGAAACGGCAACGTAGCCAATTCTCTCACCAGGGAGTGATAACGCTTTACTATACGAATAGCAAATAATAGTATTATCGTAATATTTAGGAATATATGGGCAAACTTCGCCGTCAAACAAAATTTCTCTATAAGGTTCGTCAACTATAAGATATATAGGTGCGCCGTATTCATTTTGCTTTTTATTTAAAATTTCGCTAACTTTAATAATGGTTTCTTCATTATAAACAGTGCCTGACGGATTGTTAGGGCTATTTATAATAATCCCGCGTGTATTTTTATTTATTGACTTTTCAAGTTCAGTAAGGTTAATTAAAAAGTTTTCTTCGTCACACTTAACGTAAGAAAATTTAGCATTAGAAGTTTCCGCAAAAACTCTATATTCAGGGAAGAAAGGCGCAATCGCCAAAATTTCTTCTTTGCTAGACGAAATTATAGATTGCATAACTATTTTAAGTGACGCAGCCGCACCGCAAGTTAAATAAATTAAGTTAGCGTCAAGCGAAAATCCATACTTATCTAAGTTATATTTTGCTATTGCTTTTCTTGTGTTTACGTCGCCTTGCGCTGACGTGTAGGCGTGCACCGTGCTATTAGTTTTAAGTAGTTCAATAGCATATTCGTTAACTTCGCTTGGCGTTGGAACACTAGGGTTGCCTAAAGTAAAGTCAAAAACCTTATCTTCGCCAATTTTCGCCTTTAACGTTTTGCCGTATTCAAAAAGTTCCCTTATAACTGAACGGCTATTGCCTAAGTCGTACATTTTTTTATTTATCATAGTATCACCTGTATCTATTTTTAGTTATATTAACACAACAAGATAAAAAAGTCAATCATTATATAAAACTGTTAAAAAGTTAAAAAATTTAATAAAATATGTTGACTTTGCTAAAAAAAAAGGATATACTAAATTCATAAAAGGTAAGCATTATGAATAAATTTAACAATAACTTTTATTTTGCATATTTTTACTTTAGACCATATTGTTAATATCGGTTATTTTTTGCGTGCTTTTTAATTTTATGGTAATGTGAAATATGACCGAATTCAGTTCGGTCATTTTTTTATTTTTAGCGATAGTGTTATAAGGAGTTTATTATGATTATAATCGTAAAAAAAGAGCATAACGACAAACAACTTGAAACCTTAGTAAAATGGATTAAAAATCAAGGTTTACAAGTTGATATGAGTAAAGGTGAGCACTCAACGGTTTTAGGTTTAGTAGGCGATACAAGTAAGGTAGATATTGACCTTGTTCGTTCGCTTGACATTGTTGAAAACGTAAAGAGAATTCAAGAGCCTTTTAAGTGTGCTAATAGAAAATTCCACCCAAAAGACACGGTTGTAGACGTTGGCGGTGTAAAAGTAGGTGGCGATAATTTCCAAATTATTGCAGGGCCTTGCTCTATTGAATCGGAAAAACAAATTATAGAAGTTGCAAAAGCCGTAAAACAATTAGGCGCAACTATGCTAAGGGGTGGAGCGTTTAAGCCAAGAACTTCGCCATACTCTTTCCAAGGTTTAAGGGAAACCGGTCTTGACTTGCTTTTAAAGGCAAAAGAAGAAACGGGTATGCCTATCGTCACAGAGATTATGAGCGTAAGGCATATAGACCTATTTAAAGACGTTGACCTTGTACAAATAGGCGCAAGGGATATGCAAAACTTTGAACTCCTTAAAGAAGTAGGCAAAATGCACAAGCCAGTATTATTAAAAAGGGGTCTTTGCAACACTATTGAAGAGTGGCTTATGAGTGCCGAATATATTATGAGCGAAGGCACTAAAGATATTATTCTTTGCGAAAGGGGTATAAGGACTTTTGAAACGTATACACGAAACACTTTAGACCTTTCTTCTATCCCGCTTCTTAAAGAGTTAACTCACTTACCAATTATCGTAGACCCATCGCACGCATCGGGTTTATCTAGGCTTGTAAAACCAATGTCACTTGCTTCGGTTGGTGCAGGGGCAGACGGTCTTATGATAGAAGTTCACAATGACCCGCAAAAAGCACTTTGCGACGGTGCTCAGTCTATTAAACCTAACGAGTTTGAAGATATAGTTAAAAAAATAAACGTTATGTTGCCACTTTGCAACAAAAAAGAAATATTATGAAAATAGGAATTGTAGGCTTAGGCTTAATGGGCGCGTCTTTTGCTAGAACACTTAGTAAAAAAACGGACAATATAGTATATGGATACGACATAAATCCCGCCGTTATTGAAAAGGCGCAAATGATAGGCGCAATTTCTAGCGTTTTAACAAAAGATAATGCAGGCGAACTAGATATGCTTATAATATCAGTATATCCAACTGCTTTTAAAAGCACGCTAGAAAAATATTTGCCTTATCTTAAAAAGGGCGCAATAGTAATAGATTTTTGCGGTGTAAAACGCTCTATTATAAAAACTATGAAAGAGTGTTTAGTTAACTACGAAGATATAATTTTCATAGGTGGTCACCCAATGGCGGGTAGAGAGTTTTCGGGCATAGAACACTCTATAACTACGTTATTTGACAAAGCGTCTATGATTTTAGTCAACGTAAACGCCGATATTTTTGCCCTTAGTTTCGTCAAAGAGTTTTTTATGAGTTTAGGGTTTTCAAACGTTGTTATAACAAGTGACGAAAATCACGATAAAATGATAGCATACACTTCTCAACTATGCCACGTAGTGTCAAACGCCTTTATAAAAAATCAAAGTGCAAAAGAGCATTTCGGCTACTCGGCGGGAAGTTATAAAGATTTGACTAGGGTTGCTAGGCTCAATCCTAAAATGTGGGCGTCGCTAATGAGTTTAAATAGCGATAAACTCTCTTTAGAGTTAGACGAACTCATTTTAAATTTACAAAAATATAGCAACGCTTTAAAGGCTAACGACTTAGAACGTTTAGAAAATTTGCTAAGCGAAGGCAACGAAATTAAAGTCTCTATTGATTTAAAAGGTGGTAAACAAAGTGGAAATTAACGTCAACGCTTCAAAGAATTATAAAATTCTTATAGAAGACAATTTAGATAAGTTAAAAGGCTTATTAAACGAAATTAAAAGTTCTAAAATAGCCATTATAACCGATACTAAAGTTCACTCTTTATACGGTTGGGAGTTTGAAAATTTAATAGAAGATAAAGAAGTTATTTCTTACGAAATTAAAAGTGGAGAAGAGAGTAAAAACGCTTCAAACTATATAACCATTTTAAACTTTTTAGCACTCCATAATTTTACTAGAGAAGATACGATTATCGCTTTAGGTGGCGGTGTTGTCGGCGACTTAGCAGGTTTTGTTGCGGCTACTTATTTAAGGGGCGTAAACTTAATTATGATTCCAACCACCTTGCTTTCTATGGTAGATTCGTCTATCGGTGGTAAAACCGCAATAAATTTAGACCTTGGCAAAAACTTAGTGGGTGCTTTTTATCAACCGTCACTTGTGTATATCAATCTTCCTTTTTTACAAACCCTTCCAAAAAGGGAAATTGATTGCGGTATGGGTGAGATTGTAAAATACGCCTTTATTGACAAAAGGGTGACTTTTGAAAATATTGAAAAGGGCATATCTAAAGAACTTATATACAACTGCATTTTAGCAAAAAAAGACATAGTAGAAAAAGACGAAAAAGAACAAGGCGATAGAAAACTTTTAAACTTAGGTCACACGGTAGGTCACGCCATAGAAAAAGCGCTTCAATACACCTTATCACACGGCGAAAGTATTGCGCTTGGTATTGGCATAGCGATAGACGTTTCTTTAAAACTTGGCGTTATAAATACTGAAAACGCTCTTAAAGCAAAAAAATACGTTAAACTTGCAACAAGCAGAACTCTTAGTTTTGATAAAGACGAAATCTTTAGGTTTATTAAAAATGATAAAAAGTCTCATAACGGCAAAGTTGATTTTATCGTTATAGACAACGACTTAACCGCTCAAATAAAAACTATTACGTTAGATAATTTATACGAGATATTATAATATGGATATTTTAGTAAAGCCAACTAGCATAGGGGGTACGGTTTATGCTCCCGCATCAAAATCATACGCGCATAGATATATAATTTCCACCTTTTTAAGTGGTGGTGGTTTCGTGTGCGGTGCTAGTCCGTCTAAAGACGTTTTGGCTACTTTAGAAGTTTTATCTTCTATAGGTTGTGATTATAAATTTGAAAATGACGGCGTTAATATTACAGTTAACGATAAAATTAAAAAAGATATTGCCGACTGTAATGAAAGTGGCTCAACGCTTAGGTTTTTACTTCCAATACTTAGCGCACTTGGTAAAAAGGTGCAGTTTACGGGTAAAGACTCTTTACTATCAAGACCGATATCTAGTCTAGTAAAAACGCTAAACGATAACGGCGCTAAGATTGAAAATTTAAAAATAAACGGCAAACTAAATAGTGGCAAGTACGTAATAGACGGCAGTGTAAGTTCGCAGTTTATTACAGGGCTTATAATGGCGCTACCACTCCTTGACGGAAATAGCAAAATTGTAATCAAAGGGAAAACTGTTAGCAAGGGTTATATAGATATCACTCTAGACGTTTTAAAAGTTTTCAATATAAAAATAAAAAAGACTATTTACGGTTATTATATTTTAGGAAACCAAAGGTATATAAAGCCTAATAATATAAAGGTACAAGGCGACTATTCTAACGGAGCGTTCCTACTTTCGCTAGGTGCTTTGCAAGGTGGAATTAAGGTTTTAAACTTACCAAAAAACTCTAAGCAAGGCGATAAACAAATAGTTCCAATACTAAAAAAATTCGGGGCTAAAATAGAAAGAATAGACGACGGCTACTACGTTCAAAAAGGGAACTTAAAAGGCACTACTATAAACGCAAAAGATATTCCAGATATCGTTCAAATAATATCGGTAGTTGCTAGTTTTTCAAAAGGCAAAACTATTATTAAAAAGGTAGACAGGCTTAAAATTAAAGAGAGCGATAGGCTTTTAGGAATAATTAATAATTTAGCAAAAGCAGGGGTAAAAGCCGAATATAAAAAGGGTAATTTGTATATTGACGGCTCAAGCCCCAAAGGCAACGTTTTTAACGGTGACAACGACCATAGAACGGTTATGTCGGCAATAGTTTTAGCGACGTTTGCTATGGGCGAGTCTACTATTTTAGGCGCACAAGCGATAGAAAAGTCGTATCCAAACTTTATTAGTGACTATAAAAAACTAGGGGGAATAGTAAATGGCGATATTTAAGGGTAAAAATATAAGCGTTGAAATATACGGCGAATCTCACGCCGAAAAAATAGGCGCAAAAGTTTTAGGCTTAAAGCCTTTTACCTTTTGTAATGACGAACTTTTAGCCTTTTTAAAACGCCGTCAAGCAAATAACTTTGTGTTCTCTACTTCTAGGAAAGAAGACGATATTCCCGTATTTATAGGTCTAGAAAACAACACTACAACTGATAACTTTAGTATAGAAATCTATAACAAAAACGTAAAGAGTAATGATTATAACGAACTTTACGGTAAGCCAAGACCGTCACACGCCGATTATAGCGCATACCTGAAAGACGGCACTTTAGATTATAGGGGCGGCGGTAGATTTTCAGGAAGATTAACTGCTCCGCTTTGCGCCGTAGGTGGAATTTTAAAACAATACCTTGAAAAAAAAGGGGTATATATCCACGCTTATATTTCTCAAATTGGTAGCGTTAAAGGTGTATCATACAAAGATAAAAACTTATCAAGAGAAGAACTTTTAAACAGTTTAGACGGAGAATTTCCTACTCTATCTAACAAAGATAAAATGCTTGATGTTATAAAAGAAAGAAAGGAAGATTTAGACAGTGTAGGCGGGGTTATAGAGTGTATAGTTTACGGTCTATCTGGTGGCATTGGCGATAACTTGTTTGAAGGGCTAGAGGGCAAAATTGCAAGTTTGGCATATTCAGTACCCGCAGTTAAGGGCGTAGAGTTTGGCTTAGGCTTTTCACTTAGCGAAAGTTTTGGCTCTAAAGCAAACGACGAACTTTACTATAAAGACTCAAAAGTAGAGTTTAAAACTAACAACTCTGGCGGTATAAACGGCGGTATATCAAACGGAGCGCCAATCACGTTAAGGGTGGCGATAAAGCCTACTCCGTCAATAGCAAAAGAGCAAAACACAGTAGATTTAGTAAACAAACAAAACGTAAAAATTAACATAAAAGGTAGGCACGATTCTTGCATAGTACCACGTGCCGTACCGTGTATAGAAAGCGCAGTAGCAATAGCACTTGCCGACGAAATTATGGGATTATAATTATGGATTTATTGGAAATTAGAAACAAAATTGACAGTATAGACGATAAAATGTTAGAACTCTTTTTAGAGAGAATGGATTTAGCAAAAGAAGTTGCTAAAGTAAAAAGTCAAACTAATAAAAAGGTAAACGACACAAAAAGAGAAGACGATATTTTATATAGGCTTGCAAGTAAAACTCCTAACGAGTTTAAAATATATTTAAAAGAACTTTATACAACAATGTTTTCGGTAAGCAAGTCTTATCAAAGCACTCTTATGGATAAAAATTCTAAAACAGTATCTAAACTTAGCGAAATTTTCAAAAGCGAAGAAAAGGAATTCCCTATATCTTCTTCCGTTGCTTGTCAAGGCGTTGAGGGTGCAAATAGTGGCGTTGCTGCAAAAAAATGTTTTCCTATTTGTGACGTAAACTATTTTAAAAACTTTGAGGGCGTATTCTCTGCCGTTGAAAAGGGTTTATGTGAGTTTGGCGTATTGCCTATTAAAAACAGTACTGCAGGCTCAGTTTTAGAAGTTTACGACCTTATGAATAAGTATAATTTTTATATAGTTCGCTCTATAAGAATTAAAATCAACCACTGTTTAGCAGTTTCTAAAAATGCAACGAAAGACTCTATTAAAAAAATAATATCGCATAACCAAGCGCTTAAACAATGCGCTAATTATTTAAAGAGTTTAAGCGTTGAAACCGAAGCCGTAGAAAATACGGGCATTGGCGCTAAAATTGTTAGCGAGTCTAATAGCGACTTTATCGCCGCAATTTGTTCAAGAGAGTGCGCAGAGTATTACGGTCTTAAAATTATTGACCAAAATATTGAAGACAACTCACAAAACTACACAAGGTTTATAATAATTAGCAAAAACTTAGAAGTGTTTAGGGGTAGCGATAGAATTAGCGTTATGGCTAGCGCTCCGCACGAAAGTGGTAGTTTAAGTAAAATGTTATCTAGGTTTTCCGCACTTGGACTTAACCTTACTAAACTTGAAAGTAGACCTATTGCGGGTAGTGACTTTGAGTTTTTATTCTACTTTGATTTTGAAGGAAACATTAAAGATAAGGGCGTTTTAAATTTAATTGGCGACCTTGAAAATAACTCAACTAAATTTACATTCCTTGGAAGTTATAAAGAAAGTTTATGAAATATTGTTTAATAGGTGAAAAACTCTCTCACAGTTATTCAAAAACTATTCATGAATTATTTGGGCTTGACTACTCTTTAGTAGAACTAAACCATAGCGAGGTAGAAGGTTTTTTTAAAAACTGTGAGTATAGCGGTTTTAACGTGACAATTCCATATAAAAAAGAAGTTTTGCCATATCTTAAAACTCTTTCACAAGAAGCGTTAACTGCAGGCGCAGTCAATACGGTTGTCAATAAAAACGGCGAATTTTATGGCTATAATACCGATATTGAAGGTATGAATTATATGCTTAAAAGGCGTGGTTTAACTGTTAAAGATAAAAACGTATTAATTTTAGGCAGCGGTGGTACGGCGAATACTGCAATTTCTCTTTGCAAACTAAAAGGTGCAAAAAGTTATACAGTTGTTAGTAGAAAAGGCGAAGTAAATTATCAAAATTGTTATGATTTAATTGATACTCAAATTATTATTAACACAACGCCGGTAGGTATGTATCCTAACGTTTATGACAAGCCTATTGAACTTGGCAATTTTACCAAGTTAGAAGGCGTGTTTGACTGTATTTACAATCCTAAAAATACCGAACTGTTAAGCGAAGCAAAAAGGCTAAATATTCCGTGTAGCGGTGGTTTGGCGATGCTTGTAAAACAAGGTATGCTTGCCGAAGATATTTGGCTCAACAAAACTCATAACAATGCTACGGTTGAAGACGTTATTAAAAAAATATCATTAAAAACTTCTAATATAGTGCTTATGGGTATGCCGTCGTCTGGAAAGTCAACGGTAGGAAAAATGTTAGCCAAAACTTTAGGCTTAAACTTTATAGATACCGATGAAGAAATTACTAAAAGATATAACAAAAGTCCATCTCAAATAATTTTAAGTAGTGGCGAAAAGGTTTTTAGAGAAATAGAAACTCAAGTCGTAAAAGACGTTTCGCTTTATAGCGGATACGTAATTTCTCTTGGCGGTGGGGCGGTTTTAAACTCCGAAAACGTTAAAAATTTAAAGAGAAACGGAACTATAGTTTATATTAAAAGAAACTTAGAACTCTTATCTTCAAAAGGTAGACCACTATCGCAAAGTAAAGGCGTTTACGAGTTGTACAATGAAAGAAAAGGCGTTTACGAAAGCGCTATGGACTTTAGCGTTGAAAATAATTCAACAAAAGAAAATTGCGTTAAGGAGATTGTTTGTAAATATGAAACTATTACTGATTAACGGTGTAAATTTAAATATGCTTGGCATTAGAGAGCCAAACCTATATGGTAAAACAGGTTATAAAAATCTTGTTAAAAACTTAAAATCATACGCTAAACAAAAGGGCGTAAAATTAGTTGCATATCAGTCTAACTACGAAGGAGCAATTTGCAGTAAAATACAAAAAGCCCTTAACAAGTTTGACGGAATAATAATAAATCCAGGTGCTTATACTCACACCAGCGTTGCTATTTTAGACGCTTTAAAAGCAGTAGGTATTAAAACTTGCGAAGTTCATATTACCGATATAAACGAGCGTGAAGAGTTTAGAAAATTTAGTTTCATAAGCCTATACGCCCAAAACGTTATTGTAGGTAAAGGCGTTAAAGGCTACGAGATGGCTATTGATTATTTTTTACAAAAAAACTAAAGTAAATATTTATAAACAAAAAATGATTAGCAAATTTTTGCTAATCATTTTTTAATATTCAGTTTTACCTAATAAATAATCAATAGAAACGTCTAACACTTCGCTTATTTTTATAAGCATATCAAAAGAGCATTCCCTTTCGCCGTTTTCCCAATAACAAATAAGTCTTGCGGTTACGTTAAGTTTATCGGCAAGTTCGTTTCTAGATAAATTTTTTTCAGTTCTTGTTTCTATCAATCTTTTACTAAAATTATTTTTCATAATATAATTGTAGAACAAATTGTTCTAAATTGCTTGACAAGGAACAAAATGTTCTCTATAATTATATTATAGGAACAAATTGTTCTAATATTAGTTTATATCAAAGGAGAAATATTATGAGAAAATTTTTACTCGCAACAATTACTTGTATATTAGTTGCATGTTGCTCACTTATGGTTGCTTGTGGTGCTACCGGTACTTATAAATTTGATAGTATGAGTGGCTCTATGGGTGGCGTTTCTGTAGAAGTTAAAGCAGGCGATGTATTTATGGGTGAAACTTTTAGTGCTGACTATATGGTTCTTGAACTTGAAAAAGATGGTAAAGGCAAAATGACTTCTATGGGAATGTCTCAAGATGTTACTTGGGAAAAAGATGGTAAAGTTATAAAAGTTACTGCTGAAGGTGAAACCATTGAATTTACAAAAGACGGCGATACACTCGTAATGGAAGAAGACGGCATAAAAGTCGTTCTTAAAAAGTAATTTATATCTTATTAAAAATAAAAATGATTAGCAAATTTTTGCTAATCATTTTTTAATTTTACAATTTTTTACAATATGTGCCTATAAAATTTTACTAACATATTTACAAAATGAAAAAGGCGATATATAATAAAATTAAGATATATTATAGGAGGGAGCGTATGGCTAAACACCTTTGTTTTGTTTTAGGCGCAGGCGGTGCTAGG
>JAZRNF010000100.1:0-10199 GCA_045648085.1 Christensenellaceae bacterium | reverse complement strand
ATTCCGCCAGGACCAACTGCAACAACTTTAGCAGTTTGTTGTTTTTCTTGAGCCGCGCTTGGAAGAATAAAGCCGGTTTTAGTAGTTTCTTCATTACTTGTCGCTTCAACGACAACTTTATCAAATAAAGGTTTAATTTTCATAATTGTCTCCTTAAACTTACTATTTAGCACTCTTGTGTTAAGACTGCTAATTCTATTATAACCATATAATTAAATTTGTCAATAGAAATATGGCTTTTTTATTAAAAATTTTAACAATTTTTTTACAAAAACTTTTAAATTATTGCAAAACTTTATTATATATGATAAACTATATGAAAAGGAGAAAATTATGGATAAATGGGATTATAGATTTGTTGAAATGGCTGAACTTGTTGGTACTTGGTCAAGTTGTTATCAACAAAATAGACAAGTTGGCTCTGTTATTGTTCAAGATAAAAGAGTTTTAGCAACAGGCTACAACGGTGCTCCACAAGGTGTTAGAAGTTGTAAAGATAAAGGTGAGTGTTTAAGGAAAAAACTTCAAATTCCATCAGGCACAAGGCACGAAACTTGCTATGCCGTACACGCTGAACAAAACGCTATTGCACAAGCGGCTAAACTTGGCTTAAAAGTTGACGGTGCTACTATATACGTCACACACCAACCTTGTACAATTTGTACTAAAATGATTATAAACGCAGGTATTAAAAGGGTAGTTTATAAACACAGTTATCCTGACGAATTTTCTATGGAACTTCTTAGCGAAGCAGGTGTAAAAGTAGAAAGTATTGATAGCGATAAATAAGGAGTATATTATATATGGAAAACAAAAATCCAATAGTGACAATAAATTTCAAAGACGGTGACGTTATTAAGGTTGAATTATATCCTAATATTGCGCCAAATACAGTAAACAACTTTATTAGTTTAGTAAGTAAAGGTTTTTATAACGGAATTTGCTTTCATAGGGTAATTGAAGGTTTTATGATACAAGGTGGCGACCCACAAGGTAGAGGTATTGGTGGTCCAGGTTATTCTATTAAAGGTGAGTTTTCGTCTAACGGCTTTAACAATCCACTCAAACACGAAAGGGGCGTTATTTCAATGGCTAGGTCAATGAACCCTAACTCTGCCGGTTCACAATTTTTTATAATGCACCAAAACTCTCCACATCTTGACGGTCAATACGCCGCATTTGGTAAAGTTATTGAAGGTATTGAAGTAGTTGATAAAATCGCTACTACTAAAACTGACTGGAGCGATATGCCGTATGAAGACGTTGTTATGAAATCAGTCACAGTTGATACTTTCGGTATTACTTACGACGAGCCTATTAAATGTTAAATTTTTATAAAAAACAATGATAAAAGCACACTGAAAGTGTGCTTTTTTTATATAATATTATTAAAAATGACCGTCATGGCAAACTCCGTGAATAATAATTGTTTTATCTTCTGGAACGTATTCGTCAGGGAAACGTACCATAATATTATCTTCTTCAAGTCTACTATGTAAAATTTTAATATCCACGTTAGAAACTGCGGTGTTATTTTCAATCGCTAAAACTGCAACTTCGGCTGCTGCTTGACCTACGATAATTGCAGGCGGAATAACTCTTAAACAATCCCAAGCATAACCTTCACCACTTGCACTTCTACCTGCAGTCAAAGCGTTAGGGTAGCCGTTTATTGAAATTGCTCTTAATGGAACTTCAAATAAATGGTCTTTATGGTTAAAATCGTTAATAGCGCAAATTGAGTCGTCAAAATGCTTGTAAATGTCACTAACTTTAAGCGTGTAGTCACCTTTAATATGGCAAGTAGTTCTAAACTGTGGCATGCCAGGTAAAGTTAATATATCACGGGTATTTCTATCAGTTTTTTTGATGTTTTCAAACATTATTTTTTGGTTTCTTGTAAGATAATCGGTGACTTCTTCGGCATTAAGACCTGACCACATTGGAACGTCGCTTGGTTGATTGTCGCCAAATAAACTAATATTGCCTGCAAAAGTGTTATAGGTAAGTTTACCGATATCTCCACTTTCAATAACTTTTTTACAAGTTTCAATAGTTGCTAGTTTACCTGCGTAAACAAAGTAGTTTTTTCCTTTAACGGTAGGAATATTTCCTGCACGAAAAACGTCTAAATCACCCGTTGTATCTATGAGCATATCGCAAGTATAATAATCTTGTCCACCCTTGCTTTGCGTAATTACGCCTTTTATCGTTTTACCTTCCATAACAGGTTCTGTTGCTATAATATCAAATAAAAGGTCAACGCCTGCATTTAGAATTTCTTCAGTTAAGTATAGTGCAAAAATGTTAGGGGAATAGCGTTCTATATATCTAACTTCGGTATATTCTTTTGGTTCACCATCTTTCCATTCGTTAGGAATAGTATCATAACTATATTTAGATATATCTCTTAACCATTTTTCGGCAAGACCAAATATAATCTGTTTGCCACGACCATTACACATAGGTACAAATAAATTTATAAGACCTAAAGTAGATAATCCGCCTAAAATATTTGATTTTTCAAGTAATAATACACTTTTTCCACGCTTTGTAGCAGTAATTGCGGCAGCGCAACCTGCAACGCCACCACCACAAACAATAATATCGTAATGGCGTTTACTAGTTAAAGTTTTTTTCAAAACAACTTTATCCATATTAATCCTTTCTTAAATCTTTACCTTTAAATGGTACAAAAATTGTTTCTTTTTTATTAGAAAGCCTTGATACTAAACGCTCGTTATATCTATTTGCCATTTCTGCAATAGTTAAATTTGTCGTTATTATAAACGCTTTTTGTTTATCAAGCCTTTCGCTAATAAGTGTAAGTAAATATTCGTTTGTCACGTTTTTATACGTTGGCTCAGTACCCAAGTCGTCAATAACAAGTAAATCGGCATTTAAAAGCACTTCAAACGCTAAATTTCTATCAATTTCAGATAAATGTATCTTTAAAAATAGATTATTAAGTTCGGTTGCCGTTAAAAATATTGGTAAAAAGTTCTTATTTTTTAAATAATTACAAATAGAGCCCGCTAAATATGTTTTTCCACTGCCAACTGTTCCAGTAAAAACAAAGTTTTTAACGTCAACGTTTGGGAATTTTTTAGAGTACGAAGTAAAAACTTCGTAATGTTTTTCAAGACCTTGTGGGGCAGTTTGAGTAAATTTAGGAAATTTTCTTTCACTAATACCCAATGCGTCAAAAGAATATTTAGTTAAAAGTTTATAAAAACAACTACACCTTTTATTTTTTAAAATACCAGTATCTTTACACTTGTCGCAATTATAGTCTATTTTATATTCTTCAACGTTTTTTAATAATTTAGTCTTAATTTTTTGCAAATTTTCTTCTAAAATTGCCTTATCGCTTTCAAGTTCTTCAATAACGTTTTTAGAACTGTTAGTGTAGTGCGCCTTTGCTATTAAAAGGTCTAAATTTCTTAAAGAATTTAACGTTTTAACGTAATCATTATCACTTTTTAAAATGTCTTCAAAAACACCTTGCTTAGACGCTCTTATACTAGCAAGAGTAGTGTAATAATCGTTAATTTTATCTATAATTTTACCACTTGTAATCATATTTTACACCTTAAAATCATCAAAAGCGTCAACTAGAGAATCAAGTTCGTCTTTAGTGTAAGACCTTTCGTTTTCAAAATGAGTATTTACATTATCCTTTTTAATTGTTTTAGAGAATTTTTTAACATTTTCTAAGGTGTAAACACCGCTATTTTTCCAATTACCTAAAACACTCGTCATATATGGAATAAAATTCCTTATTCCCGTTGCAAGTTTAGCCGACTCTAAAATAATTTCATCGCTAAAGTTCCAAGAACGCCATATTTTTAAATTTTCTCTGTCCCAATCGGTTGGTTTTCTTTGTACGCCAACAATTTCAAGAATTTTAGCAATAAATTGGTCGTTTTCAGTATAAGTTTTAATATAATCTGCTATGCTAGAAACGGTTATAAGACCTAATGAATATAATTTTTTAATTGTTATATCCATTTGTTCTAAAGAGCGTTTATTCTTTCTAAAACAATAATTAGCAATAAAAATCAAAGTTTTATTATCATAACCCATAGAAGTCCAAGGCGACGTGTATGATTGAACAACGTTATCTAAAACTTCAACGTAAATACCTAAACATTTATTAATTTCGCTTGCAATTTTATATAGTTCGTCTTTGTTTTTAAAGTAATCTTTTGCTTCTTCAAGTGTAAAACACTTGTTTGCGTATAATTCTTCAATATTTTTATCAAATTTTTTAATGTTTTTTGCTTTTGTTAATTTAATAATGCTTAAAATAAACTCATGCTCAAAACAATATTTTTCAACCCATTTTTTATAAAGTTGAATATCTTCAACGTCAGGTTTTTTATTCAGTTTTAGTTCTCTAAAGAGTTCAGAAATCTCTCTTGTAAACGAAAAATAGCCGTTTAACTCTTTTTCTACAAGTTCAACTGTCGTAATACCCCTTGATATAAAGTCTTTAGCGACTGCCGATATGTATTTGTATGAAATATCGTCACCTTTAATATCTACGCAATATTTTGCAAGCATTAAAAGTGCTTCAGGTCTTAATGAACTGTTTTCCATAAGTTGGAAATATTCGTTAAGTTCTGAAATGGAAATCATACGGTTTGTTATGACAAGTTGCATTGCCTTTGTAAAATCTTCATACTTTTCAGGCTTAAACTTTTTATAATGATTGCCCAAATTAGAAACAGGTAAGTAGTTTACTGTAAAAGGGTCTTTAGTAATTATAGATACAATTCCATATTCTTCCCAGTATAAAAAAAGGTCTTTAATTTCATCAATTGTTAAACTTAAAAATTCACCCATTTCGTTTATTGTAATAGGTGATGAATTTTGGCATAAATATAAGCCGTAAAGGTAAACCTTTATGGCGTTTTCAGGAGCATCGGGTAAAAAATTAGTGACAAATAAGTTATCAATTAAAACTTTTCCCGTGTTTTGATTATCTTTTGAAAATGAACAAAATGACATTTTGAGCCTCCATAGTATATATAATAATTTAATATAATAAATAAATCAAGCAAAAAAATAATTTTTATTAAAACCACAAAATGTAGTGATTTTTAATTTTTGATACACAATTAGATTTTAAACTACAAAAAAATATTTAAAATTGAATTATATTCAAATTTAACGATATAATCGCAAAATATACATTTTATTATATTTTTTAAATTTAAAAATTTTAAAAAGGTTTTAAAAAAGATTTGTATTTTTGATTAATTAGTGTATAATATATTAAATATATTTATTAAACAATGGAGTATTATGGACGCTACTATTTACACGCCTACAACGTTATGGTCAGGGTTTAACGACAGTTTACCGCTTAAAGACGTGACTATTAAAACTTTAAACGTTAACGATGCCGAACTTAATTACGTTTACTTTTCAGGTAGGCAAACTGAATTAAATAGGGTTAGAATTTATGGAATTTTCGCTAAGCAAAAAACTCCTACTAATTCTACAATTGTAATTTTGCCTGATTGTAGTTGTGGCGTTGATGCCGAAATAGTTATGTACTATTATAATCTTGGCTACAACGTATTAACGGTAGATATTCGTGGCGAGCATAATGGTGAAGCCGATTTTACTAAATACCCTAAAGACGTTGAGTATGCAAACTTTTCAAAGTCAAACAGGTCCTTTTACTATGCCGACGTTACTGCTAAGCAAACTTGCTGGTATGAATGGACTAGCGTTGCAAGATATGCGGTTAGTTTTATAAAAAACAAAATTCCTAATGCTAAAATTGGCGTTTTAGGTATTAAAAATAGTGCAAACGTATTATGGCAACTATGCTCAATGGATAAAAGGGTAGACTCTGCTATATTTTTATTCGGTGCAGGTTGGCTTGCGTATAAAGACTTTTATAAACTTGAGGGTACAGTTTTTGAAACTAACGAAGAGCGTAGAAGATTTTTAGCGGGTGTTGACGCCCAAGCCTACGCACAATTCGTAGAATGTCCAACATTGTTTATATCGTCTACTAATAACGATAATTTTGACTCTGATAGAGCGCACGACACTATAAACAGGATAAAAAACCAAGAAGACTGTTATTACTGCTTTTTAACCAATTTTAAAGACGTTTTAGATTTCCACGCCCTTGAAAACACTAAAATCTTCTTAGATAAGTACTTAAACAACTCTAATACAACGTTAGGTCACGCTTACATAGAAGCCGAAACTGAAGACGATACCGTTGTTTTAACCGTTAGCGCTGATAATTTTAAAAACATTAAATCAATTTACACCTTTTTAAGTTATGATGACGTTTCGCCTAAAGATAGGGTGTGGTACAACATAAACAATTACGTAAAAAATAAAGATAATACGTATACTTTTACCCAATCTATTTACGGTGATTGTAAAACTATTATTGCATTCGCAATAATAAAATACACAAACGGCTTTACAATTTCAACTAATCGCTTATATAAAACGGTAAATTTAAGTTCGTATTCTCACGTTCCATCAGTACTTTTAAACACGTCAAGATTTTTCTCTAACTATATAATTGACGATATTGACGAAACGCTTATTGGTGACGTTTTTGTGACAAAAAGACTATTTCAACTTAAAAAAGGTCCTAACGATATAATGGGGCTTTCAACCAATTACGCTTTAACTTTCTACGGCGTTAGAAAGATTGCGCCCAACCTTAAAGACGAGCCTTTTATTAAAATTGACGTATATACCCAAAATTCAAACACTATAACTTTCACGGTTAAAGACTCTAATAATGACGAATTTTATTACGTTACGAACGTTAATGGTGGAGAGCATTGGGAACATTTACAAATTTCGCTTGAAGACTTTAAAGACTCAAATAATTTACCGCTTACAAACTTTAAAGACCTTTTATTTATTAAAATTTCATCGCTTGGCGAGTTTACCATAAACAATTTCTTATTGATTTAGGGGAATTATGATTATAAATTTAAACGATAAAATAATAACTAAAAAAAATCACCCTTGTGGCGGTAATGAGTGGACCGTTGTTAGAACTGGGGCAGACATTAAAATAAAATGCTTAAAATGTGACAGAATCGTTATGATTCCACTTGCAGATTTTAAAAACAAAATTAAAAAAATTATAGGAAAGGAAGATATCTAGTTTGTTAATTTTTGAAAGAGAAGGCAAAAGTAAAAAAATAGAAATAACAATCATCTCAATTATTGTTTTTTTAATACTTTTTATGTTGTTTTTGACTAAGGTTTGGATATCTATAAGCATAGTTGACGGCGATTCTATGAACCCAACGCTTACCGATAACGATTATTTGATAACCAACAACTTAGCAAAGCCTAAAAGGGGCGATATCGTTGTGTTTAATTATTCCACGACTGAAAAGTATATAAAAAGGGTAATAGCAGTTGAAGGCGACAACGTTTTTAGCGACGTTAACGGCAACGTTTGGCTTAAAAAACAAGGCGAATCTACTCCAACCATGCTTGAAGAAGATTATATTATCGGTACTACAAGCCTTTTCAACTACACAATTTTAGAAGGTCAAGTTTTTGTTCTTGGCGACAACCGTTCAATCAGTAAAGACAGTAGTTCTTTTGGTCCAATTAGCGAAAATACAATAGTCGGTGTAATTTCTGACTTTTGGATAAAAAATAAAGACTTTACCTATAAAATTTTTAACGGTAAATAGGAGTTAAATATGATTTCAGTTTACACAAATTCAATGATTTCAAACTTAAAAAAGAAAAATTTAAAAAATTTAACAATTCTTATTCTAATTGTTGTTTTTACAATAATTTTTGAAGGTGCTCTTTTATTTTTATTTAGTCGTGAACCTTATGGCACTCCGTATAGAATATATTATCAAATCGTTATGTATTCTTTTGCAATAATTGCGGTTTTTAGCATTATATTTTTTATTGAAATCATCTATTTAAAATACCGTAGATACTACGTTTTTATTATTGACTCTATATCTAGCCAACGTTCAACAAGTGAAGGCACGGTTATTAGAGTAAACGAAGAAATTTACGACAAAAAAGGCGTTCAACTAAAATCAATTGACTTATTAGAGTGGTCAAAAATTAAAAACGACTACGTTGAAAGAACTGTAAACGTAGATGCAAACTACAATATCAATTTACAACCAAACGATATGCTAACTATTATTACGTCTAACGGCGTATTACTCGCATATGAGATTAAGGATATACAAGGAACGTTGAGCAATGAAAAGGCATGAGATAGAAAGTAGATTTAAGTGGAAAATTGAAGATATTTTTTCTTCTAATGAAGAGTTTTACTTAGGTTTAGAAAATTTAAAAGATAAAATTTCTTTTAAAGAGTTTAAAGGTAAATTAAACAACGTAAAGACCGTTAAAGAGTGTTATGATAAACTTTATAGCATAGCAGGGGAACTTGAAGTTTACGCAGTTTACGCCATGATGAAACATGACGAAGACGGCTCGCTTAATTCTTCGGTTAAATTAGTAGGCGCTATTGAAGATTTAGAAGTTAAATTTTCATTAGAAGTATCTTTTATAGAGCCTGAACTTACAAGTTTACCTATTGAATTATTAAATAGTTTTGTAGGTGACGACAGTCTTAAACTTTATAAAAGAGATTTAATAAGAATTATTGACTACAAACCCCATATTTTAGGCGAAGAAGCCGAAGGTGTACTAGCACTTGGCGGTAAAGTATACGGTGGTTTTAAAAAGATTTTTGGGCTTATTGACGACGTTGACCTTGATTTTCCTACAATAAAAGTTGACGGTAAAAAAATAAAAATTACTGGCTCAACTTATTCATTATTACTTCAAAATCCTGATAAAGAAGTTAGAAAAAAGGCTTTTAAATCATATTTTAAAGCGTACTATAAAGTTTTAAATACAATAACTGCAGTATATCAAGGCAACGTTGATAAAAACGTATTCTTTACAAAAGTTAGAAAATTTAACAGTTGCTTAGATAGGGCGTTATTTGCCGAAGAAGTTGATAGTAAAGTTTATTACAGTTTACTTTCAAACGTTAAAAAGGCTTTACCAACTTTGCATAGGTATATAGAAGATAGAAAATCTATTTTAGGTTTTGATATAAATATGTACGACCTTTACGTTCCACTTGTTAAAGGTGCCGAACTAAAGTTAGATTACGACGATGCTTTTGAACTTGTTAAACAAGGCTTAAAACCGCTTGGCGACGATTATATTTCGTTATTAGACAAAGCAAAACAAGAACGTTGGATAGACGTTTATGAAAACGACGGTAAGCGAAGTGGTGCATATAGCGTAAGCGTTCACAATTTAAAACACCCATACGTATTATTAAACCACACTAAAACAACTCATAGCGTATTCACAATCGCACACGAATTAGGTCACGCAATACACTCATATAAGTCAAATGCTGCTCAACCGATAACTACTTCAGATTATAAAATTTTCGTAGCAGAAGTTGCATCAACAGTAAACGAAATTTTACTTATAAAACACCTTATTAAAAACGAAACGGACGTTGAAAGGAAAAAATATTTCTTATCATACTATTTAGACACGATAAGAACAACTTTATTTAGACAAACAATGTTTGCAGAATTTGAGCAAATTGCGCACGACAAAGTTGAAAAGGGTGAAGCCTTATCAAAAGAAGATTTAAGTGACGTTTACCTTAAATTAAATAAAAAATATTACGGTAAAGGCGTTAAACACAACAAAGAAATCTCTTATGAGTGGGCAAGAATTCCACATTTCTATACAGCCTTTTACGTATATAAGTATGCTACAGGCATAATTAGTGCAATAGCAATTAGCGAAAAGATTTTAAACGGCGAAAGTAATGCGGTTGAAAACTACTTTAAATTTTTATCTTCAGGAGCATCTGATACTCCTGTTGAACTACTAAAAATTGCTGGGGTAGACTTAACAAGCCAAGAAAGTTATGATATAGCGTTTAACTCATTTGAAAACGCACTTAAAGAATTTGAAAGTTTATTATAAAGGAATTTATTATGACTAAAGAAACATCAATATTACCATACAATTTAGAAGCGGAACAAAGTATTTTAGGTTGTATTTTAATTGACCAAGACCTACAATACGATATTCAAGCGAATTTAGAAGTTGACGACTTTTTCTTAGAGTCTCATAAACTCATTTTTGAAAGTATTCGTTCAGTTATAAAT
>JAZRNF010000099.1:0-10932 GCA_045648085.1 Christensenellaceae bacterium | reverse complement strand
AGACTATACGCCTAATACTGACGTTGAGTTAGACTTTACGTTTGACGAGCATTCGTTTATGATATCAAAGGGCGAAAAAATAAGGATAGACGTGTCGTCTTCAAATATAGAGTGCTACGTTCGTCACACTAATAATAAGGGGTTATTTAGCGAGCAAACTACTGCTAAAATTGCTCATAATACCGTAGATTTTTCTAAATCGTATATAGTATTACCTACGGTAGAAGAATAAAAAACAAAACAAAAAGGCAACGAAAGCGCTGCCTTTTTTGATTGTATTAAATTTTAACCTTTTAACTTAATTTTATTAAGTAAAGCCTTGTCGCCCAATAGTTTACCTGCGCCTATAATTGCTGATAACTCTGGCTCTTTAACTAGGGTTGTTAAGTAGCCTAATTCTTTAGTAAAGTAATCTTCAAGTCCGTAAAGTAAACTGCCGCCGCCCGTAAGATAAATGCCGTTTTTAGTAAGTTCTTTTAAACAGTCGCTACTTAAATTGTTAAGTACTAAATTTGCTATTTTTGCAGTCTTTTTAACATATTCGTTAATAGGCTCTACGATAGAAGACGCGGTTATGTTTTGCGTATGTGGTTTACCTGTTAAAGTTTGTTTTCCTTGAACTACCGTTTTACTATCGTCGTCTTTAACGGTAGATGCTATTGTTCTTTTAAGGTTTTCAACTTCGCTACTAGATAAATGTAGGTGCATAGTATCTTCAACGTGTTTTTGTATCATATCGTTTAAGGTATTTCCGCCAATTTCGGCAGAAACGCCTGATATAACTCCGTTTAAATTGAGTGCACAAACAGTGGTTTGACCGCCACCAATATCAATAACGGCGTGGCAAGAATTTTCAGTAAGTGGAGCGTCCGCACCTAGTAAAGATAAAATAGGCGTTTCAATAAAAGTGATATTATATAGCCCAATTTTATTAAGAGCATTTTCAAAACGCCCCATAATTTGCCTATCCGAGCCACATTGAACGGTGAGTAATACGCCTGATATTCTTTCAAATTTTACCTTTATTTTGCTTATAAAAACTGATAGTAAACTAACTAATGCTTTAAGGTCTACAATTTCGGTGTTGTTAACAGGTTTTATAATCTTAACGTCGTCACTAACCTTGCCTTGTAATTTTAGCGCTTCAATGCCAACTGCAAGTGGCTTTTTGTAGTTGTTTTTAGAAATGGCAATTATAGTAGGTTCGTATAAAACTACGTCTGCTCTAGACTTGTAAATCTTAGTATATGAAGTTCCTATTTCTATCGCTATTTTTGAGTTCATAATAACTCCTTTAATATCTCGCTAATTTTTTCAGTAGGCAAGCCTACTACGTTAGTAAAACTACCCGATACGTTTTTTGCTAGTGGATAGCCGTCTTGCACGCCATAACTTCCCGCTTTGTCTAGCGGGTTATAAGTATCAACGTAATACTTAATATCGTCAAGCGATAAATTATTAAACGTCACCTTAGTCACTTCGTGCCCGATAATTTTTTTATTTTCAGTTAAAATTGCATATCCTGTTATAACTTCGTGTGTGCTATTAGATAAACTTTTAAGCATTTCAATAGCGTCGTCATAATTTTTAGGTTTACCAAGTATTTTTTGGTTATGATAAACTATTGTATCTGCGCCAAGTACTACGTTTTTATGTTTACAAAAAACGTCGCTTGCTTTTTCGTAGGCTAGCGTTTCAACGTAAGAATATACGCCGTTATCAAGAGATGCTCTTTCTATGATATTTGACGGAATAACCGTAAATTTATAACCTAATTCGTTAAGGAGTTCTTTACGCCTTGGCGAATTGCTTGCCAAAATTAGTTCCATAAATTTATTATATAACTTAAATAAATATTTGTAAAGCGTTTATTTTTGCTAACGAAAAAAGCCTTTCTACAAGCGAGAAAGGCTTTTAGTTTTATTAAATTTTAGATTTTGCAAAATCACGTATTTCTTCAGTTGCTAACGAAACTTTAGTAATAACGTCTTTAGCAGTAGTTGGGTGTACCCAAACGCTATCGTTTTTAATAGGAATATCAATGCAGTCGCCTTCGTTTTGATATCTATATTCAACGTGTACGCTTTCAAGTTCCGTGCCTAAAAGTTCAATGTGTCTGTCTTCGCCGTATAAATTAACGTCTAATATGGTCTTTTCAAAAGTTTGAGTAAATTTACCAGTTTTTTGTGGTACAAAGCCCTTTGAAGAAGGCAACGTGTAAACGTCACAATCAAATTCTATATGATATTTGCCCGAGCGCACTTCTTCACGGATATTTTCCTTTTGCCAATTAAACCAGTCGGGAATATGAGAAAACTCAGTGTTTCCGTCAAGGGCGGTAAGCGTTCCGTCTTCTCCCATTTGCCATTGTTTGCCACATTCCGTACAAGTAAGGGTTATGCCTTCGCCTTGCATTTTAAATTCCGTTTTACATTTAGGGCATTGATAGAGTATTGCGTTTAAATTTTCAGCCCTTTTATTGTACTTAATTTTGTGGCCGCTTTCTTTAAGCCACTTCCAATCGTCATAACTTAAATTTTCTCTTATTCTCGCATTTATTTCGTCAACCGAAATTTTGTCAATCTCTTCAAGAGAAACAATTTCTTTAACCGTCGCTTCCATAGGCATATAGTTTTGTTTGTACTTGTTCCATTGTGGGTCGCTTACGTAGTTGCCTTTAGCGGTTATTGTAATAACTGGAACTTTTAAAAACTTAACTAACTTTCCTAAAGAGTCGGGCAAATAACTTGTAGTACCGTCTAAAGAATACCTTGCTTCAGGATACATAACCACTACGTTTTTTAAGTTTTTAGTAGCGTGTCTCATATGTTTTAATAAATGAATATCGTTGGCAAACTTTCTTTTTGGTATAACGCCAAGCATTCTCATAACCAAGTTAGAAAAGTCGTTAAACCCGTCAAGCGTAGCAATACAGTTCATTTTATAACTCTTAACGCTTTTATATAAAATATGAAAATCGTTAAATGCACCGTGATTTGCAAGCACTAGGCTAGGTCTAGGAACTTTTTTAAGATTAACAAAATCAATTTTAATTTTTCTTTTGATACATAACATTGACGATAAAAGCCTAGCGACTAATAAAAGGGGGGTAGGATTGTTTGGCTTTTTGCTAAAATCGTAATGAACAGGATTTTTTTGTTTGCAAATTTTTTTCATAAAATCCTCCTTTTTAGACAATTATAGGGTTTTTTATATTTTATTGTCAACGATTTATGTCCAAAGTTATAAATATTGTGCAACTGTACAACAATTTTACAATAAATAACTTGAACAATCATTTAATATATGTTAAAATACAATTACTTTGTTTTAAAGGAGAAATTTTATGATAGACAGTAGAATAGAAAAACTCGCTAGCGTTTTAGTTAACTATTCAGTAGAATTAAAAAAAGGAGAAAAACTTTTAATAGAAGCAAAAGGTGTTGACTATATGCTTGTAAACGCCATAGTTAAAGAAGCGTTTAAGGTAGGGGCGTATCCTTTTGTAGAAATGTACGACAATAGGGTTTCAAGGGAACTTCTTATGGGAGAGACGGTAGAATACGCAAAATTAAAAGCAAAATATGCTAGTTATCGTATGGCGGATATGGACGCATACATTGGTATTCGCGGTGGGGATAATTGCAACGAAAACGCCGACGTTCCTGAAAGAAACATGCAAATAGAAGACGAGTTTTATTCTCAACCCGTTCACCACGATTTAAGGGTTGGAAAAACTAAGTGGGTAGTACTCCGCTATCCAAATCCAGGTATGGCTCAGTCGGCGGGTATGAGTACTGACGGTTTTGAAGAGTTGTATTTTAAAGTGTGCAATTTAGACTATTCTAAAATGGATAAGGCTATGGATAATTTAAAGGCAAGGCTTGACAAGGCGGATAAAGTTCATATCATAGCAAAAGATACCGACATTACTTTCTCTATAAAAGGTATCGGTAGTAAAAAATGCTCAGGCAAATGTAATATTCCAGACGGTGAAATTTACACGGCGCCAGTAAAAGATAGCGTAAACGGCGTGATAACTTATAATACTCCGTCAGTAGAAAACGGCTTTAAGTTTGAAAACGTTAGTTTGACTTTTAAAGATGGTAAGATTATAAACGCAACTGCAAACAATAATCAAAAGTTAAACGCAATACTTGATACTGACGAAGGCGCTAGATACGTAGGGGAATTCGCTTTCGGCGTCAATCCGTTTATTAAAACGCCTATGGGAGATATATTGTTTGACGAAAAAATATCTGGCTCTATACACTTTACACCAGGTAGTTGTTATGCCGACTGTTATAACGGAAACCAATCTGCAGTGCATTGGGATTTAGTTCAAATTCAAACCCCTAAGTACGGCGGTGGCGAAATTTATCTTGACGGAGAACTTATAAGGAAAGACGGTTTATTCGTCGTTGACGATTTGCTTTGCTTAAATCCTGAAAACTTAATTTAAAAAAATCATAAAAAACGATTGACTTAATCATTAAAAATATTTATAATATTATGGAGCGTGGGCTTAAATGCTTTGCGCTTACAAAAAAACGTTAAAAATTTAACAAATGTTAATATATTGGAGGACAAAAAAATGTCAAATGTAAAAGTTGCTATTAACGGTTTTGGCCGTATCGGTCGTCTTGCTTTCAGACAAATGTTTGATGCTGAAGGTTACGAAGTTGTTGCTATCAACGATTTAACAAGCCCAGAAATGCTTGCTCACCTTTTAAAGTATGACACAATGCAAGGCAATTATCTTGCTAAAGGTCACACAGTAGAATCTACTGAAAATTCTATCATCGTTGACGGTAAAGAAATTATTATTTATGCAAAGGCTAACGCTGCTGAACTTCCTTGGGGTGAAATCGGTGTTGACGTTGTTTTAGAATGTACAGGCTTCTATACTTCTAAAGCAAAAGCACAAGCACACATTGATGCTGGTGCTAAGAAAGTTGTTATCTCTGCTCCTGCAGGAAACGACCTTCCTACAATCGTATTCAACGTAAACCACGATACATTAACTAAAGAAGACAATATTATCTCTGCTGCTTCTTGTACTACTAACTGCTTAGCACCTATGGCTAAAGCACTTAACGATTATGCTCCTATTCAATCTGGTATCATGACTACTGTTCACGCTTACACTGGTGACCAAATGATTCTTGATGGTCCACAAAGAAAGGGTGATAAGAGACGTTCTAGAGCAGGCGCTATGAACATTGTTCCTAACTCTACTGGTGCTGCTAAGGCTATTGGTCTTGTTATTCCTGAACTCAACGGCAAACTTATCGGTGCTGCTCAACGTGTTCCTACTGCTACTGGTTCTACTACTATCTTAATCGCAGTTGTTAAGGGTAAAGACGTGACTAAAGAAGGTATCAATGCTGCTATGAAGGCTCAAGCAACTGAATCTTTCGGCTACAACACTGATGAAATCGTTTCTTCAGACGTTATCGGAATGAAATTCGGTTCACTCTTTGATGCTACTCAAACTATGGTATCTAAGATTGATGACGAAACTTACCAAGTACAAGTTGTTTCTTGGTACGACAACGAAAATTCTTATACTTCTCAAATGGTTAGAACTATTAAGTATTTCGCTGAAATTTAATAAACGAAAATTAAGCCACCTTATAGGTGGCTTTTTTTTATTTTCGGCTATGACAATACGTATGGATGATAGTATAATGCCCAAACGTGGCGTAGTCTTTTTATATTTTCGGGTTTGCTCTAAATTATCTAATAGCCTTTTTTATTTTTTTGCTATTGACATATGATATTATACGTAGTATAATTAGTTTATTCTTTTAACAAAAGGAGTAGTTTATTATGATAATTAAAATGTTTAACTTTTGGTACTTTTTTTGGTTAATATTATCCGCAGGTGGTATTGTTGGGTTATATTACGGTTTAAGGAATAAAAAAGAAAGAACTCAAAAAATAGTATTGTTTTCATTTTTAGCGTTCGGTCTTTTACTTCACTTTTTAAAAGTGTTTATACCGCCATATTCGGTTGACGAAGCAAGAATGTTAAGAGATTCTTGGTTTGTTAATATTTGCGGTGCTAATATTGCTCTTTTCCCATTTATTTATCTCATGAAAAATAAAAAGGCAAAAGAATATATGTTCTATATCGGCGTTCTAAGCGGACTTATCGCGCTATTTTATCCGCAAGAGCCTTTGGCTAAGTCAAACCAAGCGGGTGAAATTTTAGATATTATAAGATTTTACTATCACCATTGGGAAGTAATCGCAATTCCGCTTTTAATGGTTTTACTTAAACATCACACACTTTCTTGGAAACGTGTTTTGTGTGCTCCAGTAGGCGTTTTGCTTTTAATGTTATTTATTATTCTCAACCAATTCTTCCAAGCGGAACTCGGCTTTATTCCTATTAGGGGAGCGCAAGGCTTTGACCATGTAATACACGAAGATTATTGGAGTGCTTTTTACGACGTTAACTGGAAAAACACTTCGTATATTTACGGCCCTGACCTTCCTGATGCTATCGGTAAATTTTTTGCAATTTTCTGTCCAGACTTCTTTAAGACTATACCGGTTGGTCCATATGCAGGTCAAGAAAAGTATTGGCCTTGGTTCTGGATTATTTGCCCAGTGTTCGTTTTAGTGACTCCACTTGCTTTTGGCTTATGTATGATATTTGACCATAAGAACTTTGCTAGTGACCTTAAGGTATTAAAAGGAAAAATTTTACAGTTAAAAGCCAAATATTTTACTAAAAACACTAATAAAGAATAAAATTTGCAATACTTTTAAGCGTTTGTTATATATATTATATATAAATTAAAAAAATATCTTGACAAAATTGTAAATTCATTGTAAAATGTATATACTAGGTTAATCTCAAAATAGTAAAATTGAATATAAGGAAAAAGAGATGAAAAAATTTACGACAATTATTTTAAGTTTAATAATGGTTATCCTTGCTGCAACGGCAATCGGCTGTGGCAAAAAGGATTCAAAGTCTTGTAAAATCACGTTTGATGCAAACGGTGGTGAGGCTATTTTAAATACGGTTGAAGTTTCTAGTATTACTGCTATTAAGGGTAATGAAATAATTTTACCTGAAGCAAGAAAAACTGGTTATACTTTTAACTACTGGGAACTTGACGGTTCTGAGTTTGATAAAGGTTCTTTCAACTTCAGTAAAGACATTACGTTAGTTGCTAAGTATACTGCAAATACGTACACCGTTAAATTCTCAGGTGTCACTCCTGAAATTAGTGATATGACTGTCACTTTCGGTTCTTCTTATACTTTACAAGAACCTTCTAAAGCAGGATACACTTTCAACGGTTGGAAGAGCGGTAATGTAAGCGTTGGTTTAACAGGTAATTGGAGTATTGCTGATAGCGTCACTTTAACTCCTGACTTTATTCCTGCTGAATATAGCGTTTCTTATAACTTAGATGGCGGTGCTTTTGCAACTGGTATTACTCCATTTGACAAAGCGACATATCAAGAAATTATTCAACTTTACGCTCCTACAAAAGCAGGTTATATATTCAAAGGTTGGAAAGTAGAAGGTAGCAATGCTTTATACAACAACAATACTACATATAACTTTACTAGCAACGTCACTTTCGTTGCAGTTTGGGAAGAAGATAAAGTTATCAAACTTACTTTAAACGCTGGCGATGGTTCTTTCGGTGCTCTTAAGACTAAAACTATTACTCTTGAAAAAGGTGCTAGTTACGACTTAACTAAACACAAAACAACTGCTCCTGCTAACAAAGTATTTGAAGGTTGGTACTTCGGTGAAACTAAAGTAGAAAATTCTGGTACTTGGAATTATGACTTTGGTAAAGAAATCACGTTAACTGCTAAATACGTTTCTGTTGACGTTGTAGTGTTTACGTTAAACCTTGATGGTGGTACTTTAAAAAATGGTTATCCATCAACTCACGAATTCTTCAAGGGTTCTAATTACGATTTAACTAATTATATTGCAGAAAAGGCAAATTATAGATTTTTAGGTTGGTATTTATCTACTGACGCTGATAAAACGGTTATTGCTAATACAGGCGTTTGGACTGGTGGCAACGCTACTTTAGTTGCTAAGTATGAATTCATTGATAATAGAACTCTTACTTTAGATGCTGGCGCAGGTCAAGTTATTGGTAATAATCAATACGTGTTTGAGCAAGGTAAACCTTATGACTTTAGCGCAACAGACGTAGATGCTCCATTAAATTATGAATTTATCGGCTGGTATTTAGATGAAACTAAGGTTGAAACTAGCGGTGACGTGTTCAATTTAGGTACTGCTACTGAAATCACTTTAGTTGCTAAGTATAAATACGTTGGTGCAGTGACTATTACTTTCAACGTTGGCGAAGGTACGTTAGATGGTGAAACTTCTATCACTATTAACAACGGCGACAACTACGATATTACCGATAAAGTTCCTACAAAAGACGGTTATAGATTTATTGGTTGGTATTTGGACGGCGAAAAGATTGCTAATACAGGCGCTTGGAACTTCGGCAATGAAAAAGAATATACTTTAGTTGCTGAATATGAGTGGATTGATTATAGAACTGTAAATCTTTATTTTGCAGATATCAATGCTGAAGAACCTACATTTATCAAGGCTGTTATAGTAGAACAAGGAACTAATTACGACTTTACGTTAACTGATACTGAAAGTCAAGGCTTAACTTTATATGCTTGGTACATTGACGGTGAAGAAACATTAGAAAATACAGGCGTATGGAACTATGGCGAAGAAACTGAATTTTTCGTTGTTGGTTTATTCTATAAAGCAGGCGAAATTACGTTTGAATTAGATGCAGGTGCAGGTACGTTAGCAGGCGAAAGCACTGTTAAGTTTAACAACAAAGATGGTTATGACTTAACTAATTACGCTCCAACTGCTCCAACAAACTTCGCGTTTGAAGGCTGGTTTATAACAGTTGACGGTGAAGAGTATCTTGTTGACAATCAAGGTATGTTATTATTACCTGAACTTACAACTATTCGTTTAGTTGCTAAATATGCTTACACAGGTAAAATTCAAGTCACTATTAACGTTGGCAACGGTTCAATTGTAGGTGGTAATACGTTTGAAATTGCTTATGGTGAAACGTACGACTTATCTCAATTTGTAATTACTCCACCAGAATCTTCTAACCCATACGACCCATGGCGTATTAAAGGTTATTACGTAGGCAAAACTGAAATTAGTCTTTTAGGTGAATGGCTCTACAACTTCGGTGAAGGCGTATACGAAATTACTATAAACGTTGAATATACTAATTACAGTTTAGACGATAATTGGTATCCAGCAGTTTAGTAGGAAAATAACTTCATAAATAAAAAACAGTATGATAGTATGCAAATTTTTTGCATACTGTCTATTGCGTTAATAAATATATATATTATATAAGGAAAGGTGAGTTATGAAAAAATTTACAAGCCTAATAGTTAGTTTGATTACTTGTTTAATGGTATCTTCATTTGCCATTGGCGTAGTTGGTTGTGGTTTAAAATCTGATAAAACTCCACAATCTTACACTATTACGTTAGATGCAAACGGTGGTTCTATTAGTCAAAGTTCTATCACGGTTAAAAAGGGTGACACTATTTCGTTACCTACACCTACAAAAACAGGTTATGCTTTTGAGGGTTGGACTTTAGATAGTAATGAGTTTGACGTAGCAAGTTATGCTTTTGACAAGAACATTACGTTAGTTGCAAGTTATACTGCTAATAAATACACGGTATCATTTAGTGACGGTGTTCAAAGCAAAGAATTTACATATAATTCTTCATACGAATTACCAACTGCAGAAAAGACTGGTTATACGTTCGTTAAATGGCAAAAAGACGGTGTTGATTTTGCAAGCACTGGTACTTGGACTTTAACTGAAAACGTATCTCTTACCGCAGTATTTACCGCTAATACGTACACAGTATCATTTAGTGATAACGTTCAATCAATTAACGTGACTTACGGTGCCGCATACGAATTACCAACTGCTGAAAAGGCAGGTTATACTTTCGTTAACTGGAAAAACGGTAATGACGTAGTTGCTAAAACTGGTACTTGGAATATTGCAAACAACGTATCACTTACTGCTGAATTTACTGCAAATAAATATACAGTATCATTTAGTGACGGTGTTCAAAGTGTTCAATATTCTTTAGGCGATACTTATACTTTACCTAATGCTGGAAAGACTGGTTATACTTTTGTTAAGTGGCAAAAAGACGGTGTTGACTTTGCAAGTACTGGCACTTGGTCTTTAACAGAAAACGTATCTCTTACCGCAGTATTTACCGCTAAGACTTACACTGTATCATTTAGTGATAACGTTCAAGATTTAACTGTGACTTACGGTGTTGCATACACTTTACCAACTGCTGAAAAGACAGGTTATACGTTCGTTAAATGGCAAAAAGCAGGCGTTGACTTTGCAAGCACTGGCACTTGGGCTACTGATAGTGACGTAGAACTTGTTGCAGTATTTGACGCTAAAACATACACAGTATCATTTAGCGATAACGTTCAAGATTTAACTGTGACTTACGGCGTTGCATACTCATTACCAACTGCTGAAAAGACAGGTTATACTTTTGTTAAATGGCAAAAAGCAGGCGTTGACTTTGCAAGCACTGGCACTTGGACTTTAGACGAAGGCGTAGAACTCGTTGCAGTATTTGACGCTAAAACATACACAGTATCATTTAGCGACAACGTTCAAGATTTAACTGTGACTTATAATGCGGCATACTCTTTACCAACTGTTGAAAAGACAGGTTATACTTTTGTTAAATGGCAAAAAGCAGGTGTTGACTTTGCAAGCACTGGCACTTGGACTTTAGACGAAGACGTAGAACTCGTTGCAGTATTTGACGCTAAAACTTACACAGTATCATTTAGCGATAACGTTCAAGATTTAACAG
>JAZRNF010000098.1:0-12532 GCA_045648085.1 Christensenellaceae bacterium | reverse complement strand
TCTTTTAATAACACCTGTGAAACCGTGACCTTTAGTTTGTCCAGAAACGTCAACTTTGTCACCATCTTTAAAGATTTCAACTGTTATTACTTTTCCTACTTCATACTCAGCAACGTTTTCAAGCCTAAACTCTTTAAGAACTTTTTGGCAAGCAACGCCTGCTTTCTTAAATAAACCTGCTTGTGGCTTGTTAAGGTCGCTTTCTTTTACTTCGCCAAACCCAATCTTAACTGCTTCATAACCATCTTTTTCAATAGTTTTAAGTTGTACTACTGGGCATGGACCTGCTTCTACTACGGTAACAGGGATTACTTTTCCGTCTTGTGAAAAGACCTGTGTCATACCTAATTTTTTTCCAATGATTGCTTTATTCATTGATAAAGTTCACCTCCAAATTATTTACAATTTTATAATTGTATGATTTTTAATTAAAGTTTAATTTTTACGTCTACGCCGGCTGGTAAATGAATACTATCAAGTATTTTAGCGTTTGTAGAATAAATGTCAATAAGTCTCTTATGAGTTCTTATTTCAAACTGTTCCCTACTGTCTTTGTATTTGTGTGGAGACCTAAGTATAGTCACAATCTCCTTTTCAGTAGGAAGTGGAATAGGTCCACTAATCTTAGCGCCAGCCTTTTTCATCGTTTCAACGATTCTTTCTGTGGCTTGGTCAACCATTTTATGGTCGTACGCTGCAAGTTTAATTCTAATTTTTTGTCCTGCCATTTTTCTTCTCCTTTTTTATACTAACTGTAATGTAGTCAACATTGCCGTGTGTGTCGTGCTTTAAAAATAAAAAAATCATTCGCTACTGTGTGTTTTTGCTGCGAATGAACTCCTAAATTGGGCACGGTTAGTCGCGAAGGTTAAACCTTCACATTTGTCAATGAAAATTATCTTCTTCATATTTTGGCGGTTTCCGGACTTGCCAAAATAAAAGTTTAAGTAACTTTTCATATCAACCCATATATAACACAGCCCTACTATAATACTAAATATATATGTCTTTGTCAAACGTTTTTACGTATTTTTTAAAAAAATTTTAAATTATTTTTTCGGGCTATCTTTTGTTTATTTTATTAAATTATATCATATAATTTTATACTTGTTAAACGTTTATATACCGCCTTTTAAAATTTGTTTTTCGGCAAATTTTTTAGCCTATATTATTATATATTATATAAGGAAAAGGGAATTTAATATAAAAAGTGGTTGCAAAATATTTTTTAATGTGATAAAATTAGGCTATAAACAATTAGTGATAGAGAATAAAATTATTATAAAAGGAGATTATTATGGCAACAGATGGCAATCCGCGAAGTACAATAAAATATTTGAACTTAGCCCAAAGCATCGTTGCTTTGGGGAATTTGCTTACGCATTAGTTTACCCAAACATAATAGTATAATGAGTATCCCGATGCGTAAAGTATCGGGCTTTTTTATTCCCAAGAGGTGATATTATGAACGAAGAAAAAGAACTCATTATTGAAGAAGAAACTCCTGAAAGGCGTGATTTTACAAAGGAACTTTTAGAAATAATTCAAAGCAATTATACTGAAAGCGAAATTAAAGATAAATTATCTGAATACCACGATAACGATATTGCCGAAGCAATTCCGTTATTATCTACCGTAGAGCGTAAAAAACTTTATAGAATTTTAGGCGTATCGGCAGTTTCTGATATATTCGCTTACCTTGACAACGTTGAAGACTACATTGAAGAACTTGACAACGAAAAGGTAGCCGACATTATTGAAGAAATGGACGTTGACGACGCTATTGACGTACTTGAAGAATTAACGGAAGAAAAGAAAAACGAAATTCTTCCACTTATTGAGCCTGAAGCCATAAAGGATATTCAACTTATTGACTCGTACGACGATGATGAGATTGGTAGCCTTATGACTACTAACTTTATAACAATCAAAAACACCTACTCTGTAAAAGAAGCAATGCGTGTAGTTATAAAGCAAGCGGCGGAAAACGATAACATTACTACCATTTACGTTTTAAGTCAAGACGATACTTTCTACGGCGCATTATCACTACGTGACCTAGTAATCGCAAGGGACACTACTCCACTTAACGATATTATCACAACCAACTACCCTTATCTGTACGCCACTGAAAAGACTGAAGATTGTATTGAATCTATTAAGGACTATAAAGAAGACTCTTTACCAGTACTTAATTCCGACAATAAACTAATAGGTATCATAACTTCTTCAGACATTGTAGAAGCGGTAGACGACCAACTTAGTGACGACTATGCTAAACTTGCAGGTTTAACTTCGGAAGAAGATTTAGACGAACCTATAGTCAAGAGTGTCACAAAAAGAATTCCTTGGCTATTTACATTACTTGTCTTAGGCATTTTAATAGCAACGGTTATTCAAAGGTTTCAAACGCATATTCCTAGTTCGCTAATTATCCTTTACACTTTCCAAAGTTTAATACTTGGTATGAGTGGTAATAGCGGAACACAAAGTCTAGCCGTAACGATAAGAGTTATCGGGAACGAATCACTATCGTTTAAAGAAAAGTTTAAGTTTGTATTTAAAGAAGTTAAAGTAGGCGCTTTAAACGGACTTATTATAGGACTTATCGCCTTTGTTTTCGTTGGATTATACGTTCAGTATTTAGAACCTACTTTTGTTGCAACTTTCTCTATATCGGGCTTTGCGGTATCGGCTTGTATTGGTATATCACTACTAGTATCTATCATTATTGCAAGTTTAGACGGAACTCTTATTCCTTTATTCTTTAAAAAGATTGGTATAGACCCTGCGGTTGCTTCCGGCCCACTAATTACAACTATTAACGACTTTATTGCCGTTTTAGTTTATTATGGAACGTCTCTACTATTCTTAGTAAACTTACTTGGAATTGCATAAACAAATTAAAAACGCACCTTGCTATAAGGTGCGTTTTAGTTTTATTTATTTTACAATTTTTCTACCTTCAAGGTAATACCTTTTATCCCTGCCTTCACCGATAGAGAACGTCTTTTTAGGTAAGCAACCACCCCTTACAACGTAAGGGAATAAAGTTGATTTATCAATCGGTTTAAATAAGATAGCAACAGTATCGTTTGAAGATAAAACTTTTTCTTTAGTTTCATCATCGCCGTGAACGTAGTCAACTTCACCACCGAATTTAGATAAGTATATGTTGATATAATCGTCAACTTTAATAATTGCTTCAGGAACGGACAGTTTACCATCATACACTACAACTTCATCTTTACAAAATAGAGTTTCGTTGCCGTGAGCAATTTTTTCAAAACCTATTTTAAACACATCTTTATTAACGCCTTTAATAATTCTATGAATAGGCTCAAAAACAACGCCGCCGTCGTAAATATTTATTATCTCTACAAGAGCATATCTAGCAGGGTGATTTTCAAGTTCACTTTCGCTTAAACCTTGTTTAATATTCTCCCAATGCGCTTTTGCAGTTGCTAAGGAGTGATTACCATCTCCTACCGCCATAGCAAACGGATAATCTTCGCCGTATTTTTCTACTAACCTATCTTTACTAATAAGTGCGGTAAACTTTTCTTTAACGGCTTTAGCGTCAGGCACTTTGTATCCAACAATATGTCCGCCGCCCATATTAAGGTCAAAGTCGTAAAGTTTTTCAAAACTTTCTTTGTTTTCGTATAAAGGCTCTATAATTTCACGTTTTTCGTCGTCAATAAAAACTAAAACGTGTGGAAATTCCATTGACGCGTCTTTTCTAATTTTTAAGCGTGGCGGAATTCTATCGGCAATAGTTGCTTCAGTTGCACGAATAAGGCTTTTACTACCCTTTTTATAATCATACTCTTCTAAATCAACCGTAGTTATAAGACCTATTCTTTTTCTATCGCCAGTAATACCACGAACGGACAAAATCATACTGTCTTTTATAACTTTTGCAGTTTTAGAATATTTGTCAATATTTTGGTTTATATTTTCAATACGCTTATCGGTATCGTCACCAGTTAAGTAATATTCAGGAAGAATCATATCAAGGGTCGTAAGTTTACCCGCCGTTAAGTTTTTAAGAGTCTCCCAATATTCTCCGTCAGACGTAAATTGGTCGCAGGCAACTACTGCAAATGCAGAATAGTCGTCGGTGTTTGGGAGTAAAATGTCTGAAATTTCTATACCTGTTTTCATATCGTTCTCCGTAATTAAAAATTCGTTATTATAATAACACTTATATTATATTTTTGCAAGTGGACTTTTAAATATCTTCTTTATAAAACTCTTTGCCGTTAAACTTTAAAACGTAAGTATATCCTACTTCTTTTAAAATGCCAATACACTCGTTAAAATAAAAGTCAACGGTATCAGCCGCGTGGGAATCCGACGAAAGAACTATTTCTCCACCTAGTTTATATATCTCTTCAAGTAAGTATTTTTCAGGATATGGTAGCGTGCGCACTTTTCTTGAAATTGCACCCGTGTTTAATTCAAACACCCTGCAATACTTTATTATCTCTTTTACCGCATTTTTAGCAACTTCCCTGTACTCTAAGTTGTCAGTATCGTAAAGCCCAAACTTAGTTATAAGGTCAACGTGACCGACAATATCGGGCTTTAAATTTTTAACGTGTTTTATAAGAGAGTCGTAATAATCTTTAGCAAATTTTATTTTATCACCACCACAACACTCGTTTAAACAATTATAATGTCTTTCTAAACTACCGTCTATTGAATAGAACTTTCCATCTTTGCAAAGATAGTGAACGGAAGCGATAACGTAATCAAAATCTTCTTTATTATCATTAGATAACCCGTCAATTTCTATACCTTTAAAAATTTGTATTTTATCTTTATACTTTTCTTTTAATCTATCTATCTCTTTAAGGTAGTTAGAATATTTGTCTAAAGCCATACAATAACGACTATCCGTTTTTGTATAACTATGGTCTGAAAAACCTATTGATTCCATACCCCTTTCTATTGCAGATAAAACGACTTCTTCCATGGTATTTTTTCCGTCTGAAAAAGTAGAATGTTGATGTAAATTAGAAAATTTCATTACTGCCCCTTAGTTATTATGATTTATAAAAACCACTGACGTAAAATCAGTGGCATTATTTTTATACTTTACTAACGTAAGAAATACTTGCCGTATTAACGAGCGGACTTAACGACGTACGTGTTTTATTTGTGCTCTACTACCCGTTAGCGTTTGAGCCAAGGCAAATAAACGGTACAAGGTTGATATAAAAGAACTAATCAAATGCAAGTAAGACTAGGCAAACCCCGAAGTTAATACTTGCCGTATTAACGAGCGGGTTTAACGTCGTACGTGTTTTATTTGTACTCTACTACCCGTTAGCGTTTGAGCCAAGGCGAATAAACGGTATAAGGTTGATATAAAAGAACTAATCAAATGCAAGTAAGACTAGGCAAACCCCGAAGTTAATACTTGCCGTATTAACGAGTGGGTTTAACGACGTATTACGCCGTATTTCATTTGTTCTTTATCAACCGTTAACGTTTATGAGCCTTATTATTTAACTTTAAAGTTAGAAACTTTTATTACGCTTGTTGGTAAAACGTATAAATCAAGATAATTTGCATCGGTAAGTTTTGTATAAAGTTCGTTTTCAACTTCGTCAATCTTTTCTTCAATAACTACTTTATTTAAGTCTTTAATTTCGCTATTGTCTTGATTTAAGTAAAACTCTATACCACCTTTGTATAAGTTGTTTTCGCCCAACTCTAAAAGGTCGGTAGTTTCATTTCTATCACCGATATATCTAACAAGCATATCGCCGTCTGAATCTTTTATAACGTCTGCAGTTAACTTTTGTAAAGCAGTTAACGCTTCGCTATCTATTTTACCAAATACGCAAAAATACTCGTTAGAAATCACGTTAGATTCATCTAATAAAATTGCGATAGACGCTTTACCAGTATCGTACTTAGTGCTACCCTTACCAGTATCAGGTTCACGGAGTAAAACTAAACTACCAGCAACAGCCGTCAACTTAGACTCACGACCGTTTGCTTTAAATTCACCTTTAACCGTACTGCCTGTATAGATTTTTTCTACGTATTTACTATCAGTATAATCAAAAGAACCTAAAACAAGATAATTAGCAAATTTATCTACAACAACTGCGCTGTCATTATAAAAACCGTCTTTTATATTATCAAGTATAGCGTCACAAGTTTTTGGTGCAAAAGTTTTGTATAACTTTGCAGTCACGTTTATATCTTCTTTGTCTTGACAAGAAACTTTAAAAGTGACTTCTTGTATAACACTACCTTCCGCCCTATAAGTACAAGCCATAGTACCTAACGCAAGAATAGTAATTAAACTAATAGTGGCTAATTTTAAAAGTAATTTTTTCATATTATTCTCCAAATAAAATCGCAAAGCGAGTTATATAATTTTAAAATAAAGAAGCGTAAGCAAAAAGGCCAACTACACATAAACCAAGTACCACGGCTAAGGCTATTTTGAGTGGAGATAAAGGAACTTTACCCGTCACCTTACCAGTATTTCCGTTTATGTAGGTCACGTAATTTTTTTTCTTATACTTATATACTAATTGATAAGTAGGCAGTAATACATATTTGTACGTGACGTCATTATGTACCGTTGATACTCTTAAATAATCAACTACGTCATAATTATACTGAGAAAGAATTTTCTTTCTTAGCGTTTTATCCATAGAATCTTTAGCATCAACCCAAGCGTCACTTATATTTTTTTCGTGTCGCCTAGCAAAAAAACCAGTCAAATAATTCCTTTCGTATACCTTTATTGTATCATAATTAAAAGGCAATAATTTGTCAAGCACTTTTTGTTCAAACGAAGTTGAACTGTTAATCATAACGTCGTCAAATTTATAACTGTACGTGCCTGATATATTTTCCCAAACGATATAAGTTTCAGTCCTTTTGTTCTTGCCCGAACCAACCACCCTAGTACGCCTATCGCCAATTCTACCAACGTACGTTGAGTAAGTTGCACTATCAAAGGTAAAACAAGGCTCATACACACCACGTATATTATCAACTACTAAACTTTTTTTAAACTTTTTAGGAGTAAAAATTCTTTTTTTAACCCATTGTTTAGAGTTTACTAACGCTTCGCTATTAGTAAGAGTAAAAGGATAAACCGCATTTGGTCTTAACCCGCTTAGTTCTTCTTCCTTTACAATGTGCGACGTTGAGCAGTACGGACAAAACGTAGCCGTTTCAATAACGTTTAATACGACTACCGCTCCGCAGTTATTACAGCGGTATACCGAAGTTTCA
Source organism: Christensenellaceae bacterium (assembly GCA_045648085.1). GTDB lineage: Bacteria > Bacillota > Clostridia > Christensenellales > Borkfalkiaceae > HGM11412. The sequence continues at coordinate 5,260 of JAZRNF010000098.1, read as the reverse complement.
GTATCCCAATCTTCAACCACGTTAAACGCTTCTTCAATATTGAGTTCCATTACGGCTTCGCTTTTTGTAAAGTCACACTCGCTACCACAATGTTTACACTTGAGAAGTTGCGTTTTAGGGTCAAAAATCATATTAGAACCACAATTTTGACACTTAACGTATGTCGTTTGTTTATTTTCTTTTGTGTTTTTGAAAATATCGTTCATATTTATGTTTTATTTAAACTGTATCACAATTAGTGACTGATTAAAAGATACGCAATTACTTATTAAGGTCTCTTAAAAGGTCGTTAACGTCAATACCGTGAACTTGAGCGGCTTCGCCAATAGTTTCACCGTGAGCAATAGCACAACCTAAACAGTGCATACCATAACTTAATAAAATATCGGCAGCGTTAGGGTTTGCTTCAACAGCGTCCATAATAAGTGTATTTTCATCAATAATAATTTTATTTTCCATAATTAAAATCTCCTATGTATTAATTAGTTAAGTTTATTTCCGCACTCTGGGCAAAATTTAGCAGTAGACTTTACTTCTGCACCACATTCACTACAAAAAGCCTTGCTTTCTTGTTTTTGACCACACTCTGGGCAAAACTTTGCTTTTTTAGATATTTTAGCACCGCAAGAAGAACACTCTTTATTAGGTTCTTGCTTTTGAGCCTTTTCAGTAGGCGTGTTAGTTGACTTTAAGGCTTCTGCGAACATTTGCCCCATACCCAAGCCTGCACCTAAACCTATGCCTGCACCTGCCATACCACCACCTGGGTTTTTAGCAGCGTCTTTCATTGCTTCGGCAGCGGATACTTTCATAAGCACGTCAGTACTATCACTTAAAATGCCAAGTTTAGTCCTTTCGTCAAGAGCCTTTTCAACTTCTTGTGGAACTGACATGTTTTCAATGGCTAAAGTGACAAGTTTTAAACCTATGCTATTAAACTTACCTTGAACTTTTGCTTTAACGATAGCGTTAAATTCTTCAGTATTTCCCGCTAAGTCTAAAAGAGAAATTTTGCTTTCGCCAATAGCGTCAGTTAAAGTTGATATAAGTAGAGTTTTTAAATACTCTTCAATATCTTCGGTAGTAAACGAAGAGTTTGTTCCAAAAAGTTCAGTTAAGAAAATAGTTGGGTCGTCAACTTTAAAAGAAAACGCACCAAAACCGCGAACTCTTACAGAGCCAAACTCAGTATCGCGCATAATAATTGGGTTTTTAGTTCCCCATTTAATATTTGTAAACTGCTTTGTATTTATGTAATAAACGTCGCATATTATAGAGTTTTCAAAACCGTATTTCCAGTTAACTAACTTTGATAAAATTGGGAAAGTAGCCGTCTTCATTTCGTAAGTGCCTGGACCAAAAACGTCAGTCACTTTGCCTTTATGAACGAAAACTGCACATTGAGATTCTCTAACTACAAGCCTAGACTTATCGTTAACTTCCCTACCACCGTTTTTAAACGGATATTTGTATACGAGCGTGTTTTTACTGCTATCAGCCCACTCAATATTTAAACGAAACCAAGCCATATAATCCTCCTATAACGTAAAAGGTTATATTATTACTAATAATATAATAGTAGTATAACACATATTTTTAACTTTTACAACAATTTATTTTCATTTTACCTTGTATTTTTTAGTTTAAACTATTTGATTTATAAAACAAATAAGCGGATAACAAAAAAACGCTTTCACTAGGAAAGCGTTTTTTGAAACTAGATAGATTATTCAGCAACTGCAGTAGCGCCAGCTTCTTTGAGTTTTGCAACCATTTTTTCAGCTTCGTCTTTAGCAACTGCTTCTTTAACAGTACCCATTTTTTCAACCATGTTCTTAGCTTCAACAAGACCAAGACCAGTAAGTTCACGAACTGCTTTGATAACTGCGATTTTGTTTGCGCCAACGTCTTTAAGAACTACGTTGAATTCAGTTTTTTCTTCAGCAGGAGCTGCTTCTGCAACTGCTGCACCAGCAACTGCAACAGGAGCTGCTGCGCTTACGCCGAATTCTTCTTCAATTGCTTTTACAAGACTGTTAAGTTCAAGAACAGTCATACCTTTAATTTCTTCAATGATTTTTGCTATATCTGCCATTTTAAATTTCCTCTCTTTTATTTTTTTTAATTTTTTGTTTGGTGATTATTCACCTTGTTTTTCTGCAACTCTATTAAGAGCAACTGCAAGACCACGAATAATATTGCTGAGTGTTCCTGCAACCATGCCGTAGAGTGCATCTCTTGAAGGGATTGATGCAAGTGCTTCAACGCCTTTCTTATCTACGTACTCGCCGTTAACGTATGCGCTTTTAGCAAAAAGTTTATCTTCGTACTTCTTCGCATTATCAACAACTACTTTAGATGCAACAGTTTCGTCTTGACCGAACGCAACTGCAGTAGTTCCGTTAAGGTCGTTATCAAAAGCCGTTACGCCTAATTCGTTAAAAGCCCTTCTTACTAACGTGTTTTTAAGTACTTTGTATTCAACGTTTGACTTTCTAAACTCGTTTCTAAAAGCAGTATCTTCAGCAACTGTAAGACCTTTATAGTCTACAAGTACAACTGACTTGCTTGAAGTAATTTTGGCTTTAATGTCTTCAACAACTTTTTTCTTTGCCTCTATATTAGCTGACATTGTTTACCTCCGTTATTATTTAGACCGAAAAAAAACAGTCTTTGCCAAAGCAAGCAAAGACCGTTATAAAACGATTGTTTTGATTACCTCGGCAGGTGTGATTACTCACTTAAAAACCGGCTTTCTTCGGCTATTTAGTTTGTTTATGTGATAATTTTATCACACGTTGACTATATTGTCAACTATTTTATACTGACTTTGTAGAAACTTTAACGCCAGGACCCATTGTGCTTGCAACAGCAATACTCTTAATGTATTGACCTTTAGCAGCAGCAGGTTTAGCCTTAATAATAGCGTCTAAAAGTGCGTTATAGTTTTCTAAAAGTTTTTCTTTACCAAAACTCTTTTTACCGATTGAGCAGTGAATAACTGCAGTCTTGTCAAGTCTGTATTCTACTTTACCTGCTTTAACGTCTTTAATAGCCTTAGCAACGTCCATAGTCACAGTACCTGATTTTGGGTTTGGCATAAGACCTTTAGGACCTAATACTTTACCAATTCTACCAACAACGCCCATCATATCAGGAGTTGTGATAACAACGTCAAAATCAAACCAGTTATCTTTTTGAATTTTAGCAACCATATCCTCAGCGCCTACGTAATCAGCACCAGCGGCAGCAGCCATATCAGCCTTGTCGCCTTTAGCGATAACTAAAACCCTAGCAGTTTTACCAGTACCGTTAGGAAGAACGATAACGCCTCTAACTTGTTGGTCTGCTTGTTTTGGGTCTACGCCAAGTTTAGTGTGAAACTCAATAGTTTCGTCAAATTTAGCCTTTGCAGTAGATAATACGATATCTAATGCTTCGCCTATTTCGTATTGTTTTGTTTTATCAAAACTCTTTATGCTATCAGCATATTTCTTTCCAAATTTCATTATAATAGAACCTCCTTGTGGTAATTACGAGAATACTCTCTCCCACTCACTTTTTATTCTTCTACAGTAACGCCCATACTGCGAGCAGTACCAGCAATCATACTCATACAAGCTTCTAAAGATGCAGCATTAGTGTCAACCATCTTAATTTTAGCAATCTCTTCAACTTGTGCTTTAGTAAGTTTTGCAACCTTATTCTTATTAGGTGCAGCACTTGCAGTTTCAATACCGCATGCTTTTTTAATAAGTTCTGGTGCAGGTGGTGTCTTAAGAATAAACGTGAACGAACGGTCCTGATAAATTGTGATAACTACAGGAATTACGTATCCTAACTTGTCTTGAGTTTTTGCGTTAAACTCTTTAGTGAACCCAGGAAGGTTAATACCGTAAGGTCCAAGTGTTGAACCAACTGGTGGGCCTGGGGTTGCTTTACCGGCTTGCAATTGTAATTTTACAACAGCAGTAACTTTTTTAGCCATAAATAATATCCTCCATTTGTGGTAATTGCAAGGCGTATGAAAAAATTTGCGCCTCTCCCACTATTTTCAAGGGAAACCCTTAAATTTTAATTTAATGATTTAAGTTGAACGAAATCTACTTCAACTTCAGTATCGGTGTTAAACATTGCTACTTTAACTTTAGCCTTTTGTGCTTGTAAGTTAAGGTCTAAAATCATACCTTCAAATCCATCAAGTGGACCAGATACGATTTGAACTGTATCGCCAACTTTAAAGTCAACGACTTCAATTTTATTCTCAAGACGCATTCTTTTAACTTCGTCTTCAGAAAGCGGAAGTGCTTTTCCTTGAGGACCAACGAAACCCGTAACACCACGAGTGTTGGTAATCATGAACCAAAGGTCGTTAGAATAAACTAATTTAATGAAAACGTAGCAAGGAAGAACTTTGCGCATTACCACTTTCTTCTTGCCGTTCTTTTCTTCAATAGTTTGTTCCATAGGTATTTTAATTTCTAAAATTTGCTCTTGAAGATTGCTGTTTTCAACCATTTTTTCAAGAGTGTCTTTAACCATTACTTCGTAACCAGAATAAGTGTGAATTACGTACCATTTTGCCATTTCAGCCATAATATACCCCTTACGCACCTATTGAAGTTAAAAGAGTAAGCAATTCGCCAAGACCTAAATCTATAAGCATAATAACAACCATAAAGATTGCAACTACTGATAAAACTATACCAGTTTGCTTAACAACTTTACCAAACGATGGCCAAGATACCTTCTTAATTTCAGAAAAAACCTCTTTGAGTTTTCTTCCAATTCTAACGAAAATATTTGGTTTTTTGTTTTTAGGTTGAACTTTTTTGTTGTCAACCTGTTTATTGCCATTTTGTTTCATAATAAACCCCTTTGATTTTTATGCTACACAAAAAAAATTATTTTGTTTCTTTGTGTGCAGTGTGTTTTTTACAGAAAGGACAATATTTATTAAGTTCAATTCTGTCAGGAGTATTCTTTTTGTTTTTATAAACATCGTAATTTCTTTGCTTGCATTCTGTACATGCAAGAGTAATTCTTACTGCATTTCCTTTTGCCATAATTTTAATTCCATCCTAAAAAATTAACACCCCAAAATTGCGGAGTGCTTTACTATTTTAACCTATTCAAGCAATATTGTCAACAAAATTTTATTGCTTTTTTGATTTTTATTTTATAAAACTCGCCTTTTTTATAAATATTACCCCTTTCTATATATATAAGGAGAAATACGCGCGCTCATAAAACGTTAAAC
>JAZRNF010000097.1:0-33715 GCA_045648085.1 Christensenellaceae bacterium | reverse complement strand
TTTTCTATATCGCTAATAGTCTCTCCGTCTTCAACGATATATAGCCCCTTTTTATTTTCTAATAGAGCATAATCAAAACTAAGCATTAAATTATTCACAATAAATTATATTATCATAGCCATTTTTTTATTCTATAACGCCACCTTTAATAATACAATAAACTGAGGTGATATTATCAAAACAATAATTAAGACAATGGCAACTGTCACGGTGTTTTCTTGCATTGAAAGAGCACTAGGGTTTATATATAGAATTTATTTATCAAGAACCATAGGGGCTGAGGGTATTGGCATTTACCAAATAACACTCTCACTACTTGGGCTATTTATGACCCTAACGGCTTCAGGAATACCTATAACCGTTTCAAGAATAATGATTAAACATAATGCTGAAAAAAAACACGACTTGGCTTATAAAACGGTATCTGCAGGTATTTTATTAAGTTTAATAATTTCGGTGCCGATAGTAGGGCTTTTAATTTTATTTCCTGAAAAGTTTAACTTTATTTTTACCGACAGTAGGTGCTACCCTGTTCTTAGAATTATGTTGCCCGGCGTTATTATAACGTCGGTTTATGCGGTTATACGTGGCTTTTTTTGGGGTAAAAAGAAATTTTTTACGTATAGTGCTATTGAATTATTAGAAGAAATCGTAATGCTAATTGCAGGAATAATTTTAGTAAATAATGCAACTGATTTAATTGACGGCGTACACCGTGCAGGATATGCCGTTTTAATTTCTTACGTGTTTTCATTTATAACTAGCGTAATATTCTTTTTTATAAACGGTGGTAAATTATGCTCGCCAAAGGGCGAATTAAAGCCACTATTAAACTCTTCTGCACCAATAACTCTTATGAGAACGGCAACGTCGGTACTCAATACTTTAATTGCAATAATTTTACCTGCAAGGTTAGTTCTTCACGGGCTAACTTCTAGCCAAGCAATAGCAAGTTATGGTGAACTTTCGGGTATGAGTATTCCACTTATTTACATACCGTCTACCTTAATCGGCTCTATTGCCCTTGTTTTAGTACCCGAACTTTCACAAAATTTTTATAATAAAAATATGGTCACTTTAAGGCGAAACGTTGAAGAAGCCATAAAATGCTCTGTATTTATTGCATGTATGATATTGCCAATATTTTTATCAATGGGCAAAGAAATCGGCTATTTAGTTTACAAAAATACAAATGCAGGAATTTACGTTCAAAATTCCTGCCTTATAATGTTTCCTATGAGTATAACTATGATTTCAACTAGTATGCTAAACAGTTTAAATTTAGAAAAAAAGACACTTTATTATTACGTAGTGGGTGCTTTTTTATTACTGTTTTCTATTTACTTTTTGCCAAAATATATAGGCATATACTCTCTCGTAATAGGCTTATCTTTAAGTTATATAACAACTTCGGTTTTCAATTTAAAACTACTTAAAAAAACTTGCAAAACAAAGCCACGATATAACGTTTTTATTTTAACTAGTTTAATATTTTTAATACCGTCTAGCCTACTTGGTTATTTATTAAAAAACGTATTGCTTCACTTTATATCGCCTTGGCTAACCGTAAGCGTTGTGTCACTTATTGTTGTATTGTTTAGTTATACTTTTTATAAAATATTTGACCTTTTTGACCTAAAAACTCTACTTAAAGGTAATTAGTTTACTATTGCACAATTTATTTATCGTTAATTAAAAATTTATTGTTTGGAAGGACTTTTACAATAACGTTTAAAAGAATAACAGTTATAGCACAATTAACGGCGTGGCAAACAAACGTAATTGGTAATAAAAGCAACCTTTCTGTTAGAACGTAATATTTAGGATAAATTAAACTAAGACCTATTGTATTTAAAATAACGGAAGACAAAATAAAAGTAATAGTATAACAAATAAATATTTTAACTTTAGGTTTTCCTTTAAAATAAGCAAATGCAACGCCAGGAACTAACCCCATAAGACCGGTGCTTAAACCGATTATAGGGCTATAAACCCCTTTAGGAACTATTATGCCTGCAATTAAATCTCCAATAAACGCACACATAAATCCGTCTATCGGTCCAAGCAATACTCCACCTATACAGGCAATTGTTGCGACTAAAGAAAAATGAACTAACGGCATAGAAATATCTAACGCGTTTACAACGAAACCAAGAGCAGAAAAAACTGCCATATAGGTAATTCTTTGTGTTTTAGTAAGAGCGTTTCTCTTTTTAGGCTTTACAACACAAAAGACAATAACGATAGTAATTATTGCAAAAACGAGTAATAAATACAAATACCATTTACTGATTATGCTTTTAAAGATATAAACAAAATCAAAAGCCTTATCAAAAAGAACACCGTCAAAGAAAACTGACAATAATGAGAACATAAAAAAACCCCTTTAAATAGTAAGAGGTCCGTTTAAATGATATAAAATCAAATAGCAACGGACGCGCCCTCAAACCGCAACTAAAGTAGTTTTCGTCCTTGAACAACATCCCATTTCAAGGCACTTAACGCTTTTGGGCTACTCTGCTAAAAATATGATAACATATAAGTCAAATTTTAGCAAGCGAGTAAGTATAATATTAAAAATATTATTGATAATAAGCGTATGGCAATTATTTTTATACGCTCGTCGCTAATTTATATTGTTTTACTTATAATAATGCGTTTTATGGGAAAGAGACAAATTGGAGAAATGCAACCTTTTGAGTTTGTTGTGACTTTGCTAATCGCAGAACTAGCGTGTATACCTATGTCTGACGTCTCTATTCCCCTTTTATACGGCGTTTCTGCAATATTTGCAGTATTTATTCTACACCAAATATTAGCCCTTTTAGAGCACTCTACGCGAGTTTGTAAATTTTTAGTAAGTGGGCGACCGTCAATAGTTATTAACCTTAAAGGCATCAACTTTAAAGAACTAAGAAAAAACAATTTAGACGTTTTTGACTTGCTTGAAAGTTTAAGGGGTATAGGTTATTTTGGTTTTGATAGCGTAAATTACGCTATATACGAGTCAAACGGCACTCTATCGGCATTAGAAAACAATAATTGCACTACAAAATCAATATCAATAATTTTAGTCAAAAATGGTAAAATGCAATTAAATAATTTACGTGTTATTTCTTATGCTCAAAGTGAATTTAATAAATTTTTAATTTCAAAAGGTTTAAATATAAACAATTTAGGAGTTTTTACCGTTGACGGCACGGGTAAATTTTACGCCCAAGAATTTAAACAAAATTACGTGACAGGCACAATGCCATTAAAAGGTGATATAAAATGGTAAAATCTATATTAACTGCTATATTAACTTTACTAATATTATTTTGCTTTTCTTTATACGAGCAACGCTATATAAACGAAACTTTTAGCGAATTTAAAGAGATAATGGTTAGCGTTTATAAAAAAGTTGAAAACGATGAAGCGAGAAAAGACGACGCCCTATCCGCACAGACGTATTGGATAAATAAAAAGGAAAAACTGCATATATTTATACCGCATAACGAAATAAAAGAAATAGACCTTTGGCTAGCGGAATCTACTACGCTTATAGAAAACGATAAAAAAGAAGACGCGCTTTCTAAACTAGACGTTGTTATTGAACTTATTGAGCAAATACCTAAAACGTTTTCGTTTAGAATAGAAAATATATTGTAAAAACCAAACAAAAAAGCATAGCGAAAATTTCGCTATGCTTTTAAGTTGTTTTGTTATTACATAGTTTTCCAAGTGTATAAGCCTTTTTCTACCTTATTCCACCAAGCAGAGTTGTAACAATTTGAATCGTTTACAGACTTAGCATCGTCAGTTGAACTGTAAGTATATAAACTATCTACTACTGGATAATATACAGTATCACTATCTACCGTAAAGTAGTTATACGGTTTGCTTACAGCCTTACTTAACATCTTAACTTCAGTTGCAGTAGAATTTACTAAGTCAATCTTTAATGCACTCGCATAACTTGCTTGTGCTAAATCGTTATCAACTGAAACTTTAGAGTAAAGTATTTCAGGTATTGGTTGACCTACCATAGATTCAACGCCTTCTGGAAGAGCCCACATAGTGCCGTTTGCTATCTTAGCAGCCTCTAAGTCAGTCACTAACTTGCTGTCAGCCCACTTAATTGGCTTACTTAAGTAGCCTTTACCAAAGAAGTACTTTCTATCTGCTTCTTCAATACAACTAAAGATTTCCATAGTCATAACGTTAAAATTAGGTTGAGTTGGATCAGAGAAACTAAACTTAGTAGCCTTGCCGTTACCAACGAAAGTTGTAGCGTGGTGTGCGTGAATATTATTAAAGAAATCCGTACATGCATAACCACTAGATACAAAGTATTCGTTTTCAGTATATGGTCTTAAAGTTCCGATAAGTGAAGCGTCTAATTCGCCGATATTTTCTTCAGTATATACAGGAAGATATTCGTAGTAAACTGCAAGCATATGGTATCTATAAGAGTTATAAGCAAAACCTGACGCTGTTAAACCTTTATAGTTATTAGTTTGATTGCTTACCCTAATATACGCGTTAGTAATAACAGTACCATACATACTTTCAGAAATCAATACAGAATTATCTGCCCTTACGTCTACAAGTGCGAAGTTAGAAAGAATAGCACTATAACGACTCGTATTACTACCAACAGCGCCAGCACTTGCACTTAACGCAAATAAACCTTTTGAGTTGCCTTCAGCAAGTTTAACGTTCTTGATTGTATAACCACGACCGTCAAACGCAAAGTTTTGAGAAAGTTTTGCTACAGGTTCAGGACGACCAGTTAAGTCTTCAGTACCATCAACGTTAGAGCCGAGTACTACGTAGCCTTGGTTGTAATCTTCATCAGGGTTGCTATCGTAGTTAAGGTCAAGTTCGTCGTAATTGTCAATAACCTTAGTTGTTGGAATTACGTTGTTAAGAATATAACAATCGCCTTCGCAGAATACGTAAAGTTTAATACCTTTTTCTAAAGTGCTACCTGCAGTGTTAGCGTTAGACGTAAGCACGAAAGTTCTAGACTCAGTTTCACCGTTTACTGTACCGTTGTATTTTGATACGTTTCTCTTAGACCAACTTGTTTCTTGTAAAATAGATACGCTAATACCTTTAATCTTACCATCGTTCATTGGCAATTTAACTTTAGCACCTTCTTCGTCTATATAGTAAGCGGCTTTAATTTCTTTAGAGCCAATTACGTTTTCAATACCCATAATTTCGCCGTCTACTTCTGAGTATAAATAAGTGTCGGCAATTTGAGTTTCTGGATAACCTATGTTAACCTTTACAACTCTTGTTATAGTATTGCCATATACGTTGTAAGTGAACGTAAGTTCGCCGTATATAAGTTCAGATGGAATTGTTGATGCTTTAATAGTTAAGTTTTCTAAATCAACAGCGATTGCACTAGTGTTGCTTTCAATATTAGTAATTTCAACAGGAGAACCTAAAAGCGTAGCACCGATTTGATATTCCGCTTCCATATTAGTGATAGTAAAGTCGTTTTCGTATACGTTATTACCTTCAGTGAAAGTAAATAAAGTACCTTGTTCGCTCATTACTTCATAGTAGTCTTTCCAAATAGGAACGCCTGCCTTTAAAGTCCAGCAATCAGAGCCGTTTTCGTTAGTAAAGCCCCTATAATCGTTGCCTTCTGCATTTTTAAACTCTACGAAAGAGTTATAACGTTTAGCCGCTAATCTTTCGTGATATACAGTATCTTTATCAGCATTTAAGTATACGTCTTTTAATAAATTAGCGTCACTAGAAACTACGGTATGTTTAGTAGCATCTTGTGGTTTTTGGTTGAACGTGTCGTACTTATACGACTTAGCCGCTTCGTCAACGCCATCTACCGTAATTTTAACCTTTGTCATTGGAAGTTTAGAAATCATGTAAAGGTTTGTATCGTAGTCACCATAAGTATGACCTAATGCGTCAAGAGACGTACTTCCGTTAATTACGTAACTACCGTTTTCTTCACTTACTGGACAGTTAATTAATACGTTTCTAAATTGAGTACCCCTTGCATACCAAGTTGAATTACTTAAACCGTAATAGTTTGTAGATTTATCGCTTATATCAATAAATACGTTGTTAAACGACGAGCCGTACGTATAACTAAATAACGCAGATGACTTAGATACTCTTAAATTATAGAACGCTAAGTTAGCCATTGACGATTGGTTAAAGTTGCCGCCAAATAAGCCGTATCTAGTTTGAGTTACGTCTGCTACGTTTTTAACAAAATAGTCTTTAAGATAATGGCCATTACCGTCAATTACGCAATTACTCATATACCAAGTTACTTCTTTACCTTGATAGCCGTAGTATTCTCCACTTGCAATCAAAGAAGATGCTAACATTAAGTACTTCTTTTGAACTTGGTAAACTAAAGTAGAAGCGTTATGTTGATAGTCTTTTTCAGGGTTGTAATATAAAGCCATATCAAGTTCAGACTCTTCGTCTATTGCTTTATATACAGGTTTAACGTTATTAAGTTGATATAAACCGCCGTCAGCGTAGATAAGTAAAGTAATACTTTCTGCTAAAGCACCGTTTTTAGCGCCTAAAGTTATTGTAGTTGTAGTTTCGTCAACAAACGTAAAGTCTACTTTAAGAGAGTTAAACGCGCTACGATAACTTGAACCTGTAAACACAGTAGATGTTTTAATACCATCTAAAGTATTGTTTTGAGTATTGTAAACAAGTTCATTTAAATTACCGTTTGCATCTTTATACCAAACTTTAGAAATGGTTTCAAAGCCTAAATCGCTAATTCTAAGTTCTTTATCTGCTTCAGAATATAAGTATTCGGTATTAGCATATTCATAACTAATTGGGTGGTTAACGTTAACGACAAACTCTTTTGTCACTTCTCTATCGTAAACAGTTGCAATTATAGTTACGAAAATCTTACTAGGCATTTGTCTAATATTTTCAACGTAAAGATTTTTACCGTCTACTTTTAAGAAGTTTGGCTCAGAAGTTTCTAAAACAAATTCGCCGATATCAAAACCAAAGTTATCTTCAATAGATACTTGGTATTTTTCGTTTTCAGTATCAATAGTGAATTCGTTTACTTGTACGTTAGTACCGTTAGTTAAAGAAATGTCTTTAATAAAGATTTGACCGTTTGCTTCAGCGCTTAAGTTTTTCCAAACAGGAACGCTGTTAACTAAATCCCAATATTCGCCTAAATCTTTAACGTCTTCATCAGCCATAAATTGCTCAAGGTTGTCAAAACGTTTAAACGTAGTCACCTTGGTATTAATGTAACCTATATTCGTAGAAGTAATTCCGTTAAAGAAAGTAAACTCTTTAGTTTCTTCGTCCCAGAAACCTACGCTATTTTCTTTTTTAAGTATGGTGTTTGCTTCCGATACACGAATTTGTTGAGCACCAATAATTTTAGTAGGGTCTTCTTTATCGTATACAGGTTTTCTAAGGTGAGTATTTATGTATGTTTCGTTAGTAGCGTATCTTTGAGAAGAGAAAGCACTAACGTCATCACCTGAACCAGTCATAGTAATTGCAGATGGAGAAATTACGTAGATATTAGAAGACTTATCGCTAATAGCGGTCATTCTACCGTTCCATACGCCGTATTTTTTACCGATAGCAGCAGCAGAATATTTACCGTTGCCAGTTAACGCTACGTCGTATTGGATAATTATATTGTTAAACGTAGCAGCAGTACCGTATGCAGAACAGTAATAAAAACCTTTTGGAGCGTACGTATCGTCTGAAACTTTAACATAAATATTTTCATACTTAGATTTACCGTCAGAGAAACAAGCCATATATACTGCTTCAGTAGAATATAAGTTGTAAAGCGCTAAGTTCTTAATAGTACCGCCGTATACGATACCGAATAAACCGATTTTCATACCTGCGCTTTTAAATTCGCCGTCAGGATTAACACCAGTAGATGCAGTTGTCACGTTAAGGTTATAAATGGTATTACCGTTACCGTCAAAAGTACCTTTAAAGCCTATATTTTTAACAATTTGCTCGTCGCCGTATTTATACTCGTTCCAGTTATCGTTACTTGTAGAATAGTAACCAGAAGTGTGAGTGTGCTTAAACTCAACACCAGCCATATCAATACAGTCTGCTAATACGTAGTATAAAGTACCGTCGTAATCTTCGTCAATTTGAATATGGGCTTTTAATTCTTCGCTAGTAGCAATAGCAACGTCACCACGTTTAATAGTTAAACGGTCAACGTCACCGTTAGCGTTAAATACTGTTAATTTAAACACGCTACCGTTTTCAAGACCCGCCAATTTTTCTTCAGGGAGTTTAACGGCAGATTTGTCACTGTCTTCAAGTTCTAAGATTGCGCCGTATGCAGCGTAAGAAGAATTATTAGCGTTAAAGTTATAACCTTTAATAATTCTATCGTCGCCAACACCTACGTTTTCATACTCAGTTATAGTACCAAAGAAGTTATCTGCATAGTTTTCAGGTAAGTTAATGCTAGAAGCATTGTTATTGAACATATCTAAATAGTTATCAGCAATAACTAAAACTGAACGAACGTTGTCACCTGCTTGAGCATATTGGTAAACAGGTTCGCTACCTTGAACTTCTATTTTGATATATGACCTTGGAACGATAATCTTCTTGTAGAATCTTTTAAGCATTTCTGCTTTTAATTCAGCAGTAGTTGGATTAACGCCGTTGTTTGCATCTTTAAGTTCAGTATAAACTTTACCGATATTAAAGATAATAGTTGTGCTATAAGTCATAACACCATCTTTAAAACCGATAACTTGAGACGTAGTTTTATCGCTTGAATCATTAGAAACGTGGCAAATATCTTTTACTTCGTTGTAGTTAGAGTCAACTGCCACAGCGCTAGTAATAGATTCAACGTCAGTTTTAGTATCAGAAATAGCAACTAAAGAACCGAAAGAAACCTTAGCATTTTGATAGTCTTTAATAGTATCTCTATACCATTGTTGATTTACCACAGTAGTATATTTAATACCTATATAACCGTCGTCTTCTATACGTATAGAAGCACCGTCTACAACGTAGAAACCTGCTTCTTCTTGCGCAGTTGGATTGAAAGTGGGTAAAGTTGCAAAGCCAAATACTGAAGTTATTGCAAGAAGTACCGCAAAAACTGCTATAAGGCTTTTTCTATAAACTTTGCTCATCATTACCTCCTTAATTTAAGTCATTTAAGACGTTTAGAATATTTTATTACGAATTTCGTATTGTTTTCAAATTTGGTTGCTTTACTAATAAGTAAAACGTAGTTATATGTTTATAATAGTTTAAATATCTCGCCTTGGTTGGGCGTTTGCCCAACCAAAACGGAAATTTAATTTTAGAAGTTGTTCCAACGTGGAACACCGTCAGTCACAGTCCAGTAAGTAGTGTCAAACAAATTAAGTCTGAACTCATAAGTGCTACCTTGGTTATTAGCCTCATCAGCACTCATTGCTTCTATACTGTCATAACGTCTTACGCTAAGGAATCTACCGATATTTACAGAAGGTGTAAGTTCGGTATTTACAATCTCAAGCGCACCGTTTTCTGCTTTTAAGTAAACCCTAAGTGGTGTTTCGTTTTCTTTTAAGCCTGTATTCCAAATCATATTCGCTTCAGTGACTTTAACAGGTTCACCGTCTTCTTTATAGATTTTTGCTCTTACGTATGGTTCGTTTTCAGCATATCTATCCATTTGGATACAACTTAATTGGTTAGGGTCACCACCTGAGTAAATGTAGTATGGAGAAATAACGTAAATATTACGGCTACCAGTACTTACACCACCTGCTGGGCTTGAACAGAATACACCAACAGTAGCGTTAGGATATCCGTCCATAAACGTACCTGTGTAATTTTCAAATTCCTTACCAGTAGTATACTCAATTATCATATGGTCAACAAGTGCTTTCTTACCAGAAACACCATATAATTGACCCCATAAACCTTTTGGAAGGTTTGTATCAGCAGAAAGTCTAATATAAATATTGCTAATATTGAAGTTAGCAAAACTGTAGTTAGCAAAGTAATTTGCTTGTGTTGCTTTAAGGTCTTTGAACGCTACGTTTAAAATAGTACCGCCGTTAATCTTACCAAAAATACCAACTTTTGATTTAGCACTTGTTGAAGATACGTAGTGGTTATTTTGCGTTGCGTCAAAGTTAGAAATTACGTAACCTTTACCGTTAAATACACCGCCAAAGCCTTCAGTAGAATCGCCATCGTTAATATCAACGTGTTGAATAACGATACCAGTCATATCAATATTGCTTGCTAATACGTAGTAGCCGTCTAAAACAACGTCTTTAGAAAGAGCAAGCACTTTCATATCTTCGCCTGACTTAATAACTTTAGTGTATGCTTTTAAGTTAGTAAAGTAGTATGCTTTTTCACCGTAGAATACTTTAAGTTTTATAGGGTCTACGTCTTTCATATTGTCTTGAACCGCTATTCTAGTATTAGTAATTAAGCCGTTTACAACTTCAAGTTTAACTTCGTCTTCTTTATTTGGGTCTTTAGCGTTCTTAACGATTTGAATTGCACTTGTAATAGTTTGAACTTCGTCTTCACTACTTAAGCCCAATTCACTATACGTAAACTTACCATCCAGAGTAGACCATTCTAGTTCGGAACTTATCTCTTTAAGGTCACTTGTCACAGTAAATACTACCGTCATTTCACAAATAACGCCGTTACGGTTATATGTGACAGTAAGTTCAACGTTTACGTCTTGATTATCTTCAGCAGCCTTTACAAGTCTAACCTTGTTAGTACCTGCGATAGTCTCAATGTATTCAGTATTTGAAGACTCAATATTAAGAACTTTTAAAGATACACCGATAGAAGTTTCAACGTCAACAGTGTGAACGTTTCCTACAGTTGCTACGTTATAATTATTAGTAATTTTAGCACCGTTGACAATTGGATAAGTCACAGTGTCAGCAGTTTTAAACTTAGGAACACCGTCAACTATTTGCCAGAATTCTGAGTCAAACTTGTTAACGTTAAATTTACCAGATTTGTTAATGTTTTTATTGTCTGATAACACTTGAGCATTGTCATAACGTCTAACGTAATTAAACGTTGCGTGGTTACAAGAAGAAGTTGTAACTTTATTGTAACCGTCGTATGTTGCTACAATTGGCTCACGTAATGCTTTAACACCGATAAGTTCTTCTTTAAGATTACCATTTTCGTCAAGGTCTTCAGCAGTAGCATCAGGTAAAAGTAAACCAGTATCAGGGTCAATATCTTCAGTAGAGTATACGTAAAGTGCGCCTTTGTAATCTACAAAGTTTTCTTGTCCAAGTAATTGGCCATTACAACCGGCAGATGAAGCGTTCCAAATAGAATTTACCCTATTAGTTGGTATTTGTTTAGGAACACGGTCACCTGAGTCGTAGAATAATCTACCAGGTAATACTGTGTCGTTTTCAGCCCATCTCCAAGCACGAACGTAGTTGATTGGGTTGTTCTTATTAGTTTTTTGGTTAGCACTTGCTGTGTTGAAACAAATTGGATACTCACTAAGTACGTATATGTTGTTAGACTTATCAGAAGCACCAGCTAAGTCACCTACGAATAAACCAACTGGACCACCTGCTTCAGCACCGTTAAAGTTAAGGTACTTAGAATAGTCGCCTGTGCTATTTTCGTCTTCTAACTTACCGTCGTATTCAATAACGATATTTTCAAAAATGATACTAGAATCAAACTTATGAGCAAATCCTCTTGGATATTTAGTATCAGAAGAAATACCGAAATAACAGTTTCTTACAGTAATGTTTGAACCAAAACTACTACCGCTACCACCGTGGTGAGAGAAGTAGTAAGCCTTAGTAGCGTTCATGTTAACAAAACCTAAGTTTAATACTTTTGCACCGTTGCCAAGGTAGCCGAATAAACCATAACCTTTAGTGACAGAAGTACCAATGGTTCTTGTAATATCAGAAACGTTAAGGTTGAATATTGTATGACCGTCGCCATCTAAAATACCTGTAAAGCCGTTAGCAGTAGAGAATTTAGAGTGGTTAAGGACAATACCAGTTGCGTCAATATCGTTTGCAAAGAGCCAATAACCGTCACCTTCATAGTCTTCGTCCATTTGTAATAAATACAAATCTTCAGGCTCAGTTAATATGTGCTTATAAACTCTAAGAGTGAACTCATAGAGAATTTTTTCGTTACCAACGATAATTGTAGTTAAGTTTTCAGTACTAGAAATTGCTTGAACGCCAAACACTTTGTTTTGCGCAAAAGTTAACGCCTTACCATTTTCTGTACCCATAACAAAGTTAACGTCGCCGTCAATGAAGTCTGCAATTGTTGAATAAGTACCGTCTGCTTTAAGGTATTCACCCCTTGTAGTCACGAAATTATCAACAATTTCACTAACTACCATAGTAGGACGATATACAGAAACAACAAGTGATTGGATAATAGTATTACCGCTTTCGTGTACGTAAGTAAGAGTGACAACAGTTTCACCATAGCCAACTGCTCTTATCGTTTGAGTAGTAGCGTCGTATTTAACAACTGCTTCGTTTGCAATAGAAATATCAATATTTTTAGAAGAAACGATATTTCCATTATAGTTTACTTGAGCAACAAATGGCATTTCAGTTTGATATGATACGCCGTTGAACTCTTTTTGAGTGTGGAGCGTAATATCAGAAATAGCGTCGCCGTTAACTGTCATATAAGACGTGTCAACAACTTTAACTTTAATAGTCTTTTTCATAGTGTTGTTAGCACTATAATCTCTACCTTTCCAAGAAATAGTTTTTACAGTCACTAAAACTTCGCCTGAAGTAGAGCCAGACTTTAACATACCTTTGCTAGCATCATATGAAAGAATGCTAGAATCGTTTGTTAAAACTTCAAAAGCAAACTTAGCGTCATAGTATTTTCTACCATTAAATTTAACTAATGGAGTGATAACAAATTCGCTATTTGTTGCGATATTTAAAGTTTTATTTAAGTCAATATTTTGAACAAAGTCAAACTCAGGAACCATACCGCCGTATCCAACGTTGAGTTCACACTCTGCTCTTTTACTCTTTTTGCCGTTAGTATAAGTAGCAATAACTTTAGTTTTACCTTCGTTTAAGGCTTCAATATTTCCTGCTTCGTCAATAGTAGCAATACTAGTATCGCCAACAGTATAGTATACTGACCAACCTTTTAAGTTATTGGTTGTCGCTTTAATTTGAGCGTAGTCACCAATAACTAAAGGTAAAACTTGCGTATTAAGTTCAATTGAAGGTTCAACTTCAGGAATTTCACTAATTACAGGAGCATCAGAAGAATCGCCTTTATCTTTACCACAAGCCGTAAATACAAACGTAGAAAGGGCTAATGATATTGTCAATAACGTAATTAATAATTTTTTCATAACTTTCCCCCAATCTTATTCGTATTCTTTAAACCAAGTTAAGTAGTTAGATGAACCACCAATGGTTGATATTGCTATACGTCCGTATCTTGAGAATATATCTCCTAAACGGCTAACGTATGCTTGTTTTTGTTCTAAACTAAACGGAGCAGATTCAAGTTTACCAAAACGTTGTAAGATTTGATATGATGGAGCAATCAATTCTGCTTCTACTCTTTCAAGATATAATTGAGCCATAGCCTTATCAGGATAAGCAGCTGCTTCTTTAGACGCTTGGTCAATAATATCGTAGTATGGTTTCCAGAAACCGTTATAAGTCCACCAAGCAGATGCAGTAGTCTTATCTGCATATTCTTTACCTTGATGTCTTGTCATAGTTTGAGTTTTAACTCTAACCATATTGAGCGCTGTTTTCATAGTTTCAGCAGCAGGGCCAAACCAACAGTTCATAAACTTTTCAAGAAGTTCTTCAGTTGTGTATGAAACAGAGTCCCAACTAAGTTTAGAATTTAAGAATTGTGCAATACAACCCCAGTTAATATCAACTTCCATAGCGAAGTTGTGCGTGTGGAATTGGTTTTCAACTTTAGCATATGCTAACATTTGATAGTTGTGGTGATTGTACCAACTTAACCAGTCGGTAGAGTACATTGAACTGTCGTGATAGTTGCCTGTATAGTTGTAGTACCACATACAACCTGCTTCTCTAGCATAGTAGTCTAACATCTTAGTAAAGTTTTTGTTACCAACAGTTGAACCACTTCTTGGGTTTTCACTATAATAAGTAGTGTTATAGTCTGCTTGACCACCATTACCACCACAGAACCAAACGCCAACGTTGTCGTTCATCTTACATCTGTCGTTAACTTGTTGAAGCCTACCGTTTTCATCTTCTTCAGTAGGAGTAGGAATACAACCAGAATATGCGAAGTAAATACATTTAAGGTTATTACGTCTATATGGTTCGTTTTCAGGTCTATTCATCCATTCAACAACTAAGTCCATAGCGGCATTACATACTCTTGTAATCATACCTTGGTATGAACCACCGTCAATATTAAACTCTTTAATACAAGCAGAACAGTCGCATTGTGCGATACCGTCTTCAATAGAGAGTGAAATAGTGTTGAGTAATGGATAAGAATCTCTAGGACGAAGCATAAGAGAGTTTTCAATCTTCATAGCAGTCCAGTAAATCATTGCTTGTAAAGCAAGTTCGTTACCGTGTGCTGAATAACACCATTGACCACCAGTTGTAGAACCCCAGTTAGGCATAAGAACGTCTAATTTTTCAGCATTAAAATCTTCACCGAAAATTTCAGGGTCAAACTTGGTAAGGTTTGTAGTTGCAGCACTGAAAGCGTCTGCACCAGTGTTAAACTTAGGGTCCCAACACTCAGAAGAAGAGTGTTGCGTAGCAGAGTACTTTTCGTCGCCATTACCGAAGTATTGGAACATTCTTAAACAGAAACTACCCATTGTTCTTTCTTCTTTCATACGGTCAAAATAACGTAAGAAGTCGCTTCTTTCTAAGCCTGCAGCAATTTCAGTATCAGTCGCCTTAGCAGTCTTATATGGGTCCATATTTTCATAGTATGCTACACAGTGGTTAACTGAGTTTCTAAAAAGAATATCAGGAATTTCTAAAACGTCGTAAGAGTAAAGTGGAATATTTGTCACACCAGTATTCAAATTGTACGCCGCTCTACCAAACCACTCAAAACCTAAAGTTAATTCCAAGAAACCGTAAACTGCGTTTAAAACACCTTGTGAAGAATCGCCAAGTAAGAATACCGTTCTACCTTCAGTCACAATTCTATAACCGTCACCAACTAAAATATCTCTGTCAAACTTTTCTTTATCGCCGTTTACAGGTGAACTTCTAAGAATAGAAGTATCGCCCAAAGAGATATATAAACTGTTTTCGCTATATTGAATACCTTCGTTTTCAACGCCAGCAGCAGTTTCAAGATAACCGTCGTAAATAGTGTTAAGTGTCACGCCTGTTGACCTTCTAAAGAATAAAAGTAATTCTTCTTTAGCAGAAATATAGTTAGTATCACCCTTTTTATCGTTAGGAATAACGACAGTATAGTCAGTCTTACCATCTTTTAAAATGTATTGACCTAATGGGTTTTCATTTACTATTCTTCTATGGTTTTGTTTTGTACCTGGGTCATAAACGTGGTACGCTTCAACGTTTGCAGATTCAGAAGATTCTTCACCACAACCTACCATAGATAAAGTGATAGACATACAAAGAGTTATTGCTATTATTAAACTAAATAATTTTCTCATTTAAATTCCCTCCTTATATAATCCTTACTGTAAACGACTTAGTCGCCATATTCCAGTTTTCGTCGTATGCTACAACGTAAACTATCCAATCACCGTGTAATCTTAAGTTAAATTCATTACCTAAGTCAACGAAACCGTATGATTGTGTTGGAACGTAAATAGCGTTAACGAATACGACTAATTTTTCAATTGGTGTAGAGTTATCTACTATTTCGTAATCAAGTTTAATTACTTCGTTCATACTCATTTCAATAATTGAGTTTTCGCCCCTACCGTCTTTAAACGTAATAACAGGTGCTTCAGTATCAATACAAGTCATTGGGTATGACGCTTCACTTGTACCGTTGAACGAAATATCTTTAGTCTTCCAACTTGCAGTATATTGACCTGATTTTTCAATACGGATTTGATACGTCTTAGTATAGTCGCAATCTTCGTCTAATACTGTACCGTCAAGTGCAGTCACGTAAGCCATATCAGGACCTTTTACTGTAAATGTTGTCTTAGAGTAGTCAATTGGTGATAAAACGTCTGCAAACGCTGCAGGAGTAATTGTCACAATTGCACCCATATCATAGTTGCCCCTTGAAGTTTTATAACTTATTTGTGGAGCAGTTTTATCATCGTGAACAGAGTTGTTAAATTGTTGACCGCACATTTCTGTAATTAAGATACCTGCGCTACCCCTAATACCAATAAGTTCAATATCAAGGTCAACAGCACCATCGTCAAACGGCATTTTGTAATTAACGATGTTAGTACCTAAATACATCTTACCAGAAGTATGGATATATTCCATTCTCTTGTTAGAAGTACTTACGAAGTCAAACGATTTTAATTCAACTGGTTTACCACCGTCAGCAGCAAAGTAAGTAAAGCCTGCTTCTTGGTAAATATCAACTACTGATTTTTTAGTTTTGTCAGTAGTAGACGTAAACGTAAATCTAACTGATGAGAACGCACCGTATTCGTTAGTCACTTTGAAAATGAAAGTAAACTTATAGAACGGAATTGGGTTAACGAATTGTAATTTAGCGTCGCCAGATTCAGCGGTTGCACGATAAACGATATCTTTAATAACTTTGTTATTAACTTCGTTTCTAGTTTGTACTTTAAACGCGCCTTCGTCATACTTAAAGTATTTGTAAAGCATGTACATATCGTCGTCAGTAGCGTCAACGCCGCCACCGCCTTTACCAAAGCCTACGTCAACTAATTCAACAACGTCAGTATATCTTGGTAATGCAGTCACACCGTTTTTAGTATCGTTATACTCTAAAACGAATTGAACTGTCTTATTACCAGACATTTTAACTTTTTGTAAGTTAGTAATTTTCACTTTGTTTTCAGCATCGCCGTCAAATATAGCGTAAACGGTTGCTTTGTGTGCTTGTGGACCGTTGTCACTATAAGTAAATGCTGGAATTTCTTCAATATTATAAGTAGCGTCTTTTATGTAATAACGTTGTAATTGAGGAACGTCAAGGAAACTTGCAAAACCGTCTTCAACCGTAGATTTTACAGTGTACGCCGTCACGTAACTATAAGCGTTGTCTGAATATTCAAATATGATATCGTAATTACCAGTATAGCGTGGTACGAATATATTATCCTTACCAATTTGAACTGTTTCTAAGCCGTTTTTAGCATATACCTTATAATTTAACGCTGAGGCTAAGTTGATAGTTTCAATATTAAATGCAGGAATAACGTTTTCTTTACCCGCAACTACACCGTTTTTGATAAAGTTTTTAAACAATTCAAAGCCAGTATAAGGCGTTCCGTCTATTTCCTTGTCTTGCCATACGATTGAAATACCCTTTTCGGTTTCAACTTTTTTAGCCTTAACTAACAGCGTGGCAATACCTACGTTGTTTGACTTGTCTACCGCCGAATATTCAATAGTATAGTTATCAATAGTATCTATCTTAAACTTGCCGTTATTAACTGATACTGCAACTTGTGAGTCAGTACCATAGTTACGATAAACTGCACATTTTAAACTACCTTCAATTAAATTCATATCAAACGCTTGAGCGCTTGGAATTGTAAATTCACTATTTAAAGCACCAAAAACGTAGCCGTTATTAACAGCGTTCTTACCTACGGTAAGAGTATTGTCTATTTCAATAACAGGTGCTTTATCGTCAGAATAGTTCTCTTTTTCAAGATTTATGTTAGATTTTAACACGTCACTATTATCATTACCAACGCTAAATACTTCAAGGTTGATATCAGTCACGTGGTAAGATGATGCCTTAACAGAAACGTAAACTTCACCAGTTGTAAAACCTTTAAAAGTACCGTTAGGATAAATAACAGTGTTATCAAGGTCACCTACTACAACTGAATTAGTTCTATTACTACTAGTATAGTAAATACGGTTTCTAGCATAATCGTATTGGAATTGAACAGGATTTTGAGCACCATAGTTATTCCAAACGGCTAAAGAAGTTGGAGAACCGTAATGTCCACTTATACTTTGACCTCTTGAAATAGTACCACCGTATTTGTTTGCAGTAGAAGCCGCGCCGTCAATATCAAAAGAAACGACTGTACCTTGGTTAGTAGTTGTAGCGTTAGCGTATCTAACACTCCATTGTTCTTGAGTTGAACTAGAAACGTAGCAACGTAATACACCATAGTCAGACGTGTTAACGGTAGTGAGACGATAAAGAGTTATTATAACCTTGTTAGTAGGGTCATAACAGTCTGTTAAAGTGATAGTCACGTCGTTAGCAAACGGTTGATATGATGGAGCAACGTAGCCTTCTTTATCTTTGTTTTCTTCTACGTATCTTAAGTGGTCTTCATAGTTAGTGAAAACTTCACCTTCTTTAGAAACACTACCCGCAGACCTAGGGTCAATAGAGATAATATTAGCAAGACTAATAGTATCGCCACCACCAGTCACAGCAGGAGAACCCGCTTTAAGGTCAACAGGCTTATTGTAAATAAATTCGCAACCTTCTTTTAAGTTAACGAAGATACCGTCGCTACCTGTATGACTGTGATAACCTGTTTCAGAATCATTTTCAATAAGACCAACGTATGAACCGTTATCCGCTGAAAGACCATATAAAGACTCACAAACCCTAAAAGATTTTTCATACGTTATAAATTCGCCACCTTGTGACTTATAATAACGTAAGGTATACGTACCTAAATCTTTTAAAGTAAACGTACCTGCAGGGTAAACTTTACCATTAGGGAACTTAAGTTCGCCGTTAGAAGCAGTTTCGCCTGTTAAAGGGTTTATAACGATAGACTCTTTAAACGTCACTGTTGTGCCTTGCTTATAAATGTCTTCATACTCAGTGTCCATAAGTTCTAAAGTTTTTGCATCAACAACAGCCGGCTTTGTTAATTTAATAGCAAAAACCGTAGTGACTGATAAAACTATCGCTGTAAATATGGAAAGCAATATAGTAAGTTTTTTGTTTTTCATATTTTCTCCTTTATAAATTTAAAATAAATATGAATTTATAAGTAAAAATTTTTACTTAAGTTTTGTCAAATTTAATTTGCAATACATATAAAATGTAAGCATAGTGTCCTTTGTATATATTATATATAAATAATCTTATATAATAGGAAAGCATTTAGTTTAGTAAGCGCCACATATATTCTTAACGTTAACGCTACTAAAATAAAATGTTTTTAAATAGCAAAATTTAGGTGGGCGTTATGCTACAAAAATAGCATAACACTCGCCTATTATTTTAAATATTACTCTTTTAAACCACCAAGAGTTAAGTTGCCCATAAGTTGATTCTTAAATATTAAGAATAACAATATGGCTGGGATTGCTAAGTACATACATGCAGCAATTTGTTCAGGTCTTGTACCTTCGTTTGACGCATAAAGTGTCAAAAGAGCAACCGTTGGATATGATGGCAAGTAAAGAAGTGGAGTATTATAGTCAGACCACTTACCTACGAATGCCATAAGGAAGATTGTTGTAAATATCGTCTTACAAAGTGGGAACGAAATTTGGAATAAAATTCTAAATTGTGACGCACCGTCAATTTCTGCCGCTTCAGAGTAAGTGTTAGAAAGAGTCTTAAAGTGAGCGTAATATATAAGGAACCACATATTCGTCCAACCTAAGTTCTTTATCCATTCACCCCAAATTTCACCATATAAACCGTGCAACTTAATAAAGTTAATAAGCGTAGCACCAGTACCGATGATTGGCGTAGACATTGTAAAGATAACGAAACCATACATTATTCCAGCAAGTTTAAAGTTGAATTTAGCACAAACGTAGCCAGGAATTAACGGACCAAACGCAACGACAAGCGCCATTGACGTACAGTAAAATGCAGAGTTAAGAAGACCGTCAATAAACGTAATGTATACTTCTTGACCATTTTGGTAAGTTAAGTATGACATGTTTGACACAGAGTATATGTAAAGACGTTTAACACCAGTTTTATTCATAACGGTTAAGTATGAAGGCATTGGGTCAAGCGGTCTCCACTCCATATTATTCCAAGCGGCAATATAGTTGCTAAAAATAGACTTACCATTCCAACGTGAAAAGTTTGGTAATGATACACGGTCAAGCATAAAGTCAGATTGCGACTTAAGCGTAATAACTGCACCCCAGAATAACGTAAACATTAAAGTAAATGAATAAATTATAAGTACGGTAAGAACTACAATTACGAAAACATTACGGTTTTTACCTTTGTACTTTGTTTTTGTTGCTTTAACAGTATTTGTTTTAGTACTCATAATATCCCCCTTAGTTCACGCTTGGACCGTATTTTTCAAGCACTTTCTTAACGGTCGTTACAAGTGGAAGTACAATACACGTTGTCATTAAGCCCATAGCAGTAAGAACTGCGTATGAAATATGTAATCTTTCTGGAGAAAATTCAGTAAATAAGCCAGACCTTAATGTCATGATATACATAAAGTAACCAAGTGTTGCTACTTCTTGAGATGCAGTATTTTGGAAGAACGTATAAAGAGCCATTTGGTGTGTAAATATTCCGGCAATATTCGTTACGGTGAACGTAATGAACGTAGGGAAAATTAAAGGTACTGTAATATACCAGAACTCTTTTAACGGATTTATACCGTCAAGTTGAGCAGACTCTACAATAGATTCGTTAATACCACTCATAGCACCTGTGTACATAAGAATTTGACTTGCAAATCCGAGCCACAAGTTGAAGAAGATAACCGCTCCAAGTTTAGTGTTAGGATTTTGAAGTAAACCCAACTTTAAATGGAATACGTCAACCATAAAGTCTTCAGTAATATACTCAAATACTGTAACCATTAAGATTTGTGCAATAAGGTTAGGCATATAAAGAATAACCCTAAAGAAACCACCTAAAAGGTATTTTTTGTATACGTAGTATGCAAATACTAACGACATTGTCATACCAACCGCATAGTTGAGCACCGCAAACTTAAGCGAGTTCCATATAAGGTTTAAGTTGTTCTCATATTTAAAGAACTCTATAACCTTAGCAAAGTTTTCAAAACCTGCAAAACTTTTAACGTATTCGTACGTACCTGTTTTAGTATACTTTGTAAACGCCATCATAATACTACTAATATTCATATAGAAATAGTATACAAAAGTATGTAGTAAAGGCCACGCTACACAACAAGCAAAGAAAATTTTATGCTTTTGTAGACGTGTTAAAGTTTTACGTTGTTTCGCTTCAGGTAAGCCAGCATTTTGATTTTCTGGAATAACTGTGCTATTTTCCATAAACTAGTCCTCCTGCGCAATTGCGCTTTTGTATTTTATATATACAACAATAATAATATTTATATTGTATTATATTCAAATTTAAAAAATTAGTAATTATACTATGCCCTAGCCCTTTGACTTTAGGCAAAAAATTTATTTTTTTTAAAAATCAACAATTACAAAACGACTTTCGCCGTTTTGTAATTGTGTTTTTAGTTAAATTACTTTAATGGGGTATATCTTACACCTTCATAAACTAATAAATCATCAGTTAAGGTCTTTGAACCTTTGTATAATTGTTTCCAACCTTCAGCAGACACCATTTGGTAAGAGTGTTGGAAAGATTCAAGTGCAGTCACGCCGCTACTTCTATATGCTTGTAAGAATGAACCAGAAGTTGTTGCAGAATAACAGAATGCACCGTTATAGTAAGTTCTACTAAATAAACCAGATGCGTTTTCACGAACTGTTGGAACTGTAGATGCAAAGTAAATAGTTTCACCTATAGACTTATCTGATTTAAACACTTTGTATAAACTCTTAACGTATGGAGTCATACCGTTTAATGTTTCAGGAGAAAGTTCGTAGTCCATTTGTCTAAATAAGTTAGACATTTTTGTAAAGTTTTCAAGTTCTTTATCAGAATACCACCATTGTAAGAAGAGTTTAACCGCTTCTTCTTTTTCGTGGTCGCCAGAAATGTTAACGTTAACAAAGAAAGAACCTTGTTGAGTACCAGTACCAGCCATTGGGTGAGAACCACCTTCTTCAAGTGTAAGGTCAAAAGTTCTTGGAAGACCAAAAATTCTTACGTCTCTTGTCCAGTTGCCTTCTTGGAAATATTGGTCAGCATATTCTGCATTCCAGTCAGCAAACGCTCTTTGAGCAGCAGGTTCTTGACACCAGAAAGTGTTTTCTACAAGGAAACCAACTTGGCTGTTCTTTAATTCGCCGTAACCACTATTGATAAACTCCCAAATAGCATCTTCGTGAGTGTGTGAAGAACGTTTAGTTGTGAACCATTCCATTTGGTCAGCAAGTTGAGTAAATACTTGTGCATAGTATTTAGCAGCAGCCCAAGTGTGGTAATAACCGTTTTCTTCAGTTAATTCAACCCAAGCAGTAATTGGTTTTCTGATAGAGTTATCAGGTGCACCTGGGAATAATTTTTCACTAGTATAACCAGTAACAACTTCCATTTTACCATTGTGGTCTTCATCACCATCAAGGGCAACCATATCAGAAGAATCAAGGTTGTAAACTGCTAAAACACCGTCAGGACCTAACATTGTGTTCATAAGAGCAGTTGGTAACCAGTTAGCGTAGTTATCATATTTACCAGTTAAAACGAAAGGAGTGACACTCATTTCATTTTTCATATAGTCACATAATGCAACGAGTTCTAAAAGAGTCATTGGCATACCGTCGTCATAAGTGTTCCACTCAGCGTCAGGACCAATACTTCTTGATAAATCTTCATTTTCTTCGTCGTAAGTGAAGTTGTCAGCATCAAAAAGGTAAATAGTGATACCAGCAAGAGCACTGTAGAATTCTATCGCACCTTCCATTGCTTCTTCATTATCAGTGTTTACGAGATATAAACCGTTTCTATCAAAACAGTTTTTGTCGTAAGTAAGACAAGGCTCGTATTCAACGTGTGGGATTTGATAATATTCACCAGCAGCAGTCACGTACCAAGGTTTTGCTTCTTCTTTAATTTTAGAAGCGATAGTCTTACCATTATCGTATGGGTTAGGACTTGTCATAATCTCAGTTAAATCGTAACAATAACCAGTACCTTTAATCTTATCCGCGTCATCAGCACATTGTTTTTCAAAAATCATTGACGTAGATTGTCTGTTATCGTTAACAGTAAGAGATGAGCCACGGTCAGTAATGATAAGTTCAACACCTTCTTTACCTTCTACACCTGGGATTTTGTGAGTCTTAAACTCTTCGTTAAATCTTTTTTGCATGTCGTAAGCCCAGTTTCTACCAAGACCACTATCCGCAATACATAAGTAAACGTAAGTTTTAGAATCGTCAAAAAGTTCAGAACGATTACCACAAGCGGTTGCACCAAAGCACATACTAAGAGTGAGTGCGATGGCTAAAAGTTTCTTTTTCATCTAAAATCTCCTTTATATGTTTTTTAAATTTTACGGCTAAGCCGAATTAAACATATTTTAACGGTTCCCCGTTTTTTAACGCAAAAAACACTTTTTTTAGCCTTCCTTAAACTAAAAAAGTAATATAAAATATTAATAAAATTTACAGGGCTTTTTTTGACAAAAAATTGCAAAATACCCTATCCTTAGAAATTATAACATATCTTTTTAAAAAAAGAAATACCAAATTATCATTATTTTACTATCATTTTTTGACTTGTTTTATTTTTTTTAACAATTTTTAGCATTTTGGCAATTTTAGGCTAAAATTTTTAGTGTTTTAAAAAACCGCGATAAGTCAATGTTTTTTTATAATTTTTAATACTCCCAACTACACCAACAACATTACTACAAAATAAAGGAAAGAAATAGTTATAGCAGATAATATTGTAGTACCTAAAGTGTATATAACGGCACCGTCAACGTCTCCACCAAAATTATCGGCAAAAGTCGTTGCTGTTCCCGCAGTAGGCATAGAAAGTGAGGTAAAGAAACCTAGAATTATAGCAGTAGGCACGTCAATAAAAAGCCTTGCTAAAAGAAGTACGGCAACTATTACAACGGGTTGAATAATTAGTTTTAACACCGATACTATATACATTTTTGTTGACGTGAATATTTTAACTAAGTCAACAGATGCAAGTTTGATACCTACTATCATCATAGAAATCGGAGTGACAAGACCAGATACGTGGTTAGCGAATAACGAAATTTCAGGAACGTAGGTGCAAATTTTTGAAATATTAACGGCAAGACCTACTACAAAGGCAAGCACCGTTGGGTTTAACAAAATGTTTTTAAATGAAATTTTATTCTTATCGCCCGTAAACGTATAAACACCCAAGGTGTTAAGCATTATACAACCGACGATATTGATAACTACCATATAGTCAATAACCGGCGATACGCCGAATACCGCTTTAGCAAGTGGAAGACCTAAAAAGCCAGTATTTGCAAATACGGCGGAATATTGAGCGGTCACACACTTTGGCCTTTCTTTAATACCATTTTCATTAGGAATAGCATTTTTGTCGCCAAACCTATTTGTGACAGGAATAGTGGCAAAATTGAAAACCAATATAAAAACAAAGGTTATAAGTGCGGTAAGGGTTAAGTTTATAGCCTGCCCGCCCCTTATATCCATAGAAATTGTGTTAGCAAAAATAAGCGCAGGCATACCCACGTTTACTAAAATTTTAGAAAGTGGTGGAGTGTCGCATTCTTTTAAGAGTTTAGTTTTAACTAAAATATATCCCGGAACGGCTAAAAGTAAGAAGACTAAAACGTTCCTTAGCATAAGTATAAAAGTATCCATAGTATTGAAATTATATATTAAATGTTAACTTAAAGTCAATCAAATAGACCACATTGAGATAAATACACTTCTATTTTATTATATCACACGCTAAGACGCCTGTATATATACTATGTTTTAAAAAAATAAGAATATATTCCATAAGAACAAAAAAAGCGTATCAGATATGATACGCCTTTCTTTTAAAATTTTAGTTGTTTGAAAGCAAATTATTCAGATTTTTCTTTAACGTCAGTACCGAACATATTGTTTTCTACTTTTTGACCTTCTTGTACAGTCACTTCTTTTTTAACTTCAACTTTTGCAGGTTTTAACATAAGGTTAACGATAATACCTAAAATAAGAGCACATGCAATTGAAGAAATTTGAATTGTTGGAGCATCAAAAGTACCACCAAAATTAAGTTTAAGACCGCCAAGACCAGTCACTAAAATAGCAGCAACGATAAATAAGTTCTTTGAATCGTCAAGGTCAACGTGCTTGAACATTCTAAGACCAGATACTGCGATAAAGCCGTAAAGAGCGATAGAAATACCACCGACTACACAACCAGGAATTGATTGAATTAAAAGCATTACTGGATATACGAAAGCAAGCACAATACATAAAATAGCAGTAGTTAAAATAGTGTATACAGAAGCAACACCTGTGATAGCAACGCAACCTACTGATTCACCGTAAGTAGTGTTAGGACAACCACCGAAGAAAGCACCTGCCATAGAACCAACGCCGTCACCAAGTAAAGTTTTGTCAAGACCTGGGTCTGCAAGTAAGTCTTTTTCAATAATTGAAGAGATATTCTTGTGGTCTGCAACGTGCTCTGCAAACACAACGAGAGCAACTGGAGCGAACGCAAGTAAAATAGAAATTACACCAGTACCGTTAAGAAGCATGTCACCGCCAGCAATTTCTTTAATTGCACCAATGAAAGTAATGTTTGGAAGCCAGTTCTTAATGTCGGCAACTTTTTTGAATACGCTAAAGTCAATAATTTTGAAATATTCGTTATTAAATAAATGGAAACCAACTAAAGTTAAGATAGAAGCAACTACGTAGCCTGCGCCAACGCCGATAATGAAAGGAATAAGTTTCATACCTTTTGTACCCTTAACAGATGCGAGAACTGTTGCAAGGAAAGTAATTATTGCGATTGCAATGTGTAAAAGGTTGTAGTTAGCAGTAGCAACAGAAATATTCATAACGTTGTTGATTGCTGAACCAGATAAACTTAAACCGATAAGAGCAACGGTAGGTCCAATGATTACTGGAGGCATAAGTTTGTTAATCCAACCAGCGCCAACTTTAGAAATGATAATAGCGATGATTACGTAAACTAAACCAGCGAAGATAGAACCTAAAATGATACCACAGTAGCCGTATAATACACCAGTGAATAAAGGTGCGATAAACGCAAATGAACTACCTAAGAAAACAGGGCTTCTAAACTTAGTGAAGAGTAAGTAAACTAAAGTACCTACACCAGCACCAATAAGAGCAGATGCTTGACTTAAGTAAGTTCCCGCTGGGTCAACTAATACAGGAACGAGTACTGTTGCGGCAAGAATTGCCAAGAGTTGTTGGAAAGCGTACATAAGGTTTTTGCCAAAAGGCGCTTTCTCGTTAACTTGATAAGTTAATTTCATATTTTTATCTCCTTGTAAAAAAATATATTTTATTGTTTTATTATCCAACGGAAAACCCGTCGTTTTCATTTGTATTATATATTAAGAAAAGTAGCCGTTTTATCTACGTTATTTACTTAGAAAAAATTGCCGAAAACAACTAAAAATTTTTACGCGTTTTTATCGTATAATTTAACGCTATTTTCACCGTCTAATTCACTAAATTTTACGCTTACGACTTCGCTTAGCGACGTAGGTATACTCTTGCCCACGTAATCGGCGCGAATAGGCAATTCCCTATGACCCCTATCAACTAAAACAGCAAGTTGAATTGACTTTGGTCTACCAAGGCTTAAAACGGCTTCAATAGCCGCCCTTACTGTTCTACCTGTAAACAAAACGTCGTCACAAAGTACCACCTTTTTATCTTTAATATTAAAGTCAATATCCGTTTTGTTTGCCTTTGGCATATCGGTAATTTCAGACAAATCGTCCCTATAGAGAGTTATGTCTATATACCCAAAGGGTATATCTACACCTTCAATCTTTTTAATATTATCTTTTATAATTTTAGCAATATTTACGCCACGAGTTAAAATACCAATAAGAACGATATCTTCCGTACCCTTATTTTTTTCAATAATTTCGTGCGAAATTCTAAATAGCGCTCTTGACTGGGCAAGCCCGTCCATTAAAATAGTTTTTTCCGTCATTTTAACCCCATAAAAAAATGCCTTGCAAAGTGATTTGAAAGGCATAGTTATAGTCACAATTTTTATTGCTGCCTTGCAAGTATCACAGTACTTAAATTAAAGACTTATTGCAAAGATTATACTACGTATTTTTTTAGTTGTCAACCCCCTTTTAAAACTTATTTTTAACCATTAAATTTATAAGGGTAAAAATGCTTGATATAATGGGAAATTTTACTAAAAAATTTTTTTTAAAAAAACTAAACTATAATAAAAAAAGTAAGCCTAAAAGCCTACTTTTTACTAAATTATTTTCAATTAAAAAAACTACCTTAACTTGCTTAAAACGTTTAAAAAATAGTCAGGTAAAGGGGCTTCAAAACTCACCCTTTTTTGAGTTTTTGGGTGGGTAAATTCAAGTTTATAGGCGTGTAATAATTGACCGTTTAAGTTAAATTTTTGGTTCTTAAAACCATATAAAACGTCACCTACAACAGGGTGCCCGATATGCTTAGAATGCACTCTAATTTGATGCGTTCTTCCCGTTTGTAGTTTAAACTCACAAAGGGTGAAATTTTCGTATCTTTTTAGCACTTTAAACTCGGTAATAGCACGCCTGCCATCAGTAGAAACCGCCATTTTCGTCCTGTCTTTTTTATGCCTATCAATATAGGTGTCAATAACACCTTTGTCTTCCTTAACAACGCCTTCTAATAGTGCTAAATAAGTCCTAAAACAAGTCTTTTCTTCTATTTGTTTTGATAAAGATAAATGCGCATCGTCATTTTTAGCAACGACTAAAAGCCCCGTCGTATCTTTATCAATTCTATGCACTATCCCCGGACGAATTACGCCGTTTATACCACTTAGTTTGTCAAGGTGAAATAGTAGCGCGTTAACCAAGGTGTTTTCGTCAGTACCACTACCCGCGTGCACCGTTAAACCTTGCTGTTTGTTTATAACTGCAAAACTATCGTCTTGATACACTATATCAAGTGGGATATTGACTGGTTTTACGTCTAACTCCGTTGGGTCTTTAAGAGTAATTTCTACAACGTCGCCAACCTTAGTTATGTCACGTGGTTTTATTGGCGCACCGTTTAAAAGACAACCACCGTCGTCTAATATATTTTTGATTTTTGACCTTGTAAAGCCTAGTTGTTTTGACAAGTAAACGTCAAACCTTTCGCCACCTTGGTCAACCGTTATTTTCTTTATTTCCATTATCTTTTTCTTCGCTAGGTTTAAATTTAAAAACAGCGTCGCTATCAATGAATAAAATGTATGCGCAAATCATAATTACGCCCACAACGAGCGCTATATCTGCAATATTAAATATTGCAGGGAATATATCGGTAGTGTAAAAAACAAAGATAAAATCACGCACTTTACCAAGCCATAATCTATCAATTAAATTGCCAAGACCACCTGCAAAAACAAGGGAAAAAGCAAAGCCTAGCCAAAGCGACGGTTTTTGTTTTTTTATTATGCAAAAAATCATAAAGGCAAGTATGCCTAAAAGCACAAAAATAGTCAGCGCGGCAAATACGTAAATAGCCCACGATTTATCGCCTAAAAAACTAAACGCCGCACCCGTATTATAAGTTAGTTTAAACTTTAAAAGTTTAGGAATTATAACCTTGTCAATCGTCTTAGAAACCGCTAAACTTTTAGATAGCATATCTAAACCGAGTACGCCTAAGGCTATAATAGAAAAGATTATATAAAGCATAAATTCCCCTAATTTTACTTTTTAACGCCTAATTCTTTGAGTAAAGAATCCAAATCTAACTTTTCTTTAGGGTTTACAACGTCGTCTAAATTAAAGCCAGTTTCTTCTACTACTTCTTGCTTTTTAATCTCTTCTTGCTTAGGTTCTTCTTTTATTTCTTCAATAATTTCAATGAGTTTATAAACTTCAGATATTTTTTGTTTGTTTGTAAACTCAGGAGAAGTTTCTTGCATTAAAATATCTTTTATCATTTGACCAACGGCAACGGCTTTTCTTGTTTTATCACAAGGATATTTGTTAACTATATCTTGAGTATAGTCGTTCCAACGGTCTATAAATGACTTTAAGCGCTCAACTTCTACTGCGTATTGCTCTTTAGCAAGCGAAGTTATCATTTTAGCCCTAAGTCTTGCATTTTCAATGTTTTGGTTTGGTTTATTGTTGTTTATCATTTTTGATTTCCTTTTCTTATATCGTCAAGCATTTTAGTTTTTAAACTAAGAAGTTCGTCGGATAAGTCTACTTTATATATATGTGGACTGTCTATTCTTAAATACTCGTCCCAGAAAGTTTGCATTTCTTTTTTAGCATACGCCTTTATTTCTTTTACCTTTGGTAAATCATATATCAGTTTGCCGTTTTCTACTATTTTTTCAGTTAATTGCTTGATTTTATAGTCGGTAAACGTAATCTTTTTCCATGTTTCTAAAGGGTGAGTTATGGTAAGTGGTTTTGACGTATCAATCTCTTCATTCATAAGCATAATAAGGTCGGCTTCTGCTTTATACGATTTGCCGCCGTAAATTCTCACCACCTTTTTAAAGCCTGGGTTAGTGATTTTAGCACTGCTTTCAGAAACTTTTATCTTAGGTACTACGTTGCCGTCTTTATCAATGACGCCAGCAAGTTTATACACACCGCCAAGCGCAGGCATATCGGCACTAGTTATAAGTTTAGTCCCTATACCCCAACTATTGATTTTTGCACCTTGTATTTTAAGCGATTGAATAAGTTTTTCGTCCAAATCGCCACTTGCGCAAATAATAGCGTCTTCAAACCCTGCTTCGTCAAGCATTTCACGTGCTTTTTTAGTAAGATATGCAAGGTCGCCACTATCAAGCCTTATACCGATTGGCTTTTTACCCTTTGCCCTTAACTCTTTAAACACTTTTATGGCGTTAGGAATACCGCTCCTTAAAGTATCGTAAGTATCTACGAGTAATAAGGTTGCGTCAGGATACGTTTCAGAATAAGCCTTGAACGCTTCATATTCGCTATCAAAATTCATAACCCAACTGTGAGCGTGAGTGCCCGAAACGGGAACGTCAAACATTTTGCCCGCAAGCACGTTGCTAGTTGAATTACAACCACCTATAATTGACGCACGTGCACCGTAAATGCCCGCGTCAGGACCTTGTGCCCTACGTAGACCAAATTCCATTACGTTATCGCCTTTAGCCGAATAGCATACCTTTGCCGCCTTAGACGCTATTAACGTTTGATGGTTTATAATATTTAAAATTGCCGTTTCTATAAGTTGTGCTTGAACAATCGGTGCACATACCGTAAAGATAGGCTCGCCAGGGAATACCATAGTCCCTTCTTTAACGGAATATATATCGCCAGTAAACTTTAACGTACTAAGATATTTTAAAAAACCTTCGTCAAAGATTTTTAAACCCCTTAAATACTCAACGTCTTCATTTGTGAAATTTAAGTTTAAAACGTAGTCTACGGCTTGCTCTAAACCTGCCGCTAAAGAGTAGGTAATAAGTTCGTTTTGCCTAAAGAACACGTCAAAAATAACCACTTCATCACATTTGCCTTCTTTATAATAGCCGTTCATCATTGTAAGTTGATAAAGGTCTGTAAGTAAAGTAAGATTTCTGCTACCCATAATTCACCTTTTAATCTTTAAAACTTTTAATTTCAGGAAGTTCTTCTTGTTGCGTTGATTTTTCCGCACTTAGCCTGTCCATAAAAGACACGTGACCTTCTTCCTTATCAGTAGGTACGAAAGCCAAGTATTTTGCTTTTAATATAAATAACGCCGTAAATGCAATAAAGAAAAATGCAAGCGTAATTATAACGTTAACCGCTGCCTTTACTTGTAAACAGTGCATAAATAAACATATGCCGATATTGAGAATTATAGAGCCAACGGCAAACTCATAACCGCCTTTTCTTAAAATGCCAAATACCGCAGTATACAAGCCTAAACCTAAGCAAAGCGACGTTAAAATAAGAGTAAAGGTTGAAACTTTAAAATCCAAAACCCCAACGTTTTTAAGTACGCCTAATACCGCCGATAAAATAATTATTAAAATTACCGCAACTGCCGATATAGTTATTTCAAAACCATTAAATTTTTTCATTTTAACCCCTTTTTATAAAATATAACATATTTTAACACTTTTGTAATAATTTTAACATACAATTATTAAAATTGCAACGCTTTAAAATAAACTTTGAAAAGTTAGCCGTTATTTTTGATATTATTTTTACTCTTTAGCATTTATTTTTACCTTTTACGTCAAATATGAAAATTTGATTATAGGGCTAAAATTTGTATATAAAAAAATAAAACTCGCTTAAAAATAGCAATTGCTAAAATTTAAACGAGTTTTAACTTGTCTTTATAAAACCTAAACTTATAAGCAACGCATCGTCAACCCTAAGCATAGTAGTTTTAGGAAGTTCGCCTATTCTTTCTTTTAGTCTTCTTTTGTCAATAGTTCTAATTTGCTCAAGTAAAACGACTGAATCTTTAGTAAGACCGTAATCAATAGCGGCAAGTTCAATATGAGTTGGCAATTTAGCCTTATTTATCTTACTTGTCACGGCAGCGGCAATAATAGTTGGACTATGCTTATTTCCCACGTCGTTTTGAACTACTAATACAGGGCGAACACCACCCTGCTCACTTCCAACTACGGGGCTTAAGTCTGCGTAGTAAAGTTCTCCTCTTTTTATCATAAAAACCTCACTTGAAAGCCCCTGTTATATTATATGTACTAAGAGCCTTTTTGTCTTACTTTTATTCTTGACAAGGTTAAAAAAATTTATACTTATTTATAAAATTTACTACAAAATTACAAAAATCGTTAAAAACGATTGCACTTTAGTAAAATATGTTGTATAATACTTGCGTTAAAAACAATAATTCTTTAGGAGGATTTTTTTATGGCATTAGTCAATAGTAAAAAAATGTTTGAAACCGCATATAAGAACGGTTTCGCTATCGGCGCATTTAACGTAAATAATATGGAAATTGTTCAAGGTATCACTGAAGCGTGTCAAGAAGAAAAAGCACCAGTTATTCTTCAAGTATCTAAAGGTGCAAGAGCATACGCTAACCACACTTACCTTGTTAAACTTGTTGAAGCAGCAGTTCAAGAGTGTCCTGATATTCCAGTAGTATTACACCTTGACCACGGTCCTGACTTTGAAACTTGTAAGGCTTGTATAGACGGCGGTTTCACTTCAGTTATGATTGACGGTTCTTCTCACTCTTTTGAAGACAACATCGCTTTAACTAAAAAAGTTGTTGAGTACGCTCACGACCACGGCGTTGTAGTTGAAGGTGAACTTGGTACACTTGCTGGTATTGAAGACGAAGTTTCTCATGCAGTTGGTTCTTACACAAGACCAGAAGAAGTTGAAGAATTCGTTTCTAAAACAGGTGTTGACTCTTTAGCAATCGCTATCGGTACTTCACACGGTGCATACAAATTTAAACCTGAACAATGTACAGTTAACGAAAAAGGTATTTTAGTTCCACCTGCACTTCGTTTTGATATCTTAGAAGAAGTTTCTAAACGCCTTCCTAACTTCCCTATCGTTCTCCACGGTTCTTCATCAGTTCCACAAGATTACGTTAAAATGGTAAACACTTTCGGTGGCAAAATGCCAGACGCAATCGGCGTTCCAGAAGAACAATTAAGAGAAGCCGCTAAACTTGCAGTATGTAAAATCAACATTGATAGCGACCTTCGTCTTGCAATGACTGGTACTGTTAGAAAGTTCTTTGCTGAACACCCTGACAAATTTGACCCAAGAGAATATCTTAAACCTGCAAGAGCAAACATTAAAGAGATTGTTAGACACAAACTCATTAACGTTTTAGGTTGTGCTGGTAAAGCAGATTTATGTAAATAATTTTTAAAAAATTAAACGCCGCTACGCTTTGTAGCGGCGTTTTTAGTTGTATTGCCAAGTGGCTTTAACGACGTATTGCGATGTTTAATTTTTACTTTACCAATTACAAGTGCTAAAAGACAAGTCTACGGCAAGGCATTGAATTAAGAGTGATATTCTACTTCGTTGAGTGGTATTCAAAGCCTTTGGCTTTTAGTGATATTCTTCGCTTGGCAAAGAGTTATATTTTTAGCCGTCGGCTAAAAGTTGTGGATAAGGGTTATATATAAATAATATCCGAAACGTTTTCATTAGAAAACATATCACACAAAACGCAAGTTTTGTATATAACTTTGCGTAGCAAGATATAACTTTCACGTAGTGAAAATATCACCGCATAGCCACGCTTGTTGTATTGCCAAATGGCTTTAACGACGTATTACGATGTTTAATTTTTACTTTGCCAATTACAAGTGCTAAAAGACAAGTCTACGGCAAGGCATTGAATTAAGAGTGATATTCTACTTCGTCGAGTGGTATTCAAAGCCTTTGGCTTTTAGTGATATTCTTCGCTTGGCAAAGAGTTATATTTTTAGCCGTCGGCTAAAAGTTGTGGATAAGGGTTATATATAAATAATATCCGAAACG
>JAZRNF010000096.1:0-15994 GCA_045648085.1 Christensenellaceae bacterium | reverse complement strand
TTAAAAACATATCAAAATCTATTGAACTTGATTTATATTTTAAAAAATTGTTAATTTCAGTTTTTTTATAAGAAATTTCTAAAATATAACTGTCGCAAAAAGCAATAAGCGATAGCCAAAAATAATATTCGTTTTTATATTTGTTTGACTTATCAATACCAATTTTAACTGAAATTATAACCGCACAAACACCTACAATTACTCTAATTAAAAACATAATTTATTAAAATTTTTATCATAAACTTCAATTTTCCGCATTAAATCGTTAAACGATATAATAACGTAATAATTAAAACACCTGTTATTTATTAAAGGGGCTAAATAACCTATATTTTTAACCAGTTCAATAGAATTTGAGTGAACGGTAGCAATTACGCTAATTCCGCCGTTAAAAGCCCTTAAAACGCCTTTAGCGTCGCTTATAGACATAAGTTCGTCTGTCACTATATAGTTTGGATTTAAGGTGCGTATTGCCTGAGAAAAGCCATACTCTTTTGGTGCATAGGTTAAAACGTCAACGTTAGCACCTAAATCAAAAGAAGAAAACTCAGTTTTAGCGCAAATTTCGTTCCTTTCGTCAATAACAACTATACTACCTAAATTATCGTAAGAAATAAGCCTTGCAAGGTCACGAATAAACGTAGTTTTTCCGACCCCTGTTTTAGAAATGACTAGAACGCCACCACCTTTATAAAATTTAGAATAAAATTCACTTGCAAAGCCTTTAACTTGGCTTGGAATTCTAATTACTAACGACGAAAAGTCTTTAATAGTTTGAACTTTTCCATTTTCAATAACAAAAGTACCCGCTAAGCCAATTCTAACACCCTTGTCCGTCGTGATAAATCCGTTTTTAATATCTTCATCGTACGAATAAATTGAGCGTTTACAGGCGTTTAACACAATTTCTAAAATGTCTTGCTGTGACACCTTAGTCGTTTTTATTTTATAATAATTACCATTATAGATAAGAGTTATTTCACTGTTTTCTCTTAAACGTATTTCATTTATTAAAGTTATATTAAATTGTTTTAACTTTTTTAATATATTATTTGGTAAAAATTCTAGCATTAATATATTTTATTATTTATAAAATTTTTATAGAACGATTTTATTTAATTTTACTATTTAATTTTCAATAAAAAAAAGACCTAGCATTTGCTAGGTCTTAAATTTATTTTAAATATTTAATTACGTTTTCTAATGTTAAATTATTGTCTAAAAACTGCTCGTCAACAGTAGCGTGCATTACAAATTTATCTTGCGCTCCTAATACTTTAACGGTAGTTTTTAGGTTGTTTTGAGAATAAAACTCTAAAACTTGTGAGCCAAAACCACCTTTTATAACGTTTTCTTCAAGCGTTATAACGTTCTTGTTTGAAATTGAAAGCAAATAACTCTCGTCAAGTGGTTTTATCGTTCTAGCATTTACAATTTCTAACGGCAAATTAGTAATATTTTTAACTTTGAACGCTAAACTCAACATTCTTGGACCGACTGCTAAAATTACGTTATTTTTACCTTGTGATAAAACTTCCCACTTTAATAAGTCGCCATCATCAACTGTAGACGAAAAAGTATCAGTTTTTCCGTTAGGATAACGAATTGCAACAGGGCTATTTAACTCAAGCGCTAAATTTAACTGAGATTCAAACTCGTTAACGTCTTTTGGGGCTAAAATTGTTAAGTTTGGTATATGTGATAAGTATGACAAATCAAATAGACCTTGATGTGTTTTACCGTCACTACCTACAAAGCCCGCCCTATCTATGCAAAATACAACCGGTAAATTTTGAATACAAACGTCGTGCAAAATTTGGTCGTAAGAACGTTGAAGAAAAGTTGAATACATAAAAATTATCGGTTTTACGCCACTTGTCGCAATACCGCTTGCTAAAGTGACGGCGTGCTCT
This sequence comes from Christensenellaceae bacterium, assembly GCA_045648085.1. GTDB lineage: Bacteria > Bacillota > Clostridia > Christensenellales > Borkfalkiaceae > HGM11412. The sequence continues at coordinate 14,081 of JAZRNF010000096.1, read as the reverse complement.
TCCATAATACCAACGTCTATAAAGGAATTTGGGTGCAAAGATGCAAAATTTGAAAGACCAACACCGTCTTTCATTCCTGCAGTAATTGCAACGATTTTATCATTTTTAGCATAAATTTTCTCTAAAATATTAGATACGTTATTAGAAAAGGTATTTTTAGACGTTTTTAAGTCTTTTGATACGCCGTGGAATTTTGAAGAATCTTTCTCAGCATTTTCGTAACCTTTACCTTTTATAGTTTTAACGTGTAATAAGGTTGGGTTATTGCTATTTTTAACGTCGGTTAAAATTTTAATTAAGTCTTTTATATTATGCCCGTCAAAAACACCAACGTATTTAAGACCAATAGTGTCGCTAACGGTGTTTAGATTTAAAGTTCTTTTAATAGAACGTTTAATTGACTTTAAAAACTTACCTATAAACCCTTTAAAAATTTTAGAAATAAGGTTGTTAAATTTTATATAGCGTTTTTTAACGGTCACTTTAGAAATAAGTTTATATAAACCGTTATTATTCTTGCCAATAGACATACCGTTATCGTTTAAAATAATAGTAAAGTTTTTAGGTTTTATAGCACTTGACGTAATGGCTTCTAAATTTTCACCATTGAAAAATGACGCATCACCTACAAAAGATATAACGTTATAATCTTTTTTAAGCAAATCTCTTGAATAACAATAACCTAGTCCTGCAGAAATTGACGTACCTGCATGACCTGTTGAAAAGGCATCGTATTCGCTCTCACATGTATCAGGAAAGCCCGAAATACCCTCTTTTGTTCTAATAGTTTTAATTTTGTTAAGCCTATTAGAAAGTATTTTATAAGCGTAAGATTGATGGCCTACGTCAAAAATAATTTTATCGTTAGGAAAATCATACACGTAAAACAAGGCGATAATAAGTTCAACAGTACCTAAGTTTGGCGATAAATGCCCGCCGTTATTATTTACCGTGTCAATTATAACGTTTCTAATTTCACTTGCTAGCAAGTTTAGTTCTTCAATATTAAATTGTTTAATACTAATTCCGTCTTCTAATTTTTCTAAATACATATTATTTTGAATATTTTAAAATAATTTCGTTGATTTTATCTAGTTTATACATTATATCTTTTGCTAATGCTATTTGACACTTTGCCCTATAAAGATTTTGTTTGGGATATTTATAAATAAAGTAAACGTCACCATCTAAATAGTCGGTCAAAAACCTTGCGGCTAGTTCTAAAGTCATAATATAAACGCTTAAACCTAAGGTATTTATTTCACACTCAGTTAATATGTTTTTAAGTGGTTTTAAATAGCCTTTTGTATAAGCGTCAAACTTTTGAAGGTCAAACTTAACTTTACTTAGGTCAGTTTCGTCTTCTAATGTTGTTGAACAAATAGAGCGTGCACCGTCGCCAAAATCATAACCTGTAAGCCCAGACATTATGGTATCAAGGTCTATAACCGATATTGCTTTAAAAGTATTTTTATCAAAAATTACGTTGTTGCACTTTGTATCGTTATGAGTGACGCGAAGTGGTAATTTTTCTAAATAAAGCAAATTAACTAACGTTGTAGCAGTAGTTTTATTAGATAAAACGTATTGAATTAACTCTTTACACTCTAATATTCTATCAGTTTTTGAGTATAATATAGCGTTTTCTAAATTTTCTAGCCTAATTTTTGTATTGTGAAAGTTTGGGATAGAGTCAAATAAAATAGACGAATCAAACCCATCAAGCAAGCGTTGAAATTCGCCAAAAGCATAACCTGTTTGCTCTATTACTTTTAAATTATTAGTAGAATTAAACGAAAGACAATCTAAATACTCTCTTGCACGCCAATAATTGCCTGTATCGTCAACTAAATATGGATAACCGTCAATAGTTGTGTTAAAAGATAAAATTCTAATATCTGATTTTATATTTTTCTCGTTAACGTAAGAAGTGACGTTTTTTATATTTTCCATTACGTTAATAGGGTCTTTAAAAACGTTTTTATTTATCCTTTGCAATAAATATTCGTATATAAAATCTTTATCGGTTGTAATAACGTGGTAAGTAGTATTTATATTACCATTAGATAAAATCTTATAACTTAAAAGATTGCCTTTTAATCTTAAAGATTTGCAAATTGTTATTATATCCATTATTTCCCCAATATATCATATTATATTATACTAAATTTTTAAGATAAACGCAATCATTATAAGTAATTTTATATGTATAATAAAAACCTAAGCGGGTTTAAAGCCTACTTAGGTTTTTAATTTTATTTTTTAATTTTACTAATTATCTTTTTAAAATCATTAGAACATATAAAACCTATAAGCATAACTGCGGCAAAAACTATTAAATAGAATAGCACAGGGAAAGTAAACTCTTGAGAGTTACGGTATGGGTTTACACCGTGAGACATAATAGCAACGAAAACAAGGAACACACACCCTATAATAGATGCTATTGGCAATATAAATCTTTTAAATACGCTAAAATCTTTTTCAAGAATTATCCACCTTATGAGCATAGGAATATACATTGCATAAATAGTGATAATAGGAAGTTCAGACGAGTCAAAATTAAAATGACCAAACCAACCACTTGTTAAATTTGCACCATAGAAATATAAAAGCCATGCACCGCAAGTAAATAAACCGAATACTGCAGAGTTAGTAGGCATATTTGTGACAGAGTCAACCTGACTAAACATTTTAGGAAAAGGACCTTCGCCACGAACTGCAATTGAATATAAACCCCTTGTACTGCCAACCATTAAGCCGTTTAGTGTTCCAAGACAAGATATTACGATAAATACGCTTAAAATACTACCACCAATTTTACCAAACACGTTATAAAAAGCAGTTGGCGCACCGTTTTGTTGAATTTCGGTAGTAGAAGCGCCACCGCCGATTGCAATATTATATAAAACGTAAATAACTACAACTATAACTGCACCTAAAATAAGGGCAATTGGCAAGTTCTTTTTAGCATTTTTAATTTCAGAGTTAATTGACGTTGCTATAATCCAACCTTCGTAAGCAAATGCAGTTGCGCATACGCCTGCAAAAAGTTCATTACCTCCTGCTGATTGAGAAATAGCGTCGCCTACAAAATTGCCTTGAAGCGTTCCGTTAGATAAACCTACAATAACACCTACGACCGCCATTAATGTAAGTGGAATAAGTTTAATAATGGTAGTTGAAACTTGGAAATAACCTGCAATTTTTGGAGATAATGCGTTTAAGCAATAACTAAACACTAAGAAGAAGCCTGCAAGAGCCATAACTTCAGGAGAAGCAGCGCCCCAGCCTATAATTTCGCCTAAATATCTAGCCGATACCCACGCTAAAACCGACGTCATAGCAGGATAGTAAATAGTAGTTACGAACCAACCTAAATAGTAAGCATATTTTTTACCACACGTCACTTCAGCATAGTCTACTACACCGTTAACCTTTTCATACTTAGTTGCCATAACTGCGAACTGAGCCGAACAAATAATCATTACAACACCACCGATAAGCCATGAAAGAACGCTTAAGAGTAAGTTGCCTTTAGTATGTTGTAATACTGTTTGACCTTTAAAGAAAATACCTGAGCCAATAACAATACCTACAACCATACAAATTGCGGTAAATAGCCCGTATTTTTTAGATAAACCTTGTTGATTTTCCATAAATAACTCCTTTAAAATATTATTTATCATAACACAATTTTTATTTAGTGTAAATATTTTTTTAAAAAAAAGCAATAATTTAAATGTTTTTAATAAAAAAGTGAAAAATAAAAGAGACAAAACAAGCGTTTTATCTCTTAAATAAATTATTTGTTTAATAAATCTGCGATAGATACGTCAGTGTTGTCGCTATCTGTCCAACTACGAAGTTCTTCGTCGTCTTCCTTCTTAACTTTCTTTTCTTTCTTTGGTTCTTCTTTTTCTTCTTTCTTAGGCGCTTCAATTAACGCTTTAATAGAAAGGTTCATTTTTTCTTCTTCAGGTTTGATTGAAAGAATTTTAGCAGTCACTTCTTCACCAACTTTTAAGATTGATGCAGGTTTTTCTAAAAACTCATGAGAGATTTGAGAAACGTGAACTAAACCATCAACACCCTTTTCAATTTCAACGAAAGCACCAAAGTCAACAACTCTTACAATTTTACCAGTCACTGTATCGCCTACTGCATATTTATCAGCAACTAAATCCCATGGTTTTGGTTGTAATTGCTTATAACCGATAGAAACTTTCTTGTTTTCTTTGTCAATTTTTAATACAACGAAATCGTATGATTTACCAACTTCTAAAACGTCTGCTGGGTTTTTAATATTTGTCCAAGAAAGGTCTGAAACGTGTGCTAAACAGTCAAAGCCGTTAACTACAACGAAAGCACCAAATTGAGCAAATCTAACAACTGTACCAGTGACAACGTCGTTAAGAGCGATACTAGCGAAGAATTCTTCTTCTTTTTGCGCTTTTGCTAATTCTCTTGCTTGTTTTTCTGCTTCTAATATAACTTTTTGAGAAGCAACGATTTCTTTCTTTCTAGGAGTGTATTCAACTTTTAAAGGTTTAACCCTTAAAGTTTTACCTGCATATTTAGTAAGGTCTGAAACAAAGCCAATCTTAATTTCTTTAGCAGGAACGAAAACGTCAAACATTTCGTACTTACCAATAAGACCACCTTTATTAGAACCTGTAATTTGTACGTTAATAATAGTGTCTTCTTCTTTTAATTTTTGAGCAATTTCATCTTCTTGCTTTAAAACTAAAATTTGTTTTTGTGAAACTGCAAGGTGTGGTTTAACTGCCATTACAACAACTTCAATATCCTCACCAACAGTATATGCGTTTTTATCAAACTCTTCACAAGCGAGTTCGTCTTTACTGAGAGTAAAATCTGTCTTGCCATCAAAGTAAACTTTTAATCCGTCTTCGTTAATAGCCGAAATTACAACATTAATTTTTTGCCCCTTTTTTAGATTTTGCTTTTCGCCTTGCATAACTTGTTCCATTAAATTTACTTCTTTTTCTTCCATTGTTAAGAAAACCTCCATCGCTTGTTCATACGGAGTGGACGCCCCGCAAACAATACCAACACGCTTATAGCGTTTTAATAATTTATAATCTAACCCCTTAGGGTTTGATATCAAAAAAGTTGAGTCGCAATTATTTTTGCAAATATCGTACAATTTTTGAGTGTTTGAACTATTTGCACCACCAATTACAACCATAGCATCGCACTTTTTAGAAAGGTCTGTTGCTTCTAATTGACGCTTGATAGTAGTATAACAAATTGTTTTAAAAACATCAACTGTTTTAACGGTGTTTTGTTGTATTTTTTTTAAAATTTTATCAAATTTTTCAATTGAATAAGTTGTTTGTGAAACTACGCATATTTTATCGCCAATTAAAATATTTTCGTCAAAGTTATCATCGTCCAAAATAGTAGCGGTATTATCACACCAACCGTTTATACCAACAACTTCGGGGTGGTCCTTTTTTCCTATTATTACTATTTGATAACCTTTTTTATGATAGTCATTGACGATTTTTTGCGTTTTTATAACAAAGGGACAGGTACAATTTACTACTTTTACACCTTTTTTATTTAGTTCTTCTAAAACCTTTTCGCCTACACCGTGAGAGCGAATAACGACGGTTTCGCCTGTAATTTTAGATATATCGTCAATTGTTTTAACGCCTAATTTAGATAAATTTTCTAAAACGCTTTCGTTATGAATAATTTCGCCTAAAACACAAACGTTTTCGTTGCCAATTTTCATAACGGTATCTACAGCATTTTTAACGCCGTGACAAAAACCGCTGTTCTTTGCAAGTATTACTTCCATTATTTTGCCTTTTTAGTCTTTAAATCTTCAACGATTTTAAATAATTCTTGTTGAAGATTAACCATTGTATCAGTAATAATTTTAGTACATTCTTTAGAAATTTCGCCGTCAAATTTTTTATCGTAATAACTAGATAAATCAATAGGTTTACCTACGATTAAATAGTTCTTTTTAAACATTTGAAGCCTATCGTAAATAATAACTGGGGTTATAAGGGCTTGACCTTTAACTGCAAATAATGAAGTACCTTCTTTTATCTCTTGTAGGTCGTTAGTTTCAAAATTACGCCTACCTTCTGGGAATATGCCAAGCCTTTTATTTTCTTTTAAAACTTGAAGCGCTTGCTTTATTGTTGCGATACTAGGTTTATCCCTATCAATAGGAATAGAACCTAACTTAATCATAACCCAACCTAAAACTTTATTGTCGTACCACTCTTTTTTAGATAAAAAGATAGTTTTATCTTTATAAAGAGCACCGACAGGCAATACGTCTGCCTTGCCTAAATGGTTGCAAATAACTATACATTTGCCCTTTTTAATTAAGTTTTCTTTACCAAATACTTTTACACGGTAAAAAACTTTGTAAAAAGCATACATTAAAGGTCTTATAATTTTGTAAAACATATTATTTCTCCAATTTTTCTAAAATAAATGAAATTACTTCGTCAATACTCATATTTGATGTATCAAGATAAATAGCGTCGTTTGCTTGTTTTAACGGAGCAAACTCTCTATGCGAATCGTTATAATCACGAAGCGCAATTTCTTCTCTTAACACGTTTTTATCAACGACTTGACCTTTATTTGTAAGTTCAATAAATCTTCTTTCAGTTCTAACGTCAATAGACGCGGTTATATAAAATTTATATTTAGCGTTTGGAAGAACATTAGTTCCTATATCTCTGCCGTCTAAAACACAGTCCGTAGACGATGCAATTTGCCTTTGTAAGTCAACTAATTTTTTTCTAACCGACATATGCGCTGAAATAGCCGATGCTTTAAGGGAAATAACGTTTTCACGAATTTTTTCGCTAACGTCTTCTCCGTCAAGCATTGTAATTTGAGCACCGTTTGAATATTTAACTTCAATATTAACGGTATCAATAAAACCGTCAACACTTGCTTGGTCTTTACAATCAATGCCAAGTAAATGTGCTTTTAAAGCACACGCTCTATACATAGCACCCGTATCTAAATATAAAATATTTAACTTTTTAGAAAGTGCTTTTGCTACCGTTGATTTTCCACTGCCTGATGGGCCGTCTAATGCTATATTTATCATAAATTCACCTTTAATTATTAATTATCTGCACAGCATTTTGCCGTTGAGAACGCTATTTGTAAATTAAAACCACCTGTAAAAGCGTCAACGTCTAAAACTTCGCCAATAAAATATAAGTTTTTTACAATTTTACTTTCCATAGTGCTTGGATTTATCTCTTTACAAGACACACCGCCACTAGTTATAACCGCTTCGTTAAAACCCCTAAGCGAATTTAAATCAAAAGTAAGATTTTTTAACGTTTTTACTAAGTTTTCACGCTCACTTACAGTAATTGAGTGATTTTTTTTGTTAGGATTTATACCAGAGCGACTAATAATAAGCGGAATTATCGCTTTTGGTAAGAGTGCGTCTAAAGAATTTTTAAACTCTTTATTTATATTTAAAGTAAAATCACGTAATACCCTATCATTTAACTCTTTTTCACTAAGAGCAGGTTTTAGGTCAATAGAAAGTTTAATTTTACTTAAATCACGTCTTGTAGTTAATGCCGAACAAGTAAGAACTAGCGGTCCGCTTATTCCAAAATGAGTAAATAATAGTTCGCCTTGCTCAGAATAATATTGTTTTTTACCATCGTAGGCGTTTAATTTGACGTTTTTTAAGGTTAAGCCTTGTAAACCTTTATACTCTTCGCCTTTTAAATTAAAACCGCATAACGACGGTTTAAGGTCGGTCACGGTGTGACCTAACTCTTTTGCAAAGGTAAAACCGTCACCAGTTGAGCCTGTTGACGGATAAGAAATTCCACCCGTTGCAACTATGACCTTGTCGCTATAATATTCGTTTAAATTAGTTTTGACGCCTAAAACTTTATTGTCTTTAACTAATATTTTTTCTACTTTTTCATTAAGGTTTATTTGAACGCCGTTTGAAATTAAAGATTTTTCTAAGGTTTTAATAACGTCACTAGACTTGTCAGACGCTGGAAAAACCCTGTTGCCTCTTTCAATTTTGACAGTTAAACCTAAACTTTCAAAAAATTTAATTGTATCATCGGGAGTAAAACCGTAAATTGAACTAAGTAAAAATTTAGGGTTGGAAACTACGTTATTTAAAAAGGTATCAACGTCACAAGCGTTAGTGATATTACACCTACCTTTGCCCGTGATGTATAATTTTTTACCTAATTTTTCATTTTGTTCAATAAGTAGAACTTCTTCGCCTTTTTTAGCAAGAAAATAACTTGCGACTAAGCCGGAAGCCCCCGCACCTATAACAATGCTTTTCATTAAAATATAATATCCTTAAATTTCTTTAAATAGTAATCACTATTTACTTTATGAACTACCGGTGTTATGGTGACGTAGTTATTATATGAATAATAAATATCGGTACCATAGTCTTTTTTACTAGGCGGAATTGGTTTACCTATAAGTTTATACGTAATATCGTCAACTTTAACGTAGCCGTCGCTATACCTACAAATACCCGGTTTGCAAAATTTTATGCCTTTAATATCACTATATTTAACGTTTGGCATATTGACGTTTAAAGTGTATTTTTTTGATGAAATAGACACTAAATAATCAAAATATTCTTCAATAAACTTACAATTTGAGTTAAAATCGTAATTTTCAAGAGCAATATTTGAAAATGCTATTGCAGGATAACCTGATAAATTGGCTTCAAAACAAGCGTTTACCGTTCCACTATAAAAAATATCGCTACCCAAGTTAGAGCCTAAATTTATTCCCGAAACAACAAGGTCAATATCTTGCTTAAAATATGTTAAACCAATTTTGCAAGCGTCTGACGGCGTGCCTGATACAGTATAGGCTTCGCAAAGTTCAAAGTCGTTTTGTTTAAGAACGGTAAAGTTTTTATGAAAAGACATTGAACGAGAAAAGCCCGACCTATTTCCATCGGGTGCAAAAATACAAATATTATGTTTTTTACTAAGAACATTAGCGAGAGCCAAAAGACCCTCGCTAAAAATTCCATCGTCATTACAAATTAATATATTCATTATTAAACAGGATAAACTGACGATTTTGCCATATCGGCATCAATCTTTTTGTCTCTTGCAAGTCTATATTTAAAGAAGTTGATAGCAACTTGGTTAAATAATGCGTAAGACAACACGTCTTCTTCTTGAGTGTAATATTCTTGCATTTCTGCTTTAAATTTCTCATACTCTGGTGGAATATCGTCAGCAGGTCTATGAGTAATTCTAATTTCGTCACCGATAACTTTCTTTAAAATTACTGGGTCAGGTTCGCCAATTAGTTTACCGTACTCACCTTTCATAAGTGCTTTAAACTCTTTAGTCACCATTTTGTAGCGTTCGCCTTGTAATACGTTAAATACTGCTTGAGTACCAACGATTTGTGATGATGGCGTTACAAGTGGTGGATAACCGCTATCTTTTCTAACGTTTGGAACTTCTGCTAAACATTCAGTAAGTTTATCAAGTTTACCTGCTTGTTTAAGTTGGCTCATAAGGTTAGAAAGCATACCGCCTGGAACTTGATAAAGTAAAGTATTTACGTCAATTTGACGTACTTTTGGGTTTAAAATACCGTCTTTTTCAAGCCTTGCAGCAACTTGTTTGAAATGTTCGTTAATAGGAACGAGTTTTTCAATGTCAATGCCAGTATCGTATTCAGTACCTTTTAAAGTAGCAACGAAAGGTTCTGTTGCTGGTTGAGAAGTACCATTACCCATAGCAGATAAAGCACAGTCAACAATATCGCAACCCGCTTCAATTGCTTTAAGGTATACCATATCGCCAGTACCAGTCGTGTTGTGAGTGTGAAGGTGAATTTTAGTTTCAGGCTTTAAAACTTCTCTCATACCTTTGATAATTTCATATGCAGTATATGGTAATAAGATATTAGCCATATCTTTTAAACATATGTTATCAGCACCCATATCTTCTAATAATTTTGCCTTTTCAACGAAATATTCGTTAGTGTGAACAGGGCTTGTAGTATAACAAATAGTTGCTTCGCAAATACCACCGTATTTTTTAATTGCTTTCATAGCAACTTCCATATTTCTTTCGTCGTTTAAAGCATCAAATACTCTTATAACGGTCACACCGTTTTTAATAGACGCTTCAACAAATTTTTCAACTACGTCATCAGCGTAGTGCTTATAGCCAAGTAAGTTTTGACCACGAAGCAACATTTGAATAGGTGTTTTGGTAATATATTTTCTTAATGTTCTAAGACGCTCCCATGGGTCTTCATTTAAGAAACGAAGACAACTGTCAAAAGTTGCACCACCCCACGCTTCAATGGAATAATAACCCATATTGTCTAATTGTTCAAGCATTGGAATCATTTCTTCCAATTTCATACGAGTAGCGGCTTGAGATTGGTGAGCATCACGCAATATAGTTTCAGTAATTAAAACTTTTCTTCCCATAATATAATCTCCTTAAAATTAAGCGTAAAGTGCAAGTAATACACCTGCGGCAATCGCTGAACCTATCACGCCTGCAACGTTTGGACCCATTGCGTGCATTAATAAGTGGTTGTTAGGGTCGTATTCACGACCAACGTCTTGCGAAATTCTAGCAGCCATTGGAACAGCCGATACACCTGCTGAACCGATAAGTGGGTTGATTTTTCCGCCAGAAAGTTTATTCATAAGTTTAGCAACTAATAAACCGCCGACAGTACCCATAATAAAGGCAAATAAACCAAGACAAATAATCTTAAGCGTATCAAGTGCTAAGAATATAGAACCAACTGCCTTTGAACCTACCATTAAACCTAAGAAGATTGTAATTGTGTTCATAAGACCGTTTTTAGATGTGTCTACAAGTCTTTCAGTAACGCCAGACTCTTTCATTAAATTACCAAACATAAGCATACCTAAAAGTGGTATAGCGTCTGGAAGAATAAGACCTACAACTAAAGTGACGAGCATTGGGAAAACAATTTTCTCAACCTTAGAAACACGCCTTAACTGTTTCATTTTAATTTTACGTTCTTTATCAGTCGTAAAGAGTTTCATAATAGGCTTTTGAATCATAGGAATTAAAGCCATATATGAGTACGCTGCGATAGCGATTGCAGGTAAAAGGTCTTCTGACAACTTTTTAGTAACGTAAATTGCAGTAGGACCGTCTGCACCGCCGATAATAGCGATAGCGCCTGCGCCTTGAACGTCAAAACCTAATAAAATTGCTAAGAAGAAAGCAATAAATATACCAAGTTGTGCGCCTGCACCGATGAACATACTCTTAGGGTTAGCAATAAGTGGGCCAAAGTCAGTCATAGCGCCGATACCTAAGAAGATAATTGGTGGGAATAATACCCAGTCAACACCCTTATATATATAATAGAAAAGACCTTGGTCTCTAATTACCGTTTCAGTTGAAGAAACTAAAACGCCTGGAAGATAAGTAGTTGAGTTTATTTGGATATTAGAACTTGTAGTTAAGAATTGTTCTAACGCAGCAAAGTCTTTAAACGATTGACCAAATAAAACGCCTAACTCTTCAAGCGTTCCCCTAGCAACTTCAACGTTTGCTAACGAGTCCGTAATTATATAACCTTTTGTACCAAATAAAATTTTGTACGCACCTGGAATATTTACGATAAACATACCAAACGCGATTGGCAAAAGAAGTAAAGGTTCAAACTTTTTAACTACTGCCAAATATACTAGCACGAAAGATATTAATACCATAACAAGATTTTGCCAAGTTGCTTCTTTGGTCACAAGTGAATAAACACCCGTACTATGCCAAAGATTTACAAATGAATTAGCAAAGTCTTGCCAAAATCCACAAATTGAAGATAAAGCAAACATTATTTATCTCCTTAATTATGAAATAACAGCCATTACTGCGCCTGTATCTACGTTTGAACCTACTGCAGCCTTAAATGAAATTGTACCACTGCAAGGTGCAGTCATATCGTTATCCATTTTCATTGCTTCAAGTACAAGCACAACGTCGCCTTCCTTAACCGTTGCGCCTTCTGCAACTTTATATGCTTTAATCATACCTGGCATTGGTGCTTCCATTTTAGTTCCGTTTACAGGACCTGCAGGTGCTTTTGGAGCAGGTGCAGCCGCTGGTTGTGGAGCAGGTTTAACTTCAGTCACAACCGGAGCAACTTGTGCACCGCTTGTTATTTCTTCAACGCCAACTTCATATTGTTTTCCTTCAATAGTTACGATAAATTTACGCATAATTTTTCTCCTTAAATTCTCTTTATTTTTTTAACCACAAAATCACACTTTTTAGTTGAATTTGCGTTTGCAGTAAAGTAGTATGCTGATATTGCCGCTACAATTGCTGCTTTTACGTGTGCTGGAAGTTCGTCTTGACTTTGAACTTCAACTATTTCTTTTTTAACTTCTTGTACTGGTGCTTGTTTTTCTTTAATAGGTCTATTAAAATAATATCCTGCTAAAGATACGAATACTACGATTATTGCTATGCCGCCAAAAACGACTAACATACCTAATATAAACGTAAGTAATCCGTCTTGCATAGTACCACTTAATAATTGATTTAACATTTTTAAACCCCTTTATTAACGAACTAACGTTTGAAGTGCAGAAATTACGTATTGACGAACGAATTCTGGTTCAATAATATTATCTACGCAACCGAGTTTAGCAGCGTTGAATGCATCTTGCATTTCGCCGTATTTTTCGCTAAGTTCAGTAATTTTTTCATTATCAACAGTACCAAACGTAGCGGCAACGCCAGTTTCACCGTCAAGTAATGAGATTTTTGCATTAGCAAAAGCGAAAGTATAAGTATTACCGAAGTTTCTTGATGCAAATGCAGTATAGCCAAGACCGATTGCCTTGCCGTATACAACTGAAATTCTACCATTATTAGATAAGTTATAAAGCATGTTCATAACTTCTACCATAATTGGAGTTGAAGCCGTACAAGCATCAATCTTAATACCCTTAGTGTTTACAAGAGTAATTGTAGGTAAACCGTTATCAGCAACGAAACTTGCAAAGTTTTTAATTTTTAATACGTTAGATAAAGTAAGTTCAACGCCTTCTTCACCACCGTCAAAAATAATACCGGCAGTAGCAATACCACCAATTCTACCTACACCTACGATAACTTCGTCTGCATAACCTTCATACATTTTAACAAACGTATCTTTATCGTATATAGAGTTTATTAAGCAATTAGCGCAAGCCTTTTCATTAAGGGCTGGGTTAGAACGATTTAAATCGTCGTCAGTATCAACAACTAAACCTGACATTTGTGGTAAAACGCCGAATACTTTAGTAATACCGTCTTTAACTTCGCTTAAATCTTTAACTGCAAAAGTTTTAACACCGTTAATAGACTTGTTGCCACCAATACTCTCTTTAGCCATTAAGTTTTTGCTTGATGCAGAAATAACGCTTGGGCTTGCATAAGATACGCAGTTATTACCTACAACGAAAGTATAGTCTGCATTATTTGCAAGCAATGCAAACGAACCGTAAACGTCACCAATAGCAACGGCTACTTGTGGAGCAACGTCTTTAAGGTCGTTAGAAAGAGCAAGCACGCTAGCAATACCTTCAAGAACTGCAACACCTTCGCCTACTTGTACGCCTTGAGTATCTAAAAGATAAACAACTGCTGTTTCAGTACCTATTGCTTTTTTTAAGCAAGCGACAATTTTATCACAATTTGCTTTAGATAAACCACCGTTTAAAACTTTAGCATTTTGTGCAACTACGTAAACAGGATATTCGTTGATTGTTGCATAACCAGTTATAACGCCAAGACTGTTTGCATCTTCACTATAAAATTCATTGTTAGCAAAGGAATATGCATTTAACTCTACAAAACTATTTTCGTCAATAATTTCAAAAAGTTTTTTTCTTAAATCACCGCTTTCTTCTAATAGTTTTGATTTGCGTTCATTTAGTAAATCAATTATATTCATAAATTCCTCCATTATAATTCTTAGTTATTATACAATAAAATTAAATAAAATGCAATAGTTAATTTAAAAATAATTATAAATTTTTTATAAAA
>JAZRNF010000095.1:0-18258 GCA_045648085.1 Christensenellaceae bacterium | reverse complement strand
TTAGTTGCGGTTGTTAAGCCGTTTAATTTTTGTAAAATTAAATTAAGAGTTTCTTTATCCGTTTTAGCGTTGTAAACTAAAACCCTTACAGTATTAGGTGTAGTAATGCCGTCGTAATAGGCTAAGGCAACTTCTACGCTTTTTTGTTTGTTTCCAACTTTATATAAAGACTCAACGTAACTAGATGCAATATAATTTTCGTATTCGTAGTTATTTGAACTGTTTATAAATTCGTTATGAGATAATAGTTTGGACGCGTATTGTACCACCTTATTATCGTCGCTTGCCCATATAGACCTTTCAGTTAAAATTTTAAGGTCGCTAATGGAGCCGCTTTTTAAAAATTGTTTTTCAGAGTATTTAACGCAAACTTCTTTATTATTTAAGTTAAACGCTGTATTTGCAATAATACTAGGCTTTATGGAACTTAAAACTAAGATAAAAAAAGTTCCAACTATTAAAATTAAAGATAAGGTTATAATGGTTGATTTTATTATCAAATTTTTCATAAATAAACCTAAATAAACAAAAAACTAATTGTTATTATTAATAATAACAAAATACACGATAAAAATCAACCGTAAAACCAAAAAAAATTCAAATTTGTAATATATTTTTAAATTTTTTAGTAAAATAAATTATGAAAAATAAATTATTTAAAAAATTGATAGGTTTATTAGTCGTAGTTGCGGTAGTAATATGTTCGGTTTCTTGTAAAGAAAACGTTGATTTAAAACTCTACGTGTCTCAGTTAAGGTTAGGTGTTTATCAAGGTACGTTTGAAGATTATAAGATAACTGCTTTTGCCGAAGATAGGGAAACCCCGTTTTTATTAGATGGTTTCGTCGGGACGAAAGAGTATATTATGACTGTAAAAGTTGAAAAGCAAAAAGGCAGTTGTGACGGCGTTTTTATTAAACTAGATTATGACGACGTTAGCGTTGAAAGTAAACTAGAATACAACCCTTTAAACGGCAAATTTATAAGTGAGATTAAAGTTTCAAAATTGCCGACGAGTTCTAGCATTTTAGCGACTATTAAATGTGAAGAGTTAGAATGCTCTTGCGAACTAACAACTCAAAAAAACGCAGGTACAATCAGTTATGAAAACGCTTTAAATTCTCTTAAAAATAGTGAGCCAAGTCTTATAAAAAACTTATTTGAAACTACTAATATTTGTACCGAAATTCATATAAGACTTATAGCGGAGAGAGATAAAAATTATTACTATATAGGGCTAGTTGATAAAGATGGTAAAACAAAGGCGTTTTTAATAGATGGGTTAAGCGGAGAGGTTTTAGCAAAACGAACTTAGTAAGGTTTAAATGCTAAACCGCCACGTATATTCAATTATGAATAACGTTTAATACGTGACGTACTTAACGTATCAGCATACGTTAATGGTATAAAAAGGCAAGTTTTAATTAAACTCGCCTTTTTGTTTGTCTAAAATACTCTCAGACTGTCTTTGGGTGTTTTAGACAAAAAAATCTGGCGTTAGTTAACGCCAGATATAAGAAAGTTTTAAAATTTAAAAACCTATAGATTTATATAATGAAAATCTTGCTAAGTGTTGCAATTAGTTTGACAATTTAGCATATTTAATTATTAAAGCCTGTCTTTAAAACGCTCTAAGATATAGTCCATATCTTTATCGCCCCTACCTGAAAGGTTGATTAAAACTGAGCCGTGGCTAAGTTGTTTAGCAAGTTTAATACCGTAAGCAACTGCGTGTGAACTTTCAATTGCAGGGATAATACCTTCAAGCCTTGAAAGTTTAAAGAAAGCGTCAATAGACTCTTCGTCGTTAATAACGTCGTACTTAACTCTACCTAAATCTCTCAAAAAAGCGTGTTCTGGGCCTGAAGAAGGGTAGTCAAGACCGCTTGCGATTGAGTAAACTGGAGCAGGCTCGCCATTCTCGTCTTTAAGCATTATACTGTTAAAGCCGTGCATAATACCTTCTGTACCGTATTTTAAACTTGCGGCGTGGTCGCCAAGTTTTTCGCCCCTACCTAAAGGCTCAACACCGTAAAGTTCAACTTTATCATTTAAAAAGCCACTAAAGAAGCCCGCAGCGTTAGAGCCGCCGCCAACGCACGCTACGCAGTAGTCAGGAAGTTCGCCGGTCATTGATAAAAATTGCTCTCTCGCTTCAATGCCTACTACGCTTTGGAAATCCCTTACCATCATAGGGAATGGGTGTGGACCTAATACTGAGCCAATGCAGTAAATAGAGTCTTTATACTCGTTAGCGTAAGCGGTAAATGCGGCGTCAACTGCTTCTTTTAAAGTTTGAAGACCTTCTTTTACTTCAATTACGTTTGCACCTAAAATTTTCATTCTTGCAACGTTTGGCGCTTGTTTTTTAATGTCTACTGCGCCCATATATATATCGCATTTAAGACCAAAATAGGCAGCGGCAGTAGCAAGTGCAACGCCGTGTTGACCTGCGCCTGTTTCGGCAATAATTTTGCTTTTGCCCATATATTTAGCAAGGAGCGCTTCGCCCATACAGTGGTTTAATTTGTGTGCGCCTGTGTGGTTTAAGTCTTCTCTTTTAAGATATAATTGAACGTTGCCTAAACTGTTAGAAAGCCTTTCAAGGTAGGTAATAGGTGTTGGTCTTCCTTGAAAATCTCTTCTAATTTTTCTAAGTTCGCCAATAAATTTACTAGATTTACAAATGTTAAAGTAGGCATCGGTAATTTCTTGCATTGCTTGTTTTAACTCATCGTTAATATAGCAACCGCCGTATTTGCCGAAAAAGCCGTTTTCATCTGGATAATTTTTAAAATAATTTTCAAAATCTACGTTATTTAAAATCATATAAATACCCCTTAATTTTTTATAAAAAAAACCGATAGTGCAAAAACACTATCGGGACGATTTTAATCGCGGTACCACCCGAATTGACGCAAATGCGCCCAACTTTACGCATACTAACATATACGCTACTTTTTTACGGGTGTAGTCCCGTCAACTGCTACTAATTTACTAAAGTAAACTTTCGGTTGCCCTCCGCTAGTCCATTCGCCTTAAAAAGAAGATTCCGTCACACCAACCCGAAACTCTCTAAACAACTTGTAAAAGGTTACTACTCTGCATCACAGGTTTAATATTAAAATTTATAAACATATTATATTGTTTTTGACTAGATTTGTCAACTGTTTTATAGCCAAATTATAAAACGACTAAATTTAACGCTTTTTTGCCGTCACTAAACTTAAAACGGCTTTAGAAACGTGTAATAAGTTTTCAGTTTGTTTATTTATTAGCGAGTTTTCGCTCTCAAAAATTTCAGTATCTGCTAGTTTGTCTGAAAGTGGAAGAGTGCTGAGAATTTTAGCGTCTTTTTCGTTAATGGCTAAATCGTTTTTAGAAACGTATAGGTCGCCGTCGCTTTGGGTAAAATACACAAAATCGGCATCTTTTAAAGCGGTAGTTTTATCGCTTGTTAACTTAATTTCGCCAAATTGGCTTAAATAAGTTATTACGTTTGCAGGTAAAACGCCGTCTTTAGTAGAAAGTAAAGTAATATCTGCCCCAAGTTTTATAGCGCCTGTAATAAAAGAATAATCTCCGCTAGATAAGTCGCCAACTATTGTCATTTTAACACCGCTAAACGAAGGGAAATACTCTAGCAATGTCATAATAGCGGCAAGGGCTTCAACGGGGCTACGAACTGCCGTTGAACTAATAACGGGCACTTGCGAACTAGAAATAAACGCATCGCTGTCAGTGTACTTGCTAGTGCAAACTACTATTGACGAAAGTCCGCACGCTGACAATGATTTAATATAAGATAAGTCACCAATCAAATTTTCTAACTTTTCACCGCTAAGAGAAGTAATAATAGGCTCTCCAGACAATTCTTTTATAGCCATTTGGTAGGTAATTGCCTCTCTTTGAAAATCGGGTTTAGTAATAAGTAGGGTGTATTGACCTTTTAATGCCTGAGACTTTTCTTGAACTAAGCGCATATTTTTTAATTCACGTGCAGTCAAAATTATTTCAATTATGTCTTCTTCACAAATTCCGTCAAGTGAAAGTAAATGCTTAAAAGATACTTGCCCTTTTTTTACGTATTGATTTATATTCATATATCACCTATATATTTAATAAGTTATATATAGATTATACACAAACCTATAACTTTTGTAAAGAGTAAATATAAAATTAGTTGCAAATGGCCTTTTAAAATGCAATTGTGCAAACTGCACAAAAAAAAGTGAGTAGATTAGGCAATAATATTATTGATATTAAAATAAAAATATGATAATATATTATAGACAAAACATTTGGAGGAATTATTATGTCAGGATTAAAACTTGAACACGTATACAAAGTGTATCCATCAGGCGTTCAAGCCGTAACGGATTTCACAATGGAAATTGAAGACAAAGAGTTTATCGTATTCGTAGGTCCATCTGGTTGTGGTAAATCTACAACTCTTAGAATGATTGCTGGTCTTGAAGATATTAGCGATGGTGACTTATACATTGACGGTAGAAGAGTAAACGATATTCAACCTAAAGATAGAGATATCGCGATGGTTTTCCAAAACTACGCTTTATACCCACACATGACAGTTTATGATAACATGGCTTTCGGTCTTAAACTTCGTAAAATGCCACGTGCAGAAATTGATGCAAGAGTTAAAGAAGCCGCTAGAATTTTAGGTCTTGAAACATATCTTCAAAGAAAACCTAAAGCATTATCTGGTGGTCAAAGACAAAGGGTTGCGCTTGGTAGAGCAATCGTTCGTGAACCAAAAGTATTCTTACTTGACGAACCATTATCAAACTTAGACGCAAAACTTCGTTCACAAATGCGTACTGAAATTACTAAACTTCACCACAGACTTTCTACAACGTTTATTTACGTTACGCACGACCAAATTGAAGCAATGACAATGGGTACTCGTATCGTAGTATTAAAAGACGGTCTTATTCAACAAGTTGATACTCCACAAAACCTTTACGACTATCCAGCAAACTTATTCGTAGCAGGATTCATTGGAACACCACAAATGAACTTCTTTGACGCAGTATTAACTGGTACTAAAGCAAAAGTTTACGTTGAATTTGAAGGTCACAAACTTGCATATCCAAAGGAAAAAATTGAAACTATCAAAAATCTTGATGAATACCTTAACACTGGTAAGAAACTTGTTATCGGTATCCGTCCAGAAGATTTCTTTGAAGGTCCAAAAGCAAGTGACCCAGCAGTTGATATTAGAGTTGACGTAGTTGAAAGACTTGGTGCTGAATCATTATTATACTGCTCATTTGGTAGTAATGAAGAAGTTGCTGAAGGTCAAATTAAGAGTATTGATGATGAAGAGACTAAGATGATTGCTAAAGTTGATGCTCGTACTCAAGTAGTTGCTGACCAAAAAGTTAAACTTGGCGTAAGTATTATGCACACTCACTTATTTGATAAAGAAACTGAACTTTCTGTTTTAAAAGGTGAAGGTACTGAAGCATACGTTCCAGTAGTTGAACTTGAAAGGCTTGCTAATAAAGCAGCAAACGCTGGTAATAAAGGCAAATCTAAAAAAGCACCAGTAGCAGAAGTTGCTGCTCCAGTAGAAGCACCTGCTGAAACTGAAGCACCTGCTGAAACAACTGAAGCATAATTAAAATTAAAACTAAAAAGTGTCGCATAGCGGCACTTTTTTTTGTGCAATTTAATATATAAATAAAGTTGTTTTTTATTGCTAATATTATTAAATTAAGCCTTTTTAATTTAAATTTTATAAGTTATTAATAAATTATTGCATTTAACATAAATGTAGTGTATAATAACATTATGTGCAATTTGCACAAAGGGGTTTTTATGAATAGAGAACTTTTAAAATTAATAAACTCAATAAAAGAAAAAACGGGAATTTCTATGGCGGTATTATCAGAAGATAGTTCTATTGATATTAGCACGTTTGATAATTACTTCCCTTTATCCCACGAAGATTTTAAGAAAACTAAGGAAACCAGTTTAGACGAAAACGAAAATAGAACGGTATTCAAATTCTCGTTTGGAGGCGAAAATTTTATTGGCGCTATAAAAGGCACTAGCGAAATTTCTATAAACTACTCAACGCTTATAAAAGAGTTTTTAGAAAATTACCAAGTAAAAAATTCAGGGCTTTCGTATGATGATGAGTATTATCAAATAGTTATTGGCAATACTACAAAGAGTACTACTACTCATTTTATAGATAAATACGGCGTATCAACTAGTAGTTGTTATGCGGTAATTTTTAAGTCGGCTAAGGGTAGAGCGGGAGAGATTAAAGAGTTTTTAAAAGATTATTCTTTTGGCGAAAGTGATAATCAGTTTGCTTCCGACGAAAACACTTGCATATTTATAAAGTTTGACGATAGCGATTTAGACGGTGACTTTAAGTCTTCAAACGAATATATTAGGTCTATCGTAAGGTCTATTTATGAAGAATTAGGCTTAGAAGTTTACGCTTTTGTAGGGGGCAAAGTTGGTGGGTTTTCAGAAATTTTCCTTTCGTATAGTCAGGCACTTGTTGCCGAGCGTATGAATTTGTCGTTTGGCTCTAAAGGTCAAGTATCGGCGTATAAAGATTTTATTTTAGTAAAAATGGCGGAAGATATTTCAAAGGCAAAAGCCGAAGAGTTTATAAATGCAATTTTAGACCCGTCAAGTAGAGAAATTATTCACGACGAAGAACTCTTTACTACTGGCGAAGAATTTATAAATAATAACTTAAATATGTCTGAAACGGCAAGGATACTACACCTTCATAGAAATACTTTACTATACAGGCTAGATAAAATAGAAAAAATTACAGGCTTAGATTTAAGAAAATTTAACGACGCCTTAGATTTTAGAATAATTTCAGTTTTAAAGAAACTTTTAGGTTAATATGGAAAATAAAAAGAACGTAAAAAAGAAAATTTTAATATCTATACTTATATTTGTTGTAATTGCCGTATCTTTCTTTAGTGGATATTTTATTAAATATTTAACAATGGATAAAGAAGAAAGGGCTATATACGACTTAATTAACAAGTATAAAAAATATTATTTATATGACGATGGCGACTTGGTTAAAGATATAAGTGACGCTATATTAGACGATTATTCGGCTTACTATACTAAAGAAGAATATGAAGAAATTAAAAGTCAAAAAGAAGGCAATAGTTATGGTATAGGCTTATCTATATCGGCTAGCGATATGAAAATATTAAGTGTACTAGGAAACTCACCTTGCGAAAAGGCGGGCGTTATGGTAGGTGGTAAAATTATAGGTATAAAAAGTGGCGAAAAGTTTGAAACGGTATATAATTACGACGATTTTACCTATATTTTAAAAGGTATTAATGACGGTGTTGAGTTTACTATCAAAATAGACTATGGCTACGAATATTTAGATTTTATTATAAAAAAGCAAGCCTATAAGCAAACTTACGTGCGCTATTACGATAATTTAGGTTGCTACGCTTTTAACGACGATATTAACGGCGATATAAAGTTTACTAAAATAAAAGAAAAGAATTATTTTGATAACGCTAGCGTTGGTATGATTGTCTACAACAGTTTTTATGGGTTAGGTGATGGTATTACTTCGTCAAACGCCCAAATAGTAAAGGCCTTAGAGTTTTTTAAAGAAAGCGGAAAAAAGAATTTAATACTAGATTTAAGAAACAACGGTGGTGGATATATGGACGTAATGTGCGAAGTTTCTTCTCACTTTATAGATATTGGCAACGGAAATAAAAAAGACGTGTCTATCGCTCTAGACAAAAACAAAGAACAAAAAACGTATAAATCGGGCAAATGCGACTACGATAACTATGGGTTTGAAAATATAATTATACTTGCTAACGAAAAAACGGCTTCGGCTTCGGAAGCGTTAATCGGTGCAATTTTAGACTATGATAAGAAAAATATAGTTAAAGTTTTAGTGGCGTCGTCAATATATAAAGGTCAAGTAGTATATAAAACTTTTGGAAAGGGCATAATGCAATCTACTTACGTAAACGTTGACGGTAGCGCAGTAAAACTAACTACTGCTAAAATCTTTTGGCCTGTTAGCCAAATTTCTATTCACGAAGAAGGTATTATTGGCTTAAAAGAAGGTAAAATTTTAGGTGTAGACAGTGAAAAAACGTTATCTACCGCACTAGAACTTTTAAGTTAAAAATTATTAATAGCCTTTAGGTTAAACAGAAAAATAATTTCCTAAAGTTGATAAAATCTTTTCACTTGCAATATCTTTTATTGGGTTAAGTTCTTCATTTAACGTAGGATAGTTTATACTTGGCAAATCGCTATTAGCAGGTGTATTTTTATTAAAGTATTTGAATAAAATTGGTAAAAGTGGAAGAATATCTTTAAAACTTCCATTACCGCTTATAAAGTTTTGGAAATTTGTTGAAGTTAACTCTTCAACAATTTTTTTATCTACGTTAAAAAGTTCTAGGATAGGTGAAATACTCTCTAGGTCAATAGAACTTAATAAATTATAAAGATTAGGATTTTTACGCATCATATAAAGAAGTATTAAAATTATTGGCAAAAAACTCATAATAAACCTTTTGTTAACATTATATTTTATGTAGACGTATAATAAAAAGACACAATTAAAATGGAGGTTAAGTATGCGTGATTTTCAAAAATACACTTCTTCGCCAAAGAAAAACGGTTCAACGCAAGATAACGTATCTTTAATAAAAGAACTTGCAAAAAAATACGAAGGTGCTAGTGAAGGTGAACTAATTGCGGCAATAATGCAAGAAGCAGAAAAGGGTAAAAGAAACGGAACTTTAACTAATGCCGATATAGATAATTTTCAAAACGTTTTAATGCCAATGCTAAATGATAATCAAAAGGCTATACTTAAAAACGTTGTGAAAAAAATTAAGAACGGCTAATACTTTTTACCGCATCGCATAAGGCGAATAAATCTCTTTTAGTATTGTGCGGGCAAATTGAAACTCTAACTAAACCGTCGCTAGCGGTGTTTAAAAACTTGTGCATTAGTGGTGCACAATGAAATCCGCCCCTTACTGCAATATCGTATTTATCCGATAAAATTTCACTAACTTCAATAGAAGATATGTTTTTAATTTCAAAAGCAACGATACCCGCAGGATTTTTTTTAGAGTATATTTTAACGTTTTTCATAAGGCTGAGTTTTTCTATTAAATATAAAGTTAGTTCGCTAAGCCTTACAGAGATATAGTCTATTGAACTTTCAATATATCTTACCCCTTCTTCTAACGCGCAAATACCAGGTAGATTTAAAGTACCCGACTCTAGTCTTTCGGGGTAAGAGTCGGGCTGTAAAAGGTTAAAAGTTTCAGTGCCCGTTCCGCCTTGAAAAACAGGTAAAACGTTGCAACTGTTTTTAAAAATTAAAGCCCCTGAACCTTGAACGGAATATAGCCCTTTATGCCCCGCAACGGCAAGGGCGTCTATATTAGATTTTTGCATATCAATTTTTATATGACCTGCACTTTGCGCTCCGTCAACTAAAAAAGTGCAGTCTTTATCTTTTAAAAATTCGCCTATACCGTCAACGTCGTTAACGGTACCGTTTACGTTGCTAACGTGGTTTACAACTACTAAACTAGTATTGCTAGAAAACTCTTTAGAAACGTCGTAAGATGTTATAAATTCTCCGTTTTGCGGATAGACTATTTTTAAGGTTATAAGCCCTAATTTTTCAAGGGTATGTAAGGGGCGTAAAACGCTATTATGCTCAAAACAAGTGGTAATTACTGTGCTATTTTTTATATAACATCCGTATATTGCTAAGTTTAACGCTTCTGTACAGTTTTTGGTAAAAACAACTCTTTCAGGCTCTAAATTATTAAAAAACTCGCTGAGTTTTTTTCTGCAAGAATAAATAAAGCCTGCACCTGTTTTAGACAATCTATGCCCACTTCGGCCGGCGTTAGTATTTAAGAATTTTATGGCGTTAGTTGCAGTTTCTATAACGCTATTCGGCTTAAAACCGCCAGTTGCAGCGTTGTCAAGATATATCATATTTCCCCCCTATGTTAACAATTATTTAAAGTGACGTAATAATAATATATTAGACGAGTTTTTAATATATTCGCCAAATAACAAAGGAGGAATTTCTATGACGAAATGTATAGTCGTTTTTAAGTCAAAAACTCACACTATGATATTTATAGATTTAATGAACGAACTAGGTTTATACGCCCAAAAAGTATCAACGCCTAAGGAAGCCAAAATTGGTTGCGGTCTATCGGCTGAGATATTGGTAAAAGATAAGTCAATGGCAATAAATATAATAAATAAAAGAAACTTAAGTTCGTTTTACTCAATTTTAATGATAGCAAAGAGAGTAAATAGAGTTATTACTACTAAAATTTAATTAAAAAAAGATTGTGTATTGCGCTAAATTATGCTAAAATATATAGGCAATAATTTAGCGTGGTACGTTTATGAACAAGAAAAAGGCTAACGAAATTATATCAAGGCTTGCTAATCTATATCCTAACGCCAAGCCTGAACTAGAATTTAATTCAACTTACGAGTTGTTGGTTGCCGTTATTTTATCGGCACAATGTACTGACGCTCGCGTTAACGTTGTCACAAAAGAATTATTCAAAAATTATAACGAGCCGACTAAAATGCTCACTCTTTCAGTAGACGAACTTGCAAAAATAATTTATCCTTGCGGTTTAAATTATTCAAAAGCAAAGCATATACTAGGAGCGTCAAAGGTAATAGTTGAAAATTATGGCGGACAAGTACCTAGTTCGTTTAACGAACTTTTATCTTTGCCGGGCGTAGGGCGTAAGACGGCAGACGTTGTTTACTCAGTTGCCTTTGGTGGCGATGCTATTGCCGTAGACACACACGTGTTTAGGGTGGCAAATAGAATAGGGCTAGTTAATGAAACTACTCCGCTTAAAACGGAAAAGGCCCTTATGAAAATAATAGATAAAAGTCTTTGGTCTAAGTCACACCACTACTTAATTTTTCACGGTAGAAGAGTGTGCAAAGCAAGAAACCCCGACTGTGATAATTGCAAGATTAAAGACTTATGCTTAAAAAAATAAAGTGAGAAAGTTATGTTAAACGACAATTTTTTAGACAAAGAGAGTATTTTAATAAAATCAGGTAATGGTGGCGACGGTGCTATATCTTTCGTTAGATATAAAGGCGTGACTAACGGTGGTCCCGACGGGGGCGACGGTGGTAAAGGTGGCGACGTTTATTTTATAGGCGATAGACATAAAACTAGTTTGATAGATTTTATGTACAAGCGTAAATACGTTGCAGAAGACGGCGAAAAGGGTGACAAGCGTAATTGCCACGGCAAAAACGGTGAAGACCTTTATATTTCAGTTCCATTAGGCACAGTTATTACCGACAAAGAAACAGGTGAGTTTATTTGCGATATTTACGAAGACGGTCAAAAAAGACTAGTAATGCAAGGTGGTCGTGGTGGCAAGGGCAACGCACACTTTACTACGTCTAGAAGACACTGCCCACAATTTTCGCAAAAGGGCGAAACTACGGATATTAAAAGGGTGTCTTTAGAACTTAAAATTATAGCAGACGTAGGTCTTATAGGTTTCCCTAACGTTGGTAAGTCAACGCTACTATCTAAAATTTCTAGGGCAAGACCAAAAATTGCAAACTATCATTTCACTACGTTATCTCCAAACCTTGGTATAGTAAATTATTACGACAATAATTTTATTGCTGCCGATATTCCAGGTCTTATAGAAGGCGCGTCACAAGGCGCAGGCTTAGGTCACGAATTTTTAAGGCATATTGAAAGAACGCGTATGCTTTGCCACGTAGTTGATATTAGTGGTATTGAAGGTAGAAACCCTGTTGAAGACTATCGCGCAATAAATAAAGAACTTGCAAGTTATAGTAAAAAACTTGCAGGGCTTAACCAAATTATAGTTTTAAATAAGTGCGACCTTTACGGTGCCGAAGAAAATATTAAAGAGTTTAAAAAGCGTGTTAGAAAATATAAAATTTACGAAGTTTCTGCACTCTCAGGCGAAGGTACGGAAGAAGTTGTTCAAGCATTATTTGAAAGTTTAAAAGACGCTCCTAAAACTCTTCCAAGGGAAGACGAAGGCTTTATGTACACCGTAGGTGACGATAATAGTTTCTCAATAGAGCGTGATGAAGACGGTGCGTTTATCGTAATTGGCGACCTTGTTAAATTGCTAATTCGCAACGTAGTTTTAAACGATATGGATAGTATGGCGTATATGCAAAAGACTTTGCGCGATAAAGGCGTTATTAAAAAATTGCGTCAACTAGGCGCTAAAGACGGCGATACCGTAGTTATCGGCGATATAGAATTTGAGTTTATTGATTAAGGTTATTGGCTCTCATAAATTTAGACTAATAAATTGTGCCATAGCCTAGTAAGGAGTAAATATGTTCACGTCAAAACAAAGAAGTAAATTAAGAAGTTTAGCCCAAACTATTGAACCAATAGGTCAAATAGGCAAGGGTGGGATACAAGAAAATATGGTAAAATCATTATCTGACGCGCTTGATAAACGCGAACTTATAAAACTTACCGTATTAAATAACGCTAGCGAAGACATTAGCGACTTAGCAACCGAAATTGCTAGCGAATTAAACGCCGAACTCGTTTGCATTATCGGTCATAAAATAGTTTTATACCGCTATAGCAACAAAAAAGGCGTAAATCATATAGAATATTAAAATAAAAAAACACTTGCCGTGGCAAGTGCTTTTTTTTATTGTTTAAATAAGTTTATTATTATTTTCTTTTTTTGTGTAGCAAAGTTGAATGCTATTGCAGTACCACTATTTGGCTGATAATCGCTAAGACTGCTTTTACTTAATTTGCGTTTAGGGGGATTGTAGTTTTCGTCGTAATAAAATATGCAATATTCACTATTTAATATCATTGATTGATTTCTTTCAATATAACTTGCTACCCCTGATGTGTATTTTGTTTTGTGTTCATATTCGCTTTCTGCGTATAGTAAATAGGGGATACCAATTGTTGAATTTTTAAAAACGTTTTCCCATTTACTTTTATCTTTTTCTAGTATGCAAGTTTCACTTTTACAAGTATACGCTATTCTTTGTATATATGGGTATTTAATTTTTAGTTCACTAACAACCAAATGGCAAAGTTGATTAAAATTACTTTTACTGCCAAATAAAAAATTGTACACATTATGAGAAACTATTAAATTTTCAACAATGTCCTTTAAGTTGTTTTTAAGTTGAGTTGTAATTTCTATTTTTCTATGACCAAAAAAAGAGCAACTTTTTGTATTCATAATATTACCAAATTGTAGTTTACCAAATTGCAAGTTATTAAAGTTTTTTAAAATTTACTAAAATTCTATAATATTATAACACAAATTTATAAAATTACCACTCTACAATTGAGTATTTTTAAAAATAGTTAGAGATAAACTATTATTAAGGAGAAAAATTATGAAGTTGCAAAGAGCGGTAGCGTTAAGAATTAGCAATTTGCTAATAAGAAATAATATGACAAGGTATGCACTATGCAAAAAGATTGTAATGCCAGAACAAACGTTGAAAAATATAATTGATGAAAGAAATCAAGATATTAAGTTATCAACTATAGCCAAAATTGCAGATGGCTTTGGTTTATCAATAGAAGAGTTTTTCAATGATAGTTTATTTAATAAAGATACGCTTGATATAGAATATTAAAATAAAAAAACACTTGCCGTGGCAAGTGTTTTTTTGTTTAATCTAAAAAGTTTATTAAAGTTTTTAGGGCAGGTTCAAATTTTGCGCCGTACCAATGGTCTTTTTCGCTAGCCGTTTGCCTTATACACTCAACGGTATAGTCGGCTGCAAGTCTACTAGCGTCGTACGCGCTCTTTCCATTAAGCATAAGTCCAACGAAACTTGACGCGTAAATATCACCCGTGCCGTGGCAACTGTTAGAAAGTTTATCGTGCTCGTAATATGCGTAATTATCGTTTTCGTAAACGACAACGCCTGTTTTACCTTTCTTGTAAGATACGCCGGTTAATATAATATTTTTAGCACCTAAACCTTTAAGACCTTTAATTAAACGGTCAATATATTCTCTATCGTATTCTTCTTTATAATCTACGTCGGCAAGTAAGCAGGCTTCAGTTATATTGGGAATTAAATAGTCTGCATAACTAGATAGTTTCTTCATAGACTCAACGTAATTGCTATCAAAACCAGGGTATAATTTACCATTATCCGCCATAGCAGGGTCTACGAAGAATTTACCGCTGTTTGTTAACGTTTTGCTAACGATATCTAAAACGTACTCAACTTGCTCAGAACTACCTAAATAACCTGTGTAAATTCCTTCAAACTTGATATTTTCTTTAACCCAATGATTTAAAATTGAAGGCATATCTTTAGATAAATCTCTAAAAGTATAACCGCTAAAACCTGCGGTATGAGTAGATAAAATTGCCGATGGCAAAATTGCAGTTTCTAAGCCACACGCTGAAAGTATTGGAAGTGCAACTGTTAGTGAGCATTGACCCACGCAAGATATATCTTGCACGGTTAAAATTCTTTTATATGACATAATAATTTCTCCTTATTAAAATCATTATATCACACAATTGACTATATGAAAAGAGTCAGTTTAAATATTTTTTATATAACCAGATTGTTTTTTCTCTTTTGTCTACGAATTCTATTTATATGCCTTTCAAATTCACCGCTATCAATAAGTTCTTTAAGTAAATATTGTTCAAAAACAGGAACTGTACAAGAATAAAAAGAAAGGGTTTTATTAAATTTTAATAGCAAACTTTTTGATAAAATCATATACCCAACCCTAATAGCAGGGGATACGGTATGCGAAAATGTGTTTATATAAATAACGTTGTCGTCATTACTTAAAGAAAATAGCGTTTCTTCATGTTTTTTAGATATAGTAAGTTCGCTATCGTAATTGTCTTCAATGATATATCCGTTTTTGTTTTTAGCCCAATTTATGTACTCTCTACGCTTAGACGCATCGGCAGTAATAAACGACGGAAAACTATTGTACGGCGTGACGTGTAAAACGTTAGCCTTAGAGTTTAGTAGGCTTTTAGAATCAATGCCGTTTTGTGCTAAAGGCAATAGTTCGTACTTTATAGCGTTAGAGTTATATACCTTTTCAATAATTTCGTAAGACGGGTCTTCTAAAGCGTAAACTTTATCTTTACCTAGTAGTTGTATTGCTAAACCGTAAAGATATTCCGCACCTGCGCCAATTATTACTTGGCTAGGCTCTACGTTTATTCCTACCGTTCTTTTTAAATAGCCACAAATACTTTTTCTAAAACTAGAAACGCCCTTGTTATCGCATTTTTTAAGTACCGTTTCGCCGTAGTCTAATAAAACTTTTCTTATCGCTTTAGATAAAACGGTAAAGGGAAAACTAGGCTTAAATTTATTAGAGTTAGGCTTTATAATAGTTTTAGGATTAAAGGTGTTTTCGCTAGACGATATAAAGTCGTTTTCTTTATAAATAACGAAATATCCGCTGCGCTCTTTTGGCTCAATATAGCCTTCTTCAATTAAAAGATTGTAGGAATGCTCAACTGTTATAACGCTAATGCCAAGTTCTTCAGTTAAAAGACGTTTAGACGGCATTTTAGAGCCGTAAGGATATACTAAATCAATAATATCGTCACGTAATTGTTTATATAGTTGTAAGTACCTAGGAATACTGTTTTTTTGAATTTTATATTTCATAGTTATATGATAGCATAATTAAATTTATTTTACAACAATATTATCAAGGGCGTTAGCATTAGCATTTGTATCTTCTTTTTTTAGCCTTAGTAGTATAGACGTTATCATTAAAATTGCGCCGAATACTAAGTAGTATATAGGGTAAAATGTAAATAGCGAAGTTATTGTTAAAATTATTCCCGTAATTAAAAATTTTTTGGCGTTATTTTTAGAGTAAATTTTATAAAAAACGCTTTTAAGGTCGGTTTTTTGCTTTTTGATTTCGTAAATTTTTAGTTCGGGTAGTAAATTTACTTCTTTTAAAGAAAAGTATAACTCTCTAGTTTTTATAAGGGCTATATCCAAATTAAGTTTTTGAATCATTTTAATTACGTCGCAAGAAAAATCTACGCCAATTATAACAATTTTATTTTTAGTAATGGTTTTACTAAGGTCTATTATTTCCGTCAAAGTAATTTCTTCAGGCTTAATTAAAGCATAAATATTTACGTTTGATTTTTGCAAGACTAAATGGTCGCTATAAACTGTCGCTGGTATCTTTTTAAAAGAATAATATTCTTTTAATAAATTTAAAATCTCTAAATTAGACTTTAAAAATAAGTAGTAATTAAAACTTAAAAGAATATTGTCTAATGAGAATTTGCTCTCTAAAAGTTCCCCTTTATAAAGAGCGATTATTACGTATGCGCTAGATAAAATTATAGCAAACAATGCAGATAAAAGTATAGATAACGTGAACCCTTTGCCGTTATAAAAAAGTAGGGCATAAGAGAAAAAAAGAGTGGCAATAAATATAAAAAACGTATTTACTATTATAGATAATTTAATACTTTTCATATTAAAATTATTGACAAAATTGCCTTAATTAAAACTTGAAAAAAATATTATTATATGTTAAAATAAAAATATGGAAAAAATAGGTATATTCGGTGGGTCTTTTGACCCTTGCCATAACGAACATATTTTAGTCGCCTTGTCTTCTATTTGTGAACTTGGGCTTGACAGGTTATATATCGTGCCTACGAATATTGCACCGCATAAGCGTTTAGGTAGTGCAGTTGGTGGGCAAGATAGACTTAGTATGCTCAAACTTGCCTTTAAAGACAACAGTAAAATTGTGGTTAGCGATTTTGAGTTGTCAAGCGATAGCGTTAGTTATTCCTATTTAACCGTTAGTCATTTTAAAAATTTGCATAAAGATAGTACCTTATATTTTATAATGGGTAGCGATATGCTTGATAATTTTCCTACTTGGAAAAACCCTGAAATAATTGTAAGTTTATGCGAACTTGTTTTAGTTTCTAGGGAAGATAAAATTAACTTAAACGAAAATGCTATAAAAAACGTAAAAAAACTGTACCAAAAAGACGTTATTGTGTTAACCGCTAAAGGAGCAAAAGTCTCTAGTACCGAAGTTAGAACAAGGCTTAAACTTGGTCTTAGCGTTAGCGAGTTTGTGGATAAAAACGTTTTAGAGTATATTAGTAATAAAGGCTTGTATAGTGCGGATAAGTATTATAATTATATAAAAGAAGAACTTCCTTTAAAAAGAAGATTACACACTCTAGGCGTAATACTAACGGCAAAAGAGTTAGCAAAAAAACTAGGTATAGACCAAAATAAAGTTGAAATTGCAGCGCTACTTCACGACGTTGCTAAGTATAAAGATTATAAAAATTACCCTAATTTTATTTTGCCTAATAACTGCCCTAGCGAAGTTGCTCACCAATTTTTAGGTGAGTATATTGCTAAAGAAGAACTAGGCATTACCGATACTGAAATTTTAAATGCGATAAAATATCATACGACGGGTAGGGCTAATATGTCCACGCTAGAAAAGGTTATATATATTGCCGATTTAATTGAACCGTCTAGAAAATATTTAGGTGTTGAGAGTTTAAGAAAGAGTATAGAACAAGATTTTGAGTTAGGGTTTAAAATTTGTATAAACGAAGTTTTTGAATTTTTAAAGCGTGGTGGCGGGGAAATTTACTATTTAACCGAAGACGCTACAAAATTTTATTGTAAGGAGTAAATTATGAATTCACAAGAATTAGTAAACGTATTATTAGGAGCATTATCAAAAAGAAAAGCGGAAGACGTTGTTAAAATTGACGTTCAAGATAAAACTAGCATTGCCGACTATTTTATAATAGCAAGCGCACGTTCGTCAACACAAGTAAAGTCACTTTGCGAGCATTGTGAAGCAGAAGCGGAAAAGCAAGGCGCAACTATTATTAGAAAGGAAGGCGTTAACGACGGAAGATGGGCAATAGTTGACTTTGGCGACGTTATTTTGCATATATTTAACGACGAAACTAGGCTTTTTTATCACCTTGAAAAATTATGGGGTGATGGCGAAAAGATAGACTTATAATTTAGTTTAGTTTGTCTTTTTCTATAATAGAGCCTTTTATTACAATATTAGGTTTAATTGTTTTCCTTTTTCGCTTAGGCAAAGAAGAGTTTTTAACGTAATAAATTTTAGAAGTCGGAGGCCAAGCGGTCTTAGGAAGA
>JAZRNF010000094.1:0-11991 GCA_045648085.1 Christensenellaceae bacterium | reverse complement strand
ATTTATAATTTTCATTATCTCCATCCACTATTATGCTTTCAAGTGAAGTACAATTGAAGAAAAAACGATAGCCTATACTCTTTACACTATTTGGTATTTCTATACTTGTTAATGACTTGCAATTATAGAACGCATAATCACCTATGCTTGTTACACTATTGCCTATTGTTACATTTGTTAATGATTCGCAGTTATAGAAGACATAAGAACCTATACTTGTTATGCTATCCCCTATTGTTATACTTGTCAATAAATCGCAACCATAGAACGCATAAGAACCTATACTTGTTACACTGGAAGGTATTTCTATACTTGTTAATGAACTGCAATTATAGAATGCACTATTATCTATACTTATTACGCTATAATTAACGCCCTTATAATTTACATCTGACGGAATATTTGCTGACTTTATATTACTTGATTGCCTTACAATACTAGCTTTGCCATTTTTTAACGCATATCTTAGACCATCGATAAAAGTATAAATATATCCGTTATTAGCAACTTCATAATTCTTATAATTCCAAACTACTGGACATACTTGATTATTCCACGAACTATTCCAACCACTTGGCTGACTTTCAATTTCACAGTAAATTGTCAATGGCCCAGTAGATGAGAACACATAAGCTCCTATATTCGTTATGCTGTTTGGTATAATTACGCTAGTTAGTAAAGAGCAACCAGAGAATGCACTACTATCTATACTTGTTACATTATAATTAACACCTTTATAATTAACAGTTGACGGAATATTTGCTGACTTTATATTACTTGGTTGCCTTACAACAGTTGCTTCACCGTCCTTTAACGCATAACTTAAACCATCTATTGAAGTGCAAATATTTCCCAAATTATCAACTTCGTTATTATAGCAATTCCAAATTTCCGGACAAGAAGACTCATTCCATGAACCCTCCCATCCACTTGGCTTGCTTTCCGCTTCGCAATAAATTATTAATTTCTCACATCTATAGAAACAATTAGTCCCTATACTTGTAACACTGTTTGGAATTGTTATACTTGTAAGAGAAGTACAAAGCCAAAAAGCTTCATCCCCTATACTTTCTAACTGACTATTTTTTTCAAAAGTTAAACTTTCAAGCGAAGTACAATTATAAAATGCATTATATCCTATACTCGTTACATTGCTACTTATTGTTACACTTGTCAACAATGAACAGCCAACGAAAGCATTGCCAGATATTTTTGTTGCAGACGTTAATACCACGTCAGTTACTAATTCATTATTTATATACAAATTACCATGATAATATAACGGGCTTGAAGTTCTATCATAACCAAAGTACATTTGAGCCCACTCATCAACCGTGCCTAAATAATTAACTTTTTCTAAATTTACACAATAATCGAATGCATGGTCTCCTATACTTGTTACGCTATTTGGTATTTCTATACTCCTAAGCGAATAACACTTGTTAAAAGCATCATTACCTATATAAACAACACTATTAGGAATACTTATATTTACTAATGAATGACAATTCCTAAACGTATCCCATTGTATATAAGTTATTCCATTTGGTATTTCTATGTCTGTAAGTAAAATACAATCATAAAATGCCCTATTAGCCATGAATTTACAATTATCATCTATTATCGCTGTTCTTATTGAAGTGCTTACGGTCCCAACCAAATATAAATACGGATTATTACTATTGCCTAAATACTTTAACCCACCTTTTATAGTATACGTTAAACTGATACAATTATTGAATGCATCTTCACCAATATTTGTTACGCTATCTGGTATTTCTACGCTTGTTAATGAACTGCAATTATAGAATGCATTATAGCCAATACTTGTTACACTATTACCTAATTTTACATTTGTTAATAATCTGCAATCTCGAAACGCATAATCAACTATATCTTCACCACCATTTATAACAACTGATTTTAAGTTAGTTTTAGGTATATAAGATATTGCAGAAGTTGGTATAATTATATTTTCAATTGGACAATCATAGAATGCATAATAGTTTATACTTGCAACACTACTTTGTATTTCTATGTCTATTAATGAATTGCAACTATTGAATGCATATTCACCTATACTTGTTACGCTATCACCAATTGTTACGCTTGTTAATGAATTGCAACTATTGAATGCATATTCACCTATACTTGTTACGCTATCACCAATTGTTACGCTTGTTAATGAATTGCAACTATTGAATGCATAACTATTTATTTTTGTTGCCGTAGTTATATGTGCTTCTGTTATTAATACGCCGTTTATATATAAGTTTTTAGCGCAATGTAATGGATTAGCCGAAGAATTGCCAAACCCTATTTGCACCCACTCGTCTATTGTTCCAATATAATTTACTTTTTTTAACGAATAGCAAGCATAAAATGCAGAGCTTTCAATTTTATTTACGTAATTAGGTATAGTAATTTCTTGTATAGTTTTATTTTTAACACCAGTAATTATACAGTCTGTTTCTGTTGACTCAAAATAAAAGTTTGACATTTCTGGTACAACTTCGTATTTTGCAACAATATCTTTATCTATTGTTACGTTATACTCTAATTCATTTGAAAGCAAGGTTGTTCCAGTATGCCAACCAAAAACATATCCCAACCTTTGATTTAAAGTTGCAACCAAGTTAAGTTGAGTTCCATATTTAAACTTACCAGTCATGTTAATATTAAAATATGAACCAACTTTAGATACTTCATATTCATTACGTTGATAATAAACCTTAAGTATTTGTTTACCATTACCGTCAATATTGCCTTTTACTTCCTTTGCTTCTGCAGTAAAACCTGTAAAGGTCTTAATTTCTGCATAAGCAGTAGTATCCGTAACGCCTCCTTTATTTATCGTTTCAACCTTTGTATATTCTTCATTTCCTAAATTTTCTAAATAGTATTCAATGGAATAAGGAGTGTCATCGTTTGCAGTCCATATAGCGTCTATTGTAATTTGTTTA
Organism: Christensenellaceae bacterium; assembly: GCA_045648085.1. Lineage (GTDB taxonomy): Bacteria > Bacillota > Clostridia > Christensenellales > Borkfalkiaceae > HGM11412. The sequence continues at coordinate 9,028 of JAZRNF010000094.1, read as the reverse complement.
GTGATAGGAATGTTAAAATCATAATTCCAACCACCAAAAACATATCCTTCACGCTCTAAATCGTTAGGTTTGGTTGCCAAATTACCTTCTTCTATATTTTGTGTTGGAACCCAAATATAATCAGAACCTGAGTTGAAATATACTAAGTACGAGTATTTACGATATATACTCATTACATAAAGCGTTTCTACGCCCTTTTCTGTTACTAACACATAAAAGTCATTATGCCCATCATGCAAATGAATTATTTCTGGAGAAGAAATTGGACGACTCAAATTACTGTCTTCATATATTTTATAGGAAGCATCTCCTTCCAAAACAAATTGGTCTTCTATCCAAAGATAATGCTTATCGCTTGCTACTTTCTTATATGCAGTTCTACCATTCATTGAAAAATCTTCACTAAAAGCAAAAGAACTAATAAGCAAACTATCATAATCTACAACTGTATCTGTTGCATTACACCATGGTCTTGAACAGTATCCAGTCTTCGTTCCATATTGTGTATAAGTAGCGTTATTATCACTAACGTAACCTTCAAAACAATGCCCTAACACATAATTATCTTCTGTTATAGTATCCGTAGCGTTACAAGCTACTTGATTACAAGTAGCAGTTTTAGTTCCGTATTTAAGACACGTAGCATTGTTATCACTTACGTAATTTGTAAATGTGTGATTTAATTTTTCGCCATATACAGTATTACAACATGAGCAAACGGCTTTTTCTAAACAAGTCGCCGTTCCACCCGTACAATTTTCCGTTATAATATGATTATTATTGTTAGCACACGTTTTTGCATGAGTACCGTCGTTATTAGAAACCCACTCGCCATAAGCATGACTAAGAGCCGTTCCATTTTCAAACGTTTCAGTTCCCTTTTCACCACACTTACAAGAGTAGTAATAAATAGCTTTTTCTTCACAGGTCGCAGAAGATTTTAAAAATTTTTCTTCTATTTTTTGCTCGTTAAAATTATGTACGTGCTTTTTTAATTGCCCATACTCTACACCACAAGTACTACATATTGCTTTTTTTGTTTCGGTAGCAGTACCACCTGAGCAGTCTTTAATTATAGTGTGAGTCGCATCATTAGCACAAGTTTTAGTATGAGTACCGTCATTATTAGAAACCCAATCGCCGTAAGCGTGGTCAAGAATCGTTCCATTTTTAAACGTCGCGCTTCCCTTTTCTCCACACTCGCAAGAATAATAATATTTTGCCTTATTTCCACAAGTTGCATCACTTTCCTTATAAGTATCGTTTACAACCTGCTTGTCGTATATATGAGCATGTTGCGCTTCTTGTGATAAAGCACCACACGCCGTAAGTGATATACCCAAAGCGAAAAACATACATAAAGCTAAGACAATAGTTATTATTTTTTTCATATTGACTACTCCTTTAATATGTACAATATGTGTACATTTGGTTTAATTATAGTACAAATTGTGTACAATGTCAAGTATAAGGGGTGCAAAATGGAAATAGGTAAAAAACTTAAAGAGTTGCGAAAAGCAAATAATTTAACGCAGGAATATTTGGCTTCTCAATTAAATATAGGTAGAGTAAATTATACTAGGTACGAAAACAATACCGTACGACCAGATTATGAAACTTTAATTAAAATAGCGGATTTTTACGATATTACGTTAGACGAACTATTTGATAGAAAAATATAAAAAAGACTTTTGAGAGAAAGTCTTTTTTGTTGCTAAAAATTTATTTTTGTGTAAATAAAATAATTGTACTTTATCCACTATTGACAAAATTGTATCATTGCAAAGCATTGTATGTAATCAAACTGAATATAATACTGCTACGCCGATTACATACACGCTAAAGCGTGATTACATACCAAACTTTAAGTTTGTATAGAAAAAACGACAAGTTGAAACTTGTCGTTTTTTCTGGTGCGGATAATAAGATTTGAACTTACACGGTCTCCCACTGGATTCTAAGTCCAGCGCGTCTGCCATTCCGCCATATCCGCATATAATATTGCAAGTTGCAATATTACAATATTTAATTACTTGCCTACACAAAATTTTGCAAAAATTTCGTCTATTATTTCTTCGCTTGCAGTTTTACCTGTGATTTCGCCAAGATAAAGCCACACGCTTTTAATATCTTCGGCAATAAGGTCAAGTGGAACTTTGCCTATATTGTTAAGGGCTTCAATTAAACTTGCTTTTGCCTTGTTAAGCGAATTAAAATGCCTTTCTTCAGTTATGTATTCGCTATTAAAATCAATGCCGTTTTTAAATGCACGACTGTAAAGTTCTTCTTTTAATCTATCAATACCGTCGCCCGTTTTTGCAGAGATTGAAAATACTCCGTCAACGGTTTTTAAATCACTCTTATTATAAACTATAATTTGTTCTTTGTCTACTATTTGCTCCTTTAAAAACTTATCTTCTTCAGTTAAATTTTTAGAGCCGTCGTAAACAAGTAATACTATATCGGCACTTTTTAAAATCTTTTCAGACCTTTCTATACCTAACTTTTCAATCCTGTCGTCAGTCTCTCTAATACCTGCGGTATCAAATAAGTTAAACTTAACGCCTTCTATGTCTAAAGAGCCTTCAACGACGTCTCTAGTCGTTCCTTCAACGGAAGAAACTATTGCCTTTTCATAGTTAAGTAAAGCGTTTAAAATTGACGATTTGCCCGTATTGGGCTTTCCTACTATTGCAACGCTTATGCCGTTTTTAATTTTAGCACCGTCGTTATATTTAGAGATTAGTAAATCTATTTCTTTAAGCGTTTCGTTTAAAGTTTTTGAAACGTTATCTAACGCTATTTCTTCTAAGTCTTCTTCAGGATAGTCTATATCGGCGTTTATGCTTGCAAGAGAATAAGTTAAGCCGTCTTGCAAACTGTCAATTTTTTGAAAGAGTTTCTCGCGATATAAGTTATAACCAACCTTTACCCCTGCAACGCTTTCGCTATTTATCATATCTATAAGACCTTCGCAACTGTCTAGTGAGAGTTTTCCGTTAACGAAAGCACGCTTTGTAAACTCACCCCTAGTTGCAGGCTCTGCACCAAGAGTAAACGTTTGCTTTAACACACCCCTAGAGATTGCTAACCCACCGTGACAATGAATTTCTACCATATCTTCGCCGGTATAACTTTTGGGACCTTTGAAAAATACCGCCATACCAAAGTCGGTAAAATTGCCAGCGTCAATTTCACCTACGTATAACTTGTATGGTTCAAAATCTTTAACCTTAGTAGACTTTGATAAAGGTTTAAACATTTTTTCTAAAAGGTCTAAAACCCCATCGCCACTAAGCCTTATTATAGCAACGCCACCGACACCGCTTGCCGTTGATATTGCCGAAATTATATTTTCCATAAAACTCCTAATCAAAAAGGTCGTCGCTTTGGTTTGTAGTGTCAGGCGCTTTTTCTATGCCAGACGTTTTGTTTGAAAACTCTGGAAACGGGTCTTCGTCAATACTCTCAGCATTTTGAGCGTTGTTGTTTTGACCATACCCGCTATTATTGTACGGCGTATTGTATGGGTTGCCATATGGGTTATTATATGGGTTGCCGTATGGATTGTTGTATGCTTGTGGTCTAATATAGATATAATTTATCTTGTTTCTATTTCTTATAATAAATAAAATTGGGCCGAATAACGCATCAACTAAAACTGATACTATCATATAAATAAACGCCCTTTCAGGACAATATTGCCTAAATATACAGTAAATTAAAGACGCTTTTGTGAATATTTCTACTAAACTAATTACCGTGTGCAAAATGTTTACTATTGAAAATAGCGTGCCTGCACCACTCATCCAATTTTTAACAAAATCAGACTTGAACTGAACTTTAAAATTAAACACTATTTCAAACCTATTAACGTAATAACCTAAATTTAAAAAGGCTACCATGGTAAAGGTCACTGCATATAACACACATACTAGAAGACCTAAGTTTTTAACTTTAAAGCCCCAAAGCACCGTTTCGCCAACAAGTTTACCTAGTAAAATAAAGTTTAAAAACGGTATCCACGCTAAATAAAGTTTATCATATCCCCTTTTTTTAGCCATAGTTTGTATCGCTACTGCTTTTAAACTAAAAGTAAGTAGAGTAATTATAGTGCTAATAATAAAACTGATAACTATATCGGTAGGCGTAGTTTCAGTCGTTATTAAACTAGTAAAATCGTAATTAGATAAATCCATTTTTCTCCTATATAAATAAACTAACTATTGCCACTATTACCGATAACGGTACAAGTGCGATAAATAGTTTATCTTTTCCTTTTTTGTTAAATTTTGTAAAACCTTTTTTATAAAAAAACTGTAAATTCGTGCCTAGCGTTTCTATTGAAAGTTCGTCGTAATATTTAGTATATACGCTATCGCCGTCTTTTACCAAAGACTCATTACCACTTTCAACGTACGTATGCTTAGGCTTTACGTTGAGTAATTGATTTTTATATTTTGCTAAAGCCTTTTTTATAAAATAGTATACGCCGACAAGTAAAAAAGTTATTCCAAAAATTGTAATAAACGCACTTGCTATATACCTAAACGCCGGTACGCTTTCGCCTACAATTTCAGGAAGACTAGAAAATACTCCTATAAAAAAGTTAGTTGCAAAATGCATTATACAGCCGTATAAATGGTTTTTAGTTATAACTACTACGGTTGACATTGCTAAGCCTAGTAAAAATTGTAGTATTATCATACCAACGCTACCGTGCATTAAAGCAAAAAGTAGTGACGAAAATATTACTGAAAACACAAGCCCCTTTTCTTCTAAACCACGCATTACAACGCCACGGAATAAAAGTTCTTCACATATCGCAGGGAGTACGGGAGTTATTATAAAAGCATATGCAAGTATAAATATTGGACTGCTTTTTTCAATAATAGAACTGTCAATATCAAAACCAAGGTCACCAAATATACCCGTCATATTATCAAAAAACTCATAATGCAAAGACGTGAAGCAAAGCCCTACCCCAAAAATTAGCATAACCGACATAAGTAGGTCTACCGAATTTACGTTAAAATGATAGCCGTTGCCTTTAAACGGAGCGACCTTTTTTATCTTAAAAAATATTAGCGCAACTAAAAATATTAAACCTTGAGAAATAAACGCCAGTATAATTTGAAGTAAAAAATAGTCTTTAACAAAGGTTGTTAGCCTTACAATTTTAACAAGGTAAGGTAAACCGAAACTAAACAATGCAAAGGTTATTAGCATAATAACGTATGCCAATAACGCGTTTACACTGTTAAAATTGTTAGGATTATAATATTCGGTTTTTAAGGTTTTACTTTTTCTAAATTTCATTTATAACTTTTAATATGCTCTAGCGTAAACGACAACTTTATCTGCCTTTTTACCACAAACTGCACAAGTTTGATTATCGCCCGCTTCGCTAAATATTATACGAGAAGTTGCTTGAGTTTTTTCTTTAATCTTGTCTTCGCACTCACGGCAAGAACACCAAGGCGCTTTAACGAAACACTTAGCGTCAACTGCATTTAAAATGCCGTCTAAGTCGCTTGCTTCTTTAATCCTAGAGTCTCTCATTTTTCTTGACTTTTCAAGCATTTCTTTTTGAACGGTATCAAGCATTTGTTTAACAAACTCTACGTCGCCTAACGTAGCGTCACACTTAACTAAGGTATCACGTCTCATAATAACCATTTTGTTATTTTCAATATCCCTTGGACCTACTTCAATTCTAATTGGAACGCCTTTCATTTCCCACTCGTTAAACTTCCAACCTGGACTAGCGTCACGACTGTCAAGTTCTACTCTGATATCGGCATTTTCAAACATTTCTTTTAATTCGTTTGCCTTTTCAAGTACGCCTTCTTTATGCATAGCAACAGGGATAATAACTACTTGAATAGGAGCAACGACAGGTGGAATTACTAAGCCCCTTTGGTCGCCGTGCGCCATAATTAACGCACCTATAAGCCTTGTTGACACGCCCCAAGAAGAAGAATAACCGTACTTAAGTTCTCCGTCTTTATCTAAGAAACGCATATTAAACGACTTTGCAAAGTTTTGCCCTAAGTAGTGTGAAGTACCTGCTTGTAAACTCTTACCGTCAAGCATCATTGCTTCCATACCATAAGTTGCAACTGCACCTGCAAATTTTTCTTTTTCAGTCTTTTTACCTGTTAAAACAGGGATTGCTAAACAGTTTTCAGCAAACTCTTTATAAACGCTGAGCATAAGTTGAGTTTCCGCTTCGGCTTCTTCGTGAGTAGCGTGAACGGTATGACCTTCTTGCCATAAGAACTCACTTGTTCTTAAAAATGGTCTAGTAGTTTTTTCCCAACGCATAACGTTTGCCCATTGGTTGATAATAATAGGCAAATCTCTATAACTTTTCATCCATTTAGCAAACATATCGCAAATGATTGTTTCACTTGTAGGACGGATAATAAGTGGCTCTTGAAGTTTTGAGCCGCCTGCGTGTGTGACAACTGCAACTTCAGGAGCAAAGCCCTCAACGTGCTCCGCTTCCTTTTTAAGATAACTTTCTGGAATAAGTAATGGGAAATATGCGTTCTTAGCACCCGCTTTTTTAAAGCGTTTGTTAAGTTCGTGTTGTATATTTTCCCAAATAGCGTAACCATATGGTCGTATAACCATAGTGCCTTTTACAGGACCATAGTCAACAAGTTCAGTTTTAAGTATAACGTCTGTATACCATTGTGGAAAATCAACTTCCATATCTGCAACGTCTTTAACAAATTGTTTTTCGTTAGCCACAAAAATCACCTATGGAGAATACCGCTTAGTTAAGGGCATACTCCCCTTTTTAATTTATTATTAAATATTATACTTATAATATTAAAAAAAGTAAAGCGATTTAAATTAGATTATATTAACTACGTAAATTTAAAGTTTTATTTGCTTATAAATCTAAAAAAGTTGTAAAATTTTACTTGTTTTTATAGTTTTATGCTTTATTTTCTTTTTAATATGTGCTAAAATGATAATATATATAAAATATATTAAATTTTTAAGGAGTTTATTATCTATGGAAATTTCTAATCTTACGATAAACACTATCCGTGTGCTTTCTGCTGAAGCAATTCAAAAATCAAACTCTGGTCACCCAGGTATTGCATTAGGCGCTGCACCTATCGCGTATAGTTTATGGCAAAATGCTTTGACGTTTAATCCGTCTAACAGCAAATTTGTAAACAGAGATAGATTTATTCTTTCTGCTGGTCACGGCTCAATGTTAAACTATTCTCTTCTTCACTTATACGGCTTTAAACTTTCTATTGAAGACATTAAAAACTTTAGACAATTTGGTTCTAAGACACCTGGTCACCCAGAATACAACGTGACTGACGGCGTTGAAATTTCAACTGGTCCTTTAGGTCAAGGTATCGCAAACGCAGTTGGTATGGCTATTGCAGAATCACACCTTGCTGCTAAATATAATAAAGAAGGCTTTAATATCGTAGACCACTACACTTACGCTCTTTGTGGCGACGGTTGTATGATGGAAGGTATTGAATACGAAGCGGCTTCTTTAGCAGGTACTCTTAAACTTAATAAACTTATTGTATTATACGATTCAAATAGAATTACTATTGAAGGTAATACTGACCTTGCCTTTACTGAAGACGTTGCTAAACGCCATACCGCTCAAGGTTGGCTTGTTATTGACGTTAAAGACGGTACTGACGTTAAGGCTATTACAAAGGCAATTAACAAGGCTAAAAAACAAACTGAAAAGCCTACTCTTATTATTTGCCACACTACTATCGGTCACGGTGCTCCAAACCAAGGCTCGGCTGAAACTCACGGCGCTCCTTTAGGCGACGCTAATATCCAAATTTTAAAGAAGAATTTAGAATTTGATTACCCACCATTTACAGTTCCTGAAGAAGTATATGCTCATACTAAAAAAGCAGGTAGAAAGGGTGCACGTGCAGAAAGAGCGTGGAAGAAATTATTCAACGAATATAAAGTTCAATACCCTGAACTTGCTAAAGAGTTTATGGACGCTACTAGCGGTAAACTCCCTACTATTGACGTTGAAGAATTATACAAAATTGAAAAGGCTGACGCAACACGTAATCACGGTGGCGTAGCACTTAACAAACTTGCTAAACAAGTTCCACAATTATTCGGTGGCTCTGCCGACCTTAACCCATCTTGTAAAACGTTTATTAAAGGCGGCGACAAATACGGTCCTGAAAATAGAGCAGGTAGAAACGTTTACTTTGGTATTCGTGAACACGCTATGGCTGCTATGTGTAATGGTATGGCAGTTCACGGTGGCGTAATTCCATTCTGTTCTACTTTCTTCGTATTCTCTGACTATATGAAAAACGCAATGCGTTTATCAGCACTTATGAACTTAAACGTAGTTTACGTATTAACTCACGACTCTATCGGCGTTGGTGAAGACGGTCCTACACATCAACCTGTTGAACAACTTATCGCAATGCGTTCACTTCCTAATATGAAAGTTTATAGACCTGCTTGCGGCTTAGAAACTGCTGCCGGTTGGGAAGTTGCCCTTTCTAAAAAAGGCCCTACTTGTTTAGTTCTTTCTAGACAAACTCTTCCTGAAATCAGTTCGGATAGAGACGGTGCTTTAAAGGGTGGCTACGTATTAGTTGATAGCACTAAGAAAACTCCTGACTGTATCCTTATCGCTTCAGGTTCTGAAGTTGAATGTGCAGTTAAAGCAAGGGAAATATTACTTGAACAAGGCGTTGATGCAAGAGTTGTTTCTATGCCATGTATTGAACTCTATGAAAGCCAAAGCAAAGCATATAAAGAAAGCGTTATTCCTTCAAACGTTCGCGCTAGAGTATGTGTTGAAGCAGGCTCTAAATACAGTTGGTATAAATACGCTGGCTTAGACGGTGCCGTTATCGGTATTGATGAGTTTGGCGAATCAGGCCCTGCTAAAGAATTATTTAAACACTACGGCTTCACTGCTGAAAACGTTGCAAATAAGGCTTTAGAAATTTTAAATAAATAATTAAAAAATAATTAAGGCGTTTCCAAT
>JAZRNF010000093.1:0-13520 GCA_045648085.1 Christensenellaceae bacterium | reverse complement strand
CCACGGACCTTCCATATGAATACCCACTAAAACACCGTTTGGGTTTTCTTTAAGATATTCGGAAAAGGTTTTTAAACTGTCTTTTAAGATTTCCCACTTTGCAGTAAGCGTTGTCGCGACCAACGTGGTTGTTCCATTTGAAAGATAAAAGTCTTCTAAAACTTTCATCTCTTCTTTAGAGCAATCAGTAAAATCCAACCCCTTTGCTCCGTGACAATGCATATCAATAAAGCCAGGGATAAGATATTTGCCTTCACCGTCGATTACTTTTTCACCACTTAGCGCGACGTCAGAAACCTTACTGATAGCCTGCCCCTCAACCTCCACGGCCCCACCGTAAATTATTTTATCAGCAGTTACTACGTTTACGTTGTTAATTACCATTTTCATTATTTTACACTTTTGAGGAATTCCGTTAACTCTATCCTCTTTCCTTCCTTTATGCTTTCGACAGCAGCAATACCTATCATTGCAGATTTAATACCGTCATAACTATTAGAGCATTGACCAAGTGGGTCGTCTTTTACGTCGCCAAACAACATTGAAAGCATTCTATCGTCTCCACCGCTATGAGTACCGCTTGCTTTAGGGAAAGTAATTTCGTCTACTTTGCCGTCACGATAACGTACTATAATTTTATAATCGTCGCCTTCAAAGAAAGTTGACGTTTCAATTCTACCCTTTTCGCCTATTACGTTAAGAGTATAACCTTCGTCAGTTGAGAAAAGGTTTAACGAATACGTTAAAATTGCACCCTTTTTATACTTAACGGCAACTGACATACTGTCGTAAATATCCGTATCAGGCTTGAACGAACAGTGGTCTCTTTGATATCCGTCTTCACTCTCTGCATCAAAGTATAACTCTTTTAAACCCGGTTCAACTAAAAGGTCTTGATAACTTTCACAAGTTGAAGCATACTCACAAGTTGTACACCTTTCACCGTGCTTACGATTATCATTACCAAAGTAAAGCCTTGCTCCTTGTGCGCTTACGCTTTCAGGGTCGTCTTCTAAAATCCAGTTAACAATATCAAAGTGGTGAGTAGCCTTATGTACCATCATACCCCCACAGTTGTCTAAGAAACGATGCCAACGCTTAAAGTAGTCACCGCCGTGAACTGTGTTTAAAAGATATTCGTAGTGTATTGCAAGTGGCTTACCAATAACGCCTGAAGATATAAGTTCTTTTAACTTAACAAAGTAAGGCATAAAACGACAGTTGAAAGTCACCCTTACCATTTTGCCAGTTTCTTTTTCAGCCTTGCGAATTGCTAAACATTTTTCTTCGTCCATAGTAATAGGCTTTTCACTATACACGTCTGCACCTTTTTTAAGTGCACGAATAATATACTCGTGGTGATATGAGTCCACCGTTGTGACAAGAACTGAATCAGGCTTTAATTCGTCCATCATCAAGTCAAAGTCAGTATAAATTTTCATATTTGGGTTTAAGGTATTTTTAAAATACTCACACCTTTTAATGTTAGGGTCACAAACACCTACAAGTTCAACCTTGTCTGAATAGTTTTTATAAAGTCGCTCGGCAAACATATAATATCCACGTTGACCTGCGCCTACGATTGCTAATCTTTTCATAATTCTCCTTTTATAAAATTTAACGTTGTACCTATATTTTATATCGCTAGGTTATAAAAAACAATAGGTTTTTATATCTAAAAATTAAAAATTACATAAATCATACAAGGTTTTGTGTAAAAATTTAATTGACGCACTATTTTAAAAATGTTATACTTTTACTAATTATGAGTTATGTTGAAATTGAAAAAAGAGAGCAATTAAACAACTACAATATGTCTTCCTTTCAATCACACGATTTTTATGAGTTGTATCTACTATTATCAGGCTCAAGAGAAGTGTACGTTGAAAACAAACTTTTTAAACTAGATAAAAGTTCTTTATGTATTATACCCCCTTATTATATACATAAGACGGAAGGCTCGGCATACGCTAGAATTAACCTTTATTTTTCTAAAGAAATTTTTAATGAAAATGAACTTTCTTTTTTAGATAAATTAACCCAAAATATAGCATATACATTAACTCAAAAACAAATGGATTTTATAATGTCTATACTAAACGAAGGTGCGCTAACTAATATTAGTGAGCCTAAAACTAGAACTAACTTTTTAGTATCGCTAGCAAAAACGACTATTGCTTATCTTTCTACACAAAACCTTACGCCATTACTTAACGTTAGTTCTACGCCAACCCCGTCATATACTAATACGACTATTTTAAAAATAGTTAACTATATAAATGAGAATTATAAGAAAAATATAACCTTAGACTTACTTAGTGAAAAGTTTTATATATCTAAAAACACTTTATGTAAACGTTTTAAACAGGCTATGAACTGTTCAGTTGGTCATTATATTGTTTACGTAAAACTAAACAAGGCTAAAATGTACCTTAGCACAACAAATAAAACTATGGAAGAAATTGCGGAACTTTGTGGGTTTTTATCGGCAAACTATTTTAGTTTAATATTTAAAAAACACTTTGGAATTGCCCCTAAAAATTATAGAAAAAAGTTATAAAACAATCTTACTTTAGAAAAAAACAATACTTAAAAGTTTAAAAAAAACACGTTGAAACGTGTTTTTTGTTTTTTATCTATCTTTTGCTAAAAACTCAAATATTTTTGGCAACTTATTATCTATTTCTGGGTGACCTTGAACGCCTAAAATATAATCGCTATATTCCGTTCCTTCAACTACTTTGCCGCCCATACAAGACCAAGCGTTTACTGTTAAAAGACTTTGATTTTCAGGTGTTGCAAAATTATGGAAAGTGCTAATTCGCATAGTATCACTACCTACTACACGGTGTAAAAGCGTGTTTGGTACGATATTGACGTCGTGCTTAGCCTCGTCTTCATTACCACGGCTTGGAAACTCTGACTTGTGCCCCTTAGGTGCTTTTACAAAAAGTTGAACGCTATTGGTATCAAGACAGTTGCAAATTGCCTTAACAATATCGCCGTCATAGCCAGTGTCTTCTACCCATTTTTTAAGAGCAAAATAAACGTAAATTAGTTGCGAGCCAAGGCAAATACCAAGATATTTTTTACCTTTTGTCACAGCGTGGTGTATTATTTGAATATGGTATGGACAAATCTCTACACCGCCTTGGACGATAAAACCGCCACACATATCAAGTTGCTCATCGGTAAGCCAATTATCGCTAGGGGCAAGACCAACTGGAACACAACCCGCTTCTAATACCCTTTTTATATAATTATTGCCAAGTTTATAAGCGTCTTGTAAACAACTGTTATTTTCTTTAAGAGTAAGCGTCGCCGGTGCAACGCCAATTATTTTTTTCATTTTTACCCTCACAATTTCAGTATAAAAATATTGTATTTTTTAAATAATAATAATATAACACTTTTCTATGAAATTTTTAATTTAAAAATATTTACTTTTAATTACCGATTGATTTTAAATTATAATATAGCCTTAGTTTAATTAAAACCAAAAGTAGCGTATTATATATGCGCTATATAAAAAGCACTCGCTATTGCAAGTGCTTTTTAAAGTTTTTTATTTTATTACTCGCCTACTATTCTAGTAGCAGTTCCGCCTGCAATAAATATCATTGCTACGGCGTTGGGCTCTATAACGTTAGACTCTACAGTAAATTTTTTAGACAATTTTTCACTTGCCTTAACCGTTACGAAATTGGCGTTTCTTTTAACTAAGCCTAAAGTTCTCATACTCTCTAAGTTTATAATAGCACCATCTTCAAACGCTTTTTCAAGGTCTTCTAAAGTCACTTCGTCATAAACGTATCTGTGCGGGTCTTTAATGAGTTTTGATATAACTAATTTTTCTTTAAAGTCTTTGTGTAAAGTTTTAACGTCTTTAAGGTACACTACTTTTTCGTTAGCATCGTAATATTTTTGAACTACGTGTTCATAGCCTATTTTTTGCATATAAGTAAGACCGTTATCGTTATACTCGCTTACGTAATCAACGTTGACGTGCTTGTCTTTAAGTTTTCTAATAGCGTCTTCTACCGTCACGCCACGGTCTTTGTTTTCTTTAACAAAACCTTCTTGAACGGCAAGCATATCAATAAGTTCAAGCGCAACTTTAACTGAACGCTTTGAACGAATTTTTATATACGTTGGTTGGTCTTGATATTTTGTTGAAACGTCTTTAACCTTATAACCTAAACTTATTAGTTTTTCAGGGTCTAAATTAATAAACGCCTTTATAAATTTGCTAGTTATTTTAAGTTTTACTTGCAAGCGGATATTCTTTCCGTCTTTTACTTTAGACTGGGTTAATCCCGTTCTACTAAAGTTTTCGCAAGATTTTGTTATTCTACTTTTAATTTTATAAGTTTCAAGGGCATTTCTTATCGTGCTATATGCCGTTTTAAGTTCGGCACCTAAAGTTCTTAAATGAAGTTCATAACTCTTTCTAACGCCTACGCTCTTTATTTCCCCGATAGCGTCTTCAGTTGCCACGGTCTCATTAAAAGGTGTTTGTACGTCATTTTCTTCAATATCAAACTCTTTTACCATAAAAATTCTTACGGTTATAAAGCAAGAGCAAACTACTAACGGAGCAAAGAACAATAAAACTTTTAAGTCCTTTATAGTGTTTAAAGCAACAGCCGTTACGATAAAACAAATTGCCGAAATGATAAACAATGATAATAATAACGTATCAATTAAAACTACTTTTTTAGACGGTAATTCGTACGAAATTATAAAGAAGAATAACCCAACTATGCCAAGTATCAACGCTATAAATACATAGTCTTCTATTTCTACGGTACTCATAAACGTTGCGATAATGTTAGTTGACTCTAAAAACGATATACCTGCGATTGCAAAAGAGCATACGGCAAAAACAACGCCTAAGTTATGATTATCAAAAACTCTTCTAAAATATTTATAAAAAGACGGTTTTACCGTAGAATAATCTTTAACCTTTTTATCACTATCAAAATGAGTGTTATAACTAAGTAAACCAAATATCCAAAGAACGACTATTAAACCTATTACCGCAATATTAAACGCCAATTTTTGTGAGTTAACGTGCGCTGTTATCGCTTCAACGAATAACGTTAAGTCGGCAAACAATAAAATAAACGCCGTTGCATCTACTAGGTTGCATTTTTTTATTATAACCCTATCTTTGACTAATACTATAAGTCCTAACGCTAAAAGCGCAACAGTTAAAATTAAAAATTCTAAAGCATTTTTGTTAAAGTGTATTTTTAGATAAATATTTGCTTCTTCTAACCACACAGTTGAAAGAATACCTACTATACCCGCGACTAAAACTGTCACCCAATGCCTTTTTATAAAAGTTTTAAAGTATACTGACACGTTAGAGTTATTAACGTTCTTTTCGCTAGAATTATCTTTAATTTCTACAAAGTTGTTTGACCTTATAATAAAAAGTACAAAAACAAGCGCTAAAAGTAATATAATTACTGCTATTTTAAGCCCTAAATAACCACTTTCACCAATTATTACGTAAAATATTGAGAATAAAAACCCAAATAGACCAATTTCTATAAAACTATCAGTCAAAGTTAAATTTTTACCCTTTACACCGTATATTGCAACCGTTATTAAAAGTATTATACCAATGGATAATGAAGAAGTTATAACTCCGTTAAATATTTTATTCACGCTGTCTAAGGACTTTATAAGATTGAACTTATCAACCACGTAGACGAATAAAGTAAAAATGAACGCAATTACAAAGTTTTCAATATGGTCGCAACTTTTTAGTAAATTTTTTGCATAATGTTTAATTTTTTTACAATTTATACCCATATATAGCCCCCCTTACAGTAATATCTATTATGTAAAACTTTTTTATAATTTGATTATAACATATTAAAAAAGTGCCGTCAATGACAAAAATTTTATTATTTTATAAAAGTTTATAGATTTTACACATAAAAAAAGCACTTGCTTTAGTGAGTTTACAATAAAACAAATGCTTTATTTTATAAAATTATAATTTAATCGCCCCTAAAAACTGAGTGGTTTTAGCACCCGCTTCGTTTGCTTTTACAAGTGCATTTTCAATATTTTCTTTATTCCACTCTACGTTTTCAACGTTTGCTAAAAACGTTCCAAAGAAAGCGTCGCCCGCACCAGTCGTATCAACAGGTTTTACCTTTTTAGTAGGTACTATCGCACTTTGACCGTTATAGTAATACATACTGCCTTGACTACCTAAAGTTAGTAAAAATAATTGGTCTTTTTGATAAATGCTTTCTATTGCGCTTTTAGCGTTTTCTATGCCCGTGTACAATTTTAATTCATCGTCAGAAAATTTTATAATATTCGCTTTTTCTACGTACGGTTTATACGCCTTTTTAGCGTCTTCAAAATTTTTATACGTATCCATTCTAAAATTCATATCAAAAGATAATAACACGCCAAGTTCTTTTGCTTTTTTTGCAATTTTTTTAGCAAACTTTTTACCGCTTTTTTCAGAGAGCATTAGCGAACCTAAATGAATAATTTTAAGGTCCTGATATTTACTAAAATCAACGCCTTTAATATCTATGTTATAGTCGGCAGTGTCGTGGCGGTTAAAATTAAAATCTCTTTCCCCGTCTTTTAAAGAAACGAAAGCAATGGTCGTATTCCTATTACCGTCTAATTGAATATCAAGATAATCTAAGTTTGCCTTTTTTGCTTCTTCTATAACAAACCTGCCTATTACGTCTTTACCAACTTTTCCAATAAACCCTACCTTAGCCCCTGCCGTCTTAGCGTTTACAGCAACGTTAAAGGGCGCTCCGCCACAAAAACTTTTAAAAGTTAAGCAATCGTTTTCAGTGCTCCCCACCATATCGGCAAGTATTTCACCAATTGAAAGTATCATAAATTCCCCTTTTATCTAATATCGTAGATAGAGCGTAAAGTAAATTTCTTAGCCTTACCACTTAAAATAACCACTTTAGTTTCGCCCTTTTCCATATCAAAGTAATTGTCGCTTAGTACCACGTCGCCGTCTACTGCGTCAATTTCAATGCTTTTAGCATACGCCTTACTTTTGATAATAATTTCGTCTCCCTTAATTTTATAAGACAATTTAGGATTTACAAAATTATAGTACTTGTAGTTTGTAAACAATTCGCTACCATATGAAACAATTTCGCCACCTACTATAAAGTAATAAGTTAAGTGAACACTCTCTTCGTTATACGCTGTAAAATCTAACTCTTCTAAACTGCTAACTGAAAGAGATTTTACCGTTAATTCTTTTTCGCCACTTTGTAAAACGTTACTCTTGTTATCACAAAGTTCCCATTTTACTATGCCTTTAACGTCGCTAAGAGTGTCGTTAGTTATAAATATTTTAGCGTTCTTTTTCTCGCTATACGTACCTTTTTCCGCATTGATAAAAGGTCTTGACAAATCATAGCCTAATTTTTTAACGCTAATCAAAATAGGCGAATAAAATCTTTTTGCAAAGTATTGTAAAGCCTTATATCTACCGTAATAATCAATACTAGCAAATGAGTTTGTAGGACAAATATCGTTAACCTGCCAATATAACGAGCCCATACTAACACCGCGGTTTTGCCTTAGGTGTTCAACTGGAGTTTTTACCATTTCCGCTTGTAATATTTGGCTAGCGTACACAAAACTTTCAAGACTTGTAGGATAAAGGAAATTTTCTTGTATACCCTTTGCAATGCTTTGAGTTCCACCACTATTACGTTGGTGCATTTCCATAATTTTACTATAAGGATTTCTATCGCTCTTATCAGTAAAACTATTTATAGTTTTTATATTGGCAAAAGAACAAAAACCAAACTCACTAATATACCTAAATACTTGATTATTACATTTTTTATAATTTTCAAAATCCCAATAATGCGAATCGCCAATAGTGTAGTCGTTAGGATTTTTAAAACTGCCTAGTGACGTTGGTGATGAGTAAATATAAGGGATATAAGGAGCAACTTCATTTACGTATGACGGTAAATCCTTTTCAAAAAGTTTAAGGTATACGTTTTTTAAATGCTCTTTATCTTTTCTAGTAGAAAGGTCAATATATTCTTCTAAATGCCACTCTATTTCGTTGTTTCCGCAAATAACGCCTAAACAAGCGTGGTGTTTTATTCTTGATACGTTTTGTTTAACTTCTAGTTCAATGCTCTTTGACATTTTCTCGTCAGGCTCGTAAACGGCACAGGCGAACATAAGGTCAAAAAATACTACGATACCTAGTTCGTCACAAATATCAAAGAAATAGTCGTCAGGGTAATAACCGCCGCCCCACACTCTTATAGTGTTAAAGTTAGAATTTTTACAATCGCTTAATAGTTTATAAGTGCGCTCTAAGGTTATGCGCGAAAAAATATTATCTTCAGGGATATAGTCTGCACCCATAGCAAACATTTTTACGCCGTTTATTTCGTGATAAAAAGATTGACCGTTATTATCGTTTTCTCTTATGAGTTTTAACTCTCTTAACCCGATTTTTAATTCCTTTTTATCAACTTCTTTGCCTTCTTGTAATAAAGTGACAATAACTTTGTATAAATTTTGTTCCCCAAGTCCGTTTGGCCACCACAATTTAGGGTTTTCAATTTCGTTTTCAGCGTTTGCTAAAAGCGTTTTTTCTTCGCCACTAGGACTTATTATATTAACTATAATCTCACCGCCGTCGCTCTTAACTTTTGGCGTAATAAAAACTTTTCCGTCTTTATGAGATTGAAGTATTTCATAACTTAAAATTTCAAAACTGTCTTTTTCAACTAAATAAATATCACGCCAAATACCTGCGTCAGGAAGTCTAGCACCCCAGTCCCAACCCATCATACAGTGTGCTTTTCTAAGGTGTGGATAACCCTTCATACAATCGTTTGCGCCAAAAAGGTCACTTTCTTGGTGTTTAGATTTTATGTATGGGTCAACAGGTTGACAATCAATTTTTATAACGTTCTTTCCGTTTACTAATTTATCGGCAACGTCAAAAGAGTATTTAAGGTGCATATTGTCAGTTTTGGCAACCAACTTATCGTTTAAGTATATAGAGCAGATAGTATCTAACCCATCGCAATTTAAATAAATGGGATTGCCACTTACTGCATAATCAAACTCTTTAATAAAAGAATATTCGTGCTTGGCTACTTCAAGATAAATAAATTCGTTATCACGATAGTATGGGTCAGGCAAAATATTATTATCTACGTGTAAAAAAGAATATACCGAGCCTGGGATATTACCTTTTACGTCATATCCGTTGCCAACCATATTCCAAATACCGTTTAATGTATATTTTTTCATAAAAACTCCTTAGTTTTTAGTTATAAAAATTTGTAATTTAGCCAAGTTTTAATAGTTCCACTTAATAGTCTTTTCTCCCTCAAAAGTCTTCCACTTTTCAGGTTTATTATTCTCTATCCAATCTAAAGGTCTTGCCACTTCATAGCCTTTGCTAACGTTGTTAAAAGCTTCGGTTATAACGTCTTTAACCTTTTCATTATAACACTCGTCTTCAATAGAAACGATAAGCGACGTACCTGCACTTTTAAGAAGTTCCATCCACTCTAACGATTTTTCTAATGGAAGAGTTTTCGTAAACGGAACAACGTCTGGGTCAACGGCGTAGAACTTATTGTGTTGAGCACCCCTAAACGCTAAAGCGTTTACACCCATTTCAACTGTTCTTTTATAATCGCTACCACTTACGTCGTCGCCAATTCTAAATATAGGGAATATACCCGCACTTAAATGGCTAAAGGTATTACAAGCGTTTATAAGCATACCCCCTGCACTTTTTGCAGTTTGCTTGTAATACTCTAAATTTATTTCGGCAGTAGTTCTAGTTCTATCATAGAAAGCCCAATCGCCTTCTACTACAGACTCTGTCATATTAGGTCCGTAGTGACCAAAGATATCTACCGTAGCAAAGTCGTGCTTTATAAGTTCATAGCCCCAATCACTAAAACGGCGAATATCCGCATCGCATTTCTCTATTGTGAAAGGGTGAGTAGGGTCTATGTATTTTATTTGTTTAACTCTACGTAAAATAGCGTCGTCAGGCACGTATTCCATTGTCTCTAACGGGCGAATCCAAATACCTGGACGAACGTCAAGGTCTTTTATCGCTTGTGCCATTTTCTTCATATCTTTAAACTTAGAGTTGCATTCCGTATAAGGCCCGCCGATATACTCGTCGTTTAAATACCAATTATGTAATTTTTGCCAACCCGCGTCAATAGTTTGGAAAGGACGATTTTTAAGACCTTTTGAACAGTCGGCAAGTTTTTTAGCGTGCATAATAATTTTATCAAAACTGTTGTTGCTATAATAAGCGTACCAATCGTCGCCACCATAGTAAGGAGCATTAGGTAGAACAGGGTTTTCACACATTATACCGCAAAACTTTCTTAAAACGTCAAAGGCATCGTTTTCTTCTTCAAAAGATACAAGTTCGGCTAAAACTAATTCTCTACCGTCAAACAAAGTGTCTAAACAACCACACCTTACGTCTAATAATAAAGAGATAACGCTTTTTGATGCAGACCAAGAACATAAGGCGTTTGGCGCAGTTTTTACACCGTAGCACTTAACTAAATTCTGTTCTTTAACACATACGTACCAAGGGCTAAAAAACGGTTCTTGAATAGGCTTCCAACGAATATCGCCGTAAGTTCTTTCCCAAGCATCGCCTAAAACTATGGCATCGCTTTTAAAGTTTGTAGCCCACTCTACTCTAACCCAAGACGCACGGTCAGTTTTTAGAATAATTTTATCATTTTCTATTTTAACAACGTTTTCCCCGTCTTTCCATACGCCGTTTGCCTTGATAGAAATTGCTATTGGTAAATTTAATAATTTATTCATTTATATCTCCTTTTAGCACAATTAAAATTATTAAAATAAAAGTTTAATTTTATTGTACTACTATTTAATAGTTTTAGTTATAAAAAAATTGCTTAAATTTTTGTAAATAATTGCTTTTATTGTAGTAAAGTTATAATTTAGTTGCTAAAAATTATTTTTTTAGTGTAAATAATTTATTTGACAGCAATTTTTTACTTGTATATAATGAATATTAGGAGTAAACTTTTATGCAAAAAAATTCCTTTTATGAAAACAGTTTATCAATAAGCGCAATCTTCCATCACGGCGAACACGTAATGCTTACAAACTATTGGCAAGATACAGGCGTAATATGTCCAAACAGTAAACTTTTTTACGTGACTGACGGCGAAATTGTCATTGAAACTGAAACGGAAAAAATTATAGCGGAAGGCGGTGATATGGTGATTATCCCTGCGGGAACTAAGCACGATTTTCATTTATCTAGTCTTAATCACGCTAGCAAATATTGGCTACATTTTGATGGGACTGTAAACGGAGAAAATTTATTTGACTACTATAAACTTCCTTATAAAATAAAGATAGGCAAAAACGAATATATAGAAACTCTATTCCAAACCGTTTTAAACCTTTCTAAAAGCAATAATTTATCAGATAAACTTTCTTTAACTAGCGCACTTTGCTCTATTCTTAGTTTTTATGCCGAACATTGCGCCTACCTTGAAAACACCGTTGGCGACGAAATTGACCGTGCAATATTCTTTATAAAAAACAAGTATGAAGAAAAGTTTTCACTAGACGAACTTGCAAGTAGCGTTTCGCTAAGCAAAGGGTATTTTATCAAAAAATTTAAAGAGCGTACGGGGCTTACCCCTATTCAATACGTATTGACACTCAAAATTGACAAGGCAAAAATGCTTATTGAACAGTCTAACTTAACAATTTCTGCAATAATGGAACAACTTGGTTTTTTTGACAGTGCGCATTTTTCTAAACTGTTTAAAGCACGAACAGGGTATTCACCTAAAGATTTTCGTTTAAGAAACGGGTACCGTTCTGCAAATAAAACCCTTTATTAAATAAATTAATTTTTTACAACGATTTAAGCAATTTTTTTATAACGATAATTTTAAATGAATGTTAAACTAAAACTAATCTAAATAATAAAAGTTAGGAGATTTAACTAGATGAAAAAAATTAAAATAGGTGTTTTCGGTGCACGCCGTGGCGTTTCAATGATTCGCTTTTGCGCTCAATACGACTTAATTGATTTAGTGGCGATATGCGATTTTTCTTCTATTGCAGTAGAATTATGTGAAGACGAAATTCGTTTAGTAGGCGGCAAAAGCCCTATTTACTACTCTGATTTTGATGAGTTTTTAAAACACGATATGGACGCTGTCGTTTTAGCGAACTATGCTAACGAACACGCTCCTTACGCAATTAAATGTTTAAATGCAGGTAAGCACGTTTTAAGTGAAGTGTTGCCAGTACAAACTCTTAAAGAAGCAGTTGAACTAGTTGAAGCAGTTGAAAAGTCTGGGCTTGTTTACGCTTATGCCGAAAACTTTTGTTATATGCCAATCACTATGGAAATGCGCAAACTCTTTAAAGAAGGTAAACTTGGCGAGTTTCAATACGGCGAGGGCGAATACGTGCACGACTGCCACTCTATTTGACCTGCAATAACTCGTGGTGAAGAAGAGCATTGGAGAAACAACGCTTACGCTACTTTTTACTGTACTCACTCTTTAGGCCCTATGATACACGCTTGCGGTTTACGTCCTGTAAAAGTGACGGGCTATGAACTTCCTATACCACAAAGAATGTTAGACGTTGGTTGTAAAGGTGGGCTTGGCTCTGGCGGACTTGAGATAGTGACGTTAGAAAACGGCGCAGTAATTAAAAGTTTCCACGCTTGCGGTCTTATTCGTGAGCCAGAAGGCGTTTGGTATTCCGCTTACGGAACTAAAGGTTGTATAGAGTCTGACCGCTGGGGTAAAACGGTAGAAAGGGTAAATATTTCTTTAGACGGCGACAATGCCGAAACTTCATACACTCCTAAGCCAATAAACACTTCTCAACTTGCTAGTAAAGAGTCTGGTCACGGTGGCGGTGACTTTTATATAATGTATTATTTCGTTCAAAAGATTTTAGGCAACCCTGAAGGCGAAAACGTTATTGATATCTACGAAGCGTTAGATATGTTCTTACCTGGACTTATGGCGTATAAATCTATTTGCAACGGCAACGCTTGTTATGAAATTCCTAATTTTAGAAATAAAGAAGAAAGGGAAAAATATCGTAACGACACTTTTTGTTCTGATAAAAAAGTGGGTGGCAATATGTACGTTCCACCACACACTTCAAATATAACTAATATAGATAAGAGCGCTTACGAAAAAGTAGCCGAAGGCTATAAAGACTATCTTAAACAAAACTTTAATCGTTAAAATACGAAAACGACAGTTGATTTAGGGAGTTCCTATTAGGGAATTTTTATCCAAAATAAAAGTATAGCACACTATACTTCACTAAAAGTGAAACGTAGTGTGCTTTTCTTATCCACAAAATTAAATATTATTAGTTATATTTTTAGCCTTGTGGCTAAAAGTGATATGCCGTTGGCGTGATATTTTGGCAAAGCCAAAGTTATATTAAATAAATCCTTA
>JAZRNF010000092.1:0-16269 GCA_045648085.1 Christensenellaceae bacterium | reverse complement strand
GTGTGCATTCTGTTTTCGGCTTCTTCAAATACTACCGATTGATTGCTTTCAAAAACTTCGTCACTAACTTCCATAGCCGTTATGTTAAACTTTTCGCCCATTTCTTTACCTATCTTAGTGTTAAGGTCGTGGAAAGCAGGTAAGCAGTGCATAAATATTGTTTCTTTTTTACCTGTTAATTCCATTATTTTAGCGTTTACTTGGTAAGGCATAAGTTCGTTAATTCTCTCTTGCCATACGTCATAAGGTTCGCCCATAGAAACCCAAACGTCAGTATAAATAACGTCGGCGTTCTTAACTGCAACGGCAGGGTTAGTTTCAAACTTAAGCGTTGCACCTGTTTGAGCCGCAATTTCTTGGCACGTTGCAATTAAATCGCTTGACGGAAAATATTTTTCAGGGGCGCAAGCCGTAAAATTAAGACCGAGTTTAGCGCAGGCAACCATAAGTGAATTACCCATATTAAACCTAGCATCTCCCATATAAACGAAGTTAAGCCCTTCAAGGTAGCCAAACTTTTCTTTTATAGTAAGCATATCGGCAAGCATTTGAGTAGGGTGGAATTCGTTAGTCAAGCCGTTCCAAACGGGAACTTTAGAATATTTTGCAAGGTCTTCAACAATCTCTTGACCAAAGCCACGGTATTCTATACCATCGTAGATACCCGCTAATACTCTAGCCGTGTCGGCGATACTTTCCTTTTTGCCTATTTGAGAGCCTGTTGGGTCAAGGTAAGTTGTGTGCATACCTAAGTCAAATGCAGCAACTTCAAACGAACACCTTGTTCTAGTGCTCGTTTTTTCAAAAATTAAGGCTATGTTTTTGCCATCGCATAATTTATGTGGAATACCTTGTTGCTTTTTCTCTTTTAACTCTTTAGAAAGGTCAATAAGCGCAAGTATTTCTTCGCTAGTATAGTCAAGTAGTTTTAAAAAATCTTTACCTTTAAAATTCATAATTACTTCTAAATTCCTTTATAAATTGTTTAAAGGTGTTAAGACTAACACCTTTAATTTATATTATTTTTTAATTTTTGCATTAACTTCTGCTTGAACTTTGCAAGGTAAGCCGAATAAGTTAATAAAGCCAGTAGCGTCTGCTTGGTTGTATACGTTGTCTTCACCAAACGTTGCAATTTCTTCAGAATATAATGAATAGTCGCTCCAAACGCCTGCTTTTATAATGTTGCCTTTGTAAAGTTTAAGTCTAACTTTACCAGTCACGTTTTCTTGTGTTTTATCAACGAAAGCAGAAAGCGCTTCTCTAAGTGGAGTAAACCATTGACCGTTATAAACAAGGTCTGCAAAAGTGATTGAAAGTTCTTGTTTTTTATGAGCAGTCATTTTATCTAAGCAAATTGTTTCTAAGTAATTGTGAGCAAAGTATAAAATTTCACCACCTGGAGTTTCATATACGCCACGGCATTTCATACCAACTAAACGGTTTTCAACTATATCTAATAAACCGATACCGTTTTCGCCACCAAATTTGTTTAATTTTAAAATTATTTCTTTAGCAGACATTTTTTCGTCGTTTAAAGCAACAGGAACACCCTTTTCAAAATCTAAAGTAATGTAAGTTGGTTTATCAGGTGCTTTAAGCGGAGAAACGCTCATTTCAAGGAAGCCTTCTTTTTCGTAAAGTGGCTCATTACCAGCGTCTTCAAGGTCTAAGCCTTCGTGAGATAAGTGCCATAAGTTTTTGTCTTTACTATAATTTGTTTCCCTGTTAATTTTAAGTGGAACGTTGTGCTTTTCAGCATAGTCAATTTCTTCTTCACGGCTCTTAATAGTCCACTCACGCCAAGGAGCGATAATTTGAATTTCAGGAGCAAGCGCTTTAACTGCAAGTTCAAAACGAACTTGGTCGTTGCCTTTACCAGTACAGCCGTGGCAAATAGCGTCAGCACCTTCTTTTTTAGCAATTTCAATAATTCTTTTAGCGATTATTGGACGAGCAAACGAAGTACCAAGTAAGTACTCTTCATACTTAGCGCCTGCTTTAACTGTTGGGATAATAAAATCGTCAACAAACTCGTCAGTAATATCTTCAATATAAAGTTTAGAAGCACCTGTCTTAAGCGCCTTTTCTTCTAAGCCGTCAAGTTCGTCGGCTTGGCCCACGTTTCCAGATACAGCAATAACTTCACAGTTGTTATAATTTTCTTTAAGCCAAGGGATAATGATTGACGTATCAAGACCACCAGAATATGCTAAAACTACTTTTTTAATATCTTGTTTATTCATAATAAAACTCCTATTTAGAACTTATTTTTTAGCGGATAGTTTAATTGTAGACCTTTATTTTGTTTTTGTCAACGGTTTTACACATAATTTATGAATAATTTTCAAATATTTTTTAATAATTTTTTATTTTATGCACTCATATATGTATATTTGTGTATTTTATGCATTTTAACTAAAAGATAATTAGGCAAGGCTTAAACTAAATTTATTAAGTGAGTTAAATTTAATATAAAAGTTTGACTTTGTTATTTTATTGTGATAATATATTTTAGGTTTTTATAATACCATTTTAAAAGGAGTTTATTGTGGTTGATAATTTAAATGCTACAACAATATTAGAAAGTAAAAGAATAAAATGCGCCAAAAGGTTTATTTGGGCAGGCTTTTTATTGTACGTTTTAATGATGGGCAGTAAAAACGTGTATACTGCAGAATTAGTGACGATTATGGGCGTATTTGAAAAGACTAAAGCCGAAGCAAGCCTTGCAATGACTTATTATTTTTTAACATACGCAGTATGCCAAGTTATTTTATCTTTTATCATGGGTAAAATAAATTTAAGGTTGTATCTTGTCGTGACTGGTTCTGTTTCTGCAATCATTACAATACTTTTAGGCTTAGCGCCGTCTATGCAAGTTTTATACTTTCTTTGTGCAATAAACGGTATTTTTCAGGCAGGTATATATTCGGGGTGTATGGCGTCGTTTAGTAAATACGCACCTTCTTGTTTACTTGCTTATACTAATAAAATAATGGCTTTAGGCACGGCGATATGGGGATTATTATCGTATGGTATACCGCCTTTATTCGTAGGATATGGGCTTTGGAATATTCCTTTTATAATATTGGGTGTATTATTCTTTATATCGGCAATATATTTCCTTATAGTATATAATCAAATAAGAAAATTCCCACCAGTTATAAATGACAAAAAAGAAGAAAATCTTACTGAAAAGCCATTTTTAGAATTAAAAACAAAGTCAAACACCGTATTTTACTTTGTATCTATGATGATAATAATTTTATTGGCAAATACCGTATACTATTCTATAGTAAACTGGATACCTAGTATGTTGCACGACGTGTTTGATATGCCTGAGGCTTATTCTATTTTAATAACGTTAATGGTGCCTATTTTATCGGCAATAGGCTCTATAGGTGCTATCAATATATGTCAAAGAAAAAATGGAAATATATTTTTTATAAGTAATATATTGGGTGTTGTTTCAATCTTATCTCTTTTACCGCTCGTATTCTTTTTAAATAAAAATATAATTCTTACTATTGCGTGTATGAGTTTATATCTTGGGTTGAGTGCTGGTAGCCGTGGTGTTTTAACGGGTTATCTTGGTCTTAAAATGCGTGTTAGGGTAAACGTAGGCTCGTACCTAGCGGCGGCAAACGCAATGGCGTCAATTTCGGCGGCAGTTGCCCCACCGGTAGCAGGTAAAATAATTGACTCGTTTATAGGGTTTACCGGTTATAGCGTTTCATACCTTATATCGTTTGCAATAGGTATGTTGCCAATAGTATTACTTTCTATTTTAGCAATTAAAGTAAATAAACAAAGGCAAAATTAAAATTTAATAAAAATAAAAGAACTTGGACTTAGTGCGTCAGTAATAGGGATTTTTTAGACAAAATAAAAGGATAGCAAAAATTTTGCTATCCTTTTATATTTGCTTTCCAAAACACACGACTTTTATTTGAAAGTATAGTGTGATACACTTTACAATCTTTTTATAAAATTTTACTTACCACGCATTAACCGTAAGAAATTCTCTTGCTAATGATTGTTGCTTTTTTATATCATAAGAATCTATAAAAGTCAATGGGCAAATGTCCACGTTCTTGGACATCTGCCTACTTTTAGAAAGATTTTCAATTTAATTAATATAAATCAACCTCCAAATCGTTGCTTTCCCCACATTCAGGGCAGTCGTGATTGTCGACATCTGCAATACAATTTTTTATGCTTTTACTGAAACAGATCGTTTCCGTCACAACTTCTCCACAATGTGGGCAAGTGTAATTAACCTCAACTTCTACACCGTATGCTTCTTCATATTTTCCTGAAACATTTACTTCAATAGCCATTTAATAAACCTCCAACCATGTTGATAAAAATAATTTTTTTAGTATAAATATATTTTTAGTTTTAATCTACCTTAAAAATTTCTAAATTAATTTAAATAATCTATCAGATGTATCTGGACCTTTTCCATTAAGCACAATAGTTTGTTTCGCTCCCTCATAACTATTTGAAGATATCCTTGTAGCATAAATAGGAAATAAATTTGTGTTATTAAATTTATTAGAAATAACATTACTAGCTAAAATAGGTCTATATTGTAGGTAATTATTCGCTAAAGAAACTATGCTTTTACCTGTATTTATAACACCGTCACAAATTATCATTCTAAATTTCTTAATCTTAGGATTCTCGCTTATTTGCTTATTGAAATCTTCAATATTTTTATTATCAAAGAACAATATGGGGCAATCTAATGTATCGGCAATTCCCATTCCAAAACAAAGTCCTGAGCGCATCATCACAACAACGATGAATTCTTCTTTGGGATAATCATTTTTAATTAATTCAGCTATTTTACCACCTAAATCATTATGAGCCACCCTTAATTGTCTACCATTGATATTTGAATTGCTTTTACATATTCTAATTAACTTTTCAATTTCTGCATTTACATCTAATGTTTTTATATTATTAATATTCTTCATGATTTTCACTCCAGCGTATTTATAATCAAAGTACGAAAGCTGGCAAATTTTATTATTTTCTTTTAAAAAATTACTTATACTATCTCTATATCCTTTAGTAACCAAGTAGCCAATATTAGCCTCACACAACATTAATGAGTCCAACATTGAATCCCCAATAGCTATAACATGTTTACCTGCTTCACGCAGCAATTTCGCAACATAATATTTAACATATTTAGAAACAATTCCATTCCCATCTAAAACTATCGCATTTAATTTGTAATTTTGTAGAATGTTTTTCCATGCTAAACAACAACCTGAAGTAATAGCCAAAATTTGAGCATTGCTTTTGCTTCTTAAGTCTTCTATAATAGTTTGATTTATTGTAATGTTTTTACAAATTGTCGAAATAGCGCTGTTATCGAATAATCCAATTTCTTTGTAATATTCCTTAGCTAATAACATTTGAAAATTAGAATATCTATCACCATTAAACAATTCTTTTAAATAATCAGATTTTTTACCCATACAATCTAATGCTATTTGAGTTGAATCTTCTTTTGATAACGTTTTATCACAATCCGTAAGGATAACTGTATTACTAGTAATATTTATTGACTTCAACATGTTTTGAGCAATAATATTAGAATCGTACCTATTTGAAGTTACAACGTCAAAAATATATTCCAAGCATATATCTGAGTCAAACTTAACGATATGGAGTTCTTTGTTTACTCCTAATAAATGTTTAGTTAATTCTTTTATCTCATAATCTTTCCATGTAGCTATATCTTTCTCAGAAATAGTTGTATTCTTTTTTTCTTCAATAGATTTAGCCAACCTTTCTTTTATAGTTTTTGAATTTGTATCAAGATAAAAAAATTTATCATAACATTTTTTGTCATAATCGGTAAAAACTGAAATTAATTTATTGTTAACATCATAAAAAGAATAATGTCCATCAACAACAATATAAGAATTTGTTTTTTCTAATTCTTGAATATGTTCAATAAAAGCAATTCTTAAATATTTTTTTTCATCTTCAGTTAGCTGTTTGAAAAGCTTCTTGAATTTTTTATTTGACAATTCGTTCAAAGTTTTAGAACCGTTAACATGAAGAAGTTCTATGCCATTGCTATTAAAATATTCTATTATTTTTTGAATAAGGTAATCTTTTCCACTTCTAGACACGCCATATATAGCAAATATCATTTATTGCCCTCCACATTTTGTTGATAATAACATAAACCATCTTTTACTGGGGTTATTTGCTTCATATTATTTTCAAAAACATTTAAGGAATCTGTGGCTTTACCGAGAAAATATTTTTCATTTTTATAAAAACGTCCACACGGATAAACTCCTTCATTAGTAAAGAAAATATTAGTTCGCCCCACGCCACATAAGTTTCCATACATTGTGCAATCGTATTTTTTTATTGAATTAAATTGTCTTGATGAATATCCCATTGATTTTGCAAAATTTAAAAAATCTATAAATTCTTCATCGTTTATATACAAATCACTCTTAGTGTATCCTACAAGTTTTGAAAACACTACACTTTCAATTTTTAAATCCTGAAAAAACTTAATCAATTTTTCTTTATTTTGATATGAAATTTTATTCACAGTAGCATTTATAGAAGGCATAAAACCAAATATTTTATTATATAGTTTTATCGTATTAAACGTTTTACTAAAAGCAGCCCTACCGACATTATGCAAACTTTCGTAACCATCTAAGGAAAAACAAAGTTTAATAATTTCTTTATATTTGTAAAACTCGATCAAATCTTCTTCCAATAAAAGAGTGCCATTAGTAATAGTGTAGATATTAAACTCGTTATAATTACACGAGCTAATGTATTCTAACATATTAATAATCAAATTCTTTTTAATCATTGGCTCGCCTGAACCAACTATACCTAATTTAAAATTTGTAATATTATTTATTTTACAATACGAATGTATATTATCTACAATTGTTTTTAAATTCTTATAACTTATTGATTCGGGAGTATTCATTTTATCTTGAAAATGACAATATTTACATTTTAAGTTACAAGTATTATTCAATGAAATACAGGCTCTATCTATCATACTTAACCTTTTAAAATTTTTATAATTTCTTGATGATTTTTCTCATACGCATAATCTAATGCGGTTTTTCTTTCGAATGATGACACCATTTTATCTGCACCATTATCAAGAAGATATTCAACAATATCTATATCGCCTTTAAAAACGGCTTTAATTAAAGGTGTAAAACCGTTTCCTTTATCTTGTTGATTAATACATGCTCCATTTTCCAACAACAATTTAACACATTCCTTTTGACCTCCCCATGCAGCAATCATTAATGGAGTATTAAATGGGTTTTTTTCATTTGTAGAAGGTTCGTTAACATTAGCGCCGTTATCTAAAAGTTTTTGAACAATTTTAATATCATGAATTTGTATTGCATGTGAAATAGGTGGGAAACCAAATTTCTTATTATCTACACTGTTTATATTTAAATTCGGAAGAGTCATTAGGAAATCTATCATAGCGTAATTTCTATCTCTTATAGCTTGAATTAAAGGAGTATATCCACTGCGAGTATCAATGTAGTTAACGTCAACGCCTTCAAAATCAAAACTTTCAACTTTTTCAAGATTGTTTTTCATGACTAATTCAAAAAATTTTTGAGATTTAGCAATATTGTAATTGATATTTTGCTTAAAAATCCCATCAAACTCAGAAGAAGTAATAACTTTAAGATTAGTAATCATTCCGACAGGCTTTAACTTAAAGTCAACATCATTGGTCATAAGATAAACCATATCGTTTATATTTAATTTTGCTAATTGTTTTACGAAAGCAAATATTGTATCATCATTGTTACCAACTCTTCCTTCTTCTTCGCATATCATAAATCTTTCGCTTTTCAATTCTAAAAGTTTATTGATACACATTCCTGCTACTTTTCTTTTTTGTTCGTTAGCATGGTCTTTTTGATAATTCAATTCTTTAACTACCGTTCCTGGAATATAAACGTAATCACAATAAGTAGTAAGAGAATTAAGAATGTAAGGACAATTAATTATTATATTTGTATCTAAAACTAAATGTGTTTTGTAATTTAATTCTAAAAGTTCCATTATATCAATTTTGGTTACTTTAATAATATTAACAAGAACACGAATGTCGGGCTCTTGTTTGCCTTGCTCAATTAGGCTCAATGTTGGTCTTCCTATTCCAAGTTTTTCAGCGAATATTTCTTGAGTATCGCCAAGTTCAATTCTGAATTGTTTAATTTTTTCACCAATCATTTCTGCAGGGGTTTTATTTGACATGTTTTTATCTCCTTAATTATAATCTTTTAAGCACAATATTTTTTATTACGTTTTAAAGAATTCTTTTTTGCTGTAGATTTTAAGATTTCTATATCGTAATTTTTCTCAATATATTTAATATAAATTGGAAGTTTTTGCATTGTCTTAATCAAAGCGTTATCAAATTTTGCTTTAGAAAAGTCAAGGGCTCTATTTATATCGACGCCATCTCTAAAAAATTCGTTAACACCTTTACGATAATTTTGTTCAAATAAAAAATATTTTTGTTCTTCTATAGCAATATAAAACGAATGAATTCCTTTACTTGTTGGTTTGCAATAAATTGTTGTTCTCATCTTTTTCTCCAAATTTTGATTCAAAATCAAGGTGAATGATGCCGTTATCAACCTTGTGACCAAAGTGTATCATAGTTTAACATTGGTGTCAACACGAAAAACGTTAAATGTTAGCATTTTTAACAATTCGAACAATGTTAAAAATGCTAACACGCTAATAAAAAATTAAAATTTAATAAAAATAAAAGAACTTGGACTTTTCCAAGTTCTTTTTTATCGTTTAGTTTTTAAGGTTATACCATAGTCGCATACCAACCTTTAACGTCTATAGTATAAATGCCTAAAGTTTGTATGACTATTGACTCGCCTGTATATGCTCGTACGTTTTCCCATTTGTCGTTTTGATATAAACAAATAGTTTTATAAACGGTGACAGTTTGATTTTTATAACTGCCGTTTATTTTTTCTTTAGAGAAAGTGTATATTGAGCATTGAGTTTCGCTATCTTGAACGACTGCCCACATAAGTTGGCCACTCTCGTCACCTACGAATTTTAAATTACCACCAGTAATACCTGGGTGATTAGAATAAACTATGCCACCTAAATCTTCTAAGTAATTAAGTAGTGACTTTTTATCTTTAGAGTTAAGACCGTATTTAGTAAGGTTAGCAACGTTTTCAATAACTTCTTGGTGGTTTGTTCCTAAATAACCAACTTCGTGGCCTGGTAAAACTTCTTCTGGTTTATAGATAAACTCTACCAAAGCAGTGTTAATATCATTATGAATAGTAGGGGTTTGTTCAACTGCGTAATTCCAAGTAGCAAATGCTGAAGGTATAAATAGGGTAGAAATTAGCGTTAACAGCAAAAATACTTTTAATAGGAGTTTAGTTTTCATAAGCACCCCCAGAAAGTATTTTATTTATAATTTCAATAGACCATTTTACTTGCCTATCAGAAGTAAGTTTTACAAGAGTTTGATAATTTTTATGTTTCTTTATTGAAGAAATATCTTTATATACGTATTTAGTGCCTGCTAGAACTGCTGGCGAAATTGCTAAAGCAAGGCAAACCGTTTTGCCCTTTATAAATATTTTAGCAATATGTTTGCTTTTAAGTTTATAACTTAAAGAGTGCTTAGCAGTTAGTTCTCGTACCCCACTGATAGATTTTAAGTAATTTACTACCGTTTTTAATCTTAAAACGCTTTCCTTTTTAATTTTGCGTAAGCGTTGTTTAAAAGTTCTAGTCTTGTATTTTTTAGAGTTCTTAAAATCAAAAGAGTTATCATAACCAAGCGGTTTTTCATAAATAACGTTCGTTGCAGGTTTTAAAAGTATTGTTAATCCGTATTTATTTGCCAAGTCGTTTAAAAGTTCAATAGCCCAACGGGTTTGCCTGTCCGACGTAAGTTTAAGACGCATTGGATAGTTTTTATAAATAGCAACGCTTGATACGTCCTTATAAATGTACTTAGTATTCGTATAGTCGTTAGGGTTTAAATTAAGGTTTACGCAAAGCGTTTTTCCACGAATAGATAGAGTTGCAATACAAACGCCACCTTTTTTAAAGGTTTGCCTTTTCTTACCAAGAATAATTCTCACGCCTTTAATTTTTAATAAGAAGTTGAGTATAGAATTATAACGCAATTTAACTTCTTGTTTAGAAGATTGTAATTTTTCTAAGAAAGTAGGCGTTTTATTTTTATTGATTTTTAACCCATTATTTTCTGTGATAGCAAGTTCTTCATATTGGGTTTCGTTTAAAATTTCTTGCGTAGTTGTAAGTTCGCTTACAGTTTCTTGAATAATAGGCTCGCTTTCGCTATCGTTAGCAGTAAGAGTTTGCTCAGTAGTATTTTCAGTATTGGCAACGATTGCAGTTGAGTTGTTGGCTACAACGCTAAGTGCAATAAGTCGTTGTTGAGTTTCTCTATCTACGCCTTTTTTCAAAATAGGGGTAAATATCATTGCAACTATAACAAGCGCAATACAAAACCAACCTGCAGGAGATTGCATAAACAATATAAAACTACCAATAAAAGGTATGCGTTTATTTGAATATATGCCTTTAATTTGTTCGTACTTAACAGGGAACTCATCGTTATACCCGTTAGCGTCACCCCTTAATAAAAACCACCTTTCGTTAGGGTGTTTAGAATTAGGCTCTTCAATCTCAATAATACGGTGTATAACGAGTTGACCGTCAATTTCATAAACGACGATGTCGTATTTTTTAAGGTCTTCTTCTTTAGGTGCTTTAGTAGTAATAATTAAGTCAAAGGCTTGAATTTGGTTATCTATTTTGTTTCTAAATAGGTAAGTGTTATAAGAGTTTTTAGTAGCCATTGAACTTGATTTTACTACTTGTAAAGTTGGAAGATTGTCAAAATAAGATTTTTCAAGTGACACTAATATCATAGAAAAAGCAAAACTAATAAACAAGAGTATAGAAAAGACAAGAGTTAAAATTAAATCTAACACTTTTGAAATCTTTTGTTTTTTAGTTTTTACTTTTTGGTATTCTTTTATTAAATTATCGTCTTCTGCACCACATTTTATAAGTTTTAAAGTTTGCTTATAAATAGTAGATACAACTAAAATAGAAACGGTTGTTAATAAAAAGAAAACTACCAAACTAATAATTAGTGAGTAGGTTGACATAGGTTGCCTTCTTTAGCACGATAAAATTTTTAAACCAGCCGTTTGATTAAACGACTGGTTTTAATTGTAGTTTTTATATTATTCAGCAGTAGCGTGGATACCGTCAGAAATGTAAACGTAAATGTCGCCACCTAAAGACTTCATAAACATTTCGTGTTCTGATGGAATATCAAGTCTAAATGGAACCTTTTCGCCATCAACAGTGACAGTGTTTAACTTAATCATTTCTTTAATTTGTGCTTCGCCAAATTCAACAAAGAAGATATCGTTAACTGAATCGTAAGTCCACTTTGTGCCTGCTTCAGTAGCATTTACTTTTAAGATGTTTGCTGCAAATGGAGTTTCGTGTTCTGGTGATAAAACGAAGATATCTGTAGGAGTACCTGTTGAAGAGTAGTTGCCTTCTGCGTCAACAGTATATTGCATTGCAGTAGAAGTTTCAAGGAAGTATCTAGCAGGAACACCGTTTTCTTTAACGTCTTCAGAAGCGTTAATGTTTGCTTTGAAAGTTAATCTAATTTTAATTTCTTCACCTTCAGTTAATGGTTCAAAAAGTAATTCTGCATCGTGAGCGTCGTTTGCTTGATTAACTACAAGTTTAAAGTTTGAAGTTGCAGTAAATTCACCTTCTGCACCTTGAACGACACGTTCAGGAATAGTTATATCTACGACAGAGTGTCTATCAGTAATATCTCCACCTTCTGTGTAATACCAACCAGCAGCGTAAACGCCACCGATTATAACGCATAATAATAATGCCATAAGAGCGCTTAATTTTTTCATAAAATTCTCCTTTATATATGATTGCTCATATTTATATTATGTTAATAATATAACACAACGATTTTTAGGTGTCAATTATTTTTTATAAAAATTTTATTTAGATTTTTGTAAAGTTATTAAATTTTCTATAAAATCATAAAAGATTTTCGTTATAAATAGCCCTTGAGCCACCAATAAATTTAGGGCGAGTGCGTGCGCCAAGCACTAAAGCGCAACCTATTTTATTGTTTTCAAGGCGTAATGGAACGGCTACTTTTTTAAGGTGCATACCTATTAAAGTAAAGCCTATATCAATACCGGCGTCAGCCTTAATTTCTTCAATTACGATAGGGTTTTTAAAGTTGTTATACGCCATAGTTGCCATAGAGCCACCAGCCTTAGGCATAGGCATTACGTTTACTTCTTCTGCGTAAGGTAAAACGCCTTTTTCTATAACGATAGCACGATTTAAATGTTCACAACATTGAAAGGCAAGGTTAATGCCTTTTTCTTTAGAAACTTCGTATAAAGAATTAAACACAACGCTTGCAATTTCAGGCGAAGACTGCGTTCCTATTTTAGAGCCTATAATTTCACTAGTAGAGCAACCAACTACAACAATATCGCCCTTATTTAATTTTGCTTTAGTGTAAAGTTCTTCTAAAACTAGTCTTGCTTGCAATTTAAGATTTTCGTTCATACTTACTCCTTACAATTTTAGTAGACAGATAAAATGTTTATTTGTTTTTTATAAATAGGTTTTTAATAGAGTTATAAAATTTTACAAAACTTTGTTTAGTTCCCTCAAAGTCTAAAATAAAGCAGATTATTAACGGTACTAAAATAAAGTAAAAAATTACGCCCGGCAACATCCAAAAGAAAGGCCAATATTTAGCCTGCCCAGCATATTCGCCGTATGGTATAGTTTTCATAAAAGAAGGCGTAAGCCAAGAAAATATTACGGCTACTCCGTCGGTTGGTCCCCACACGAGCGACGGGTTATGAAAATTAACGTTTAGCATATCTTGATTTCTTAGCGATATTATGCCAAGTTCACTTTGCAGTATTTGGTTGCAAATTATAAATAAAAGCATTGCGCTAACGCATAATGGCATTTTCCATATTCTTTTGACGTCAAGTTTATGCATTTTTAAAAGAACGGTTAATAGTGGTACGGCAAATATTATAAAATGACAAACATAAAAACGCCATAAGTCAAAAGTTAAAACGCTTTTATTAAGTGCTTCAGTAGGGTATAAAAGGGCTAAAAAGCCACTTATAAGACCTAAAAACACCATATAGTCTTTTGCGGTTTTGCTATTGCTAATAAATATAAAAGGAAAAAATAGTACGCTTGATGCACAAACGTTATAAAACCAAATTTCTTTCATAGCCTTATCTAAATTAGTGCTATACGGTGGGAAAAGTAGTTTTAAAAAGTGCAAGGCTAAATTAAAAAGCAAAATAGTAAACAAAACTATTTTTTGCTTTTTTGGACTTTTGTTTTTCAAAACTTTATAAAGGCTAATAATTATTAAAACGCTTATTATTATAAAAAATAAGTACCAAAAATTAAAAAGTTTAACCATTTGTATCCTCCGTTTAATTGTATAAATTTTAGCATAAATAAAAGTTAAAAGTCAATATTTTTAAATAAATGAAAAAGCAACAAGTTTTGAACTTGTTGCTCTTGGCGGGAGATTAGGTACGTAAAACTACATATAAAAACTCACTAGCGAGCATTTGGATACAATTTCCAAACGCTTTGGTGAGTTTTGGCGGGCAAGTGGTGATGGCATTCTAAATTTAAGTTTTTTACGCATTATTATTTTAATTTCGGCAATGTGTCCATAAGTTCTTGGATTTTATTTGGTTGACCTTTAAAGAAATACCAAAGCATATGGTCAAACGCTTCATAAGAAACATCAATATTGCTTTCTTTTTTTATTTTTTCAACTATAGCATTAATTACCTTTATGTATTCGCTATAACCATCTTTTTTAACTTTAGAAATTATACTACGATTATGTTTTATTCCTTTGCGAGTATAAGTATTATAATATTTTTTATCTAAATCGATTTTGTAACAATTAGCAAAGTATGGAAGTACAGATTGCACAACTTCATCATAAATGCAGTAATTATTTTCTTGCGTTAAGCCCTTAAATAAATAACGGCATAAATATGAACAAAATTTACTAGCAAAAGAAAAATTGTTTTTGCCACCAAACCCAGCAATTTCATCTACCAATTTTGTATCGGCATAATACAGCCTTTCTCTAAAATTTTTAAGATTATATATGCCTTTTGCTGTGTTAATTCTTCCTTTATTACCACCTTTTGGCCCCTCGCTTGCTAGATGAGTAGAATTAATTTTATCAATAGACTCAATGACTAAATACAAAGAATCGTTTTGCATATAGTCTTCTTCATCTTTATAGTCTTCTACTTTTTTAAAGTTGAAAAAATTTTCTTTTTCTTTTGTTAGTATTCCACGATAAGTTTTAGCAAAAACTAAGCTTGAGTCATCTTCTACACCATTATAGTTGGAATCATATTTTAAAAATGTGTTTATTAATTTAAAGTTATTTTGCGTAAATTTTGGAGCCCCATCGTCGTTTGTATCCAATTTGTAAAAATCTTCAGTTACTTTTTCATAATTCATAGTTTTTATTTTTCCTTAAATCCTAAAATTTATATAATTATTTATAAAAGAGATATGTTCTTCCAAACATTTTTTATCAAAAGAAATATCTAATAAATACTTGTCAAAACCACCATGATTATAAATACAGAGCATATATTTATAAATATCAATAATTCCATCTTCGATGTAATCGTTTTTAGCAAGTAAATAAGCCATCCATACTGAATCGAAAAAAGAATACAATTGATTATATCTGTTTAAAAATTTTCCTTTATACTCATTATAATAATAACCACCCTCAAATTCCTCTTCTAAAAAATCAAGGATGCTTTCGCCATTTAATTTACCATTATCGTTAGGACGCATAAATTTTTCAACATGGTCTATATAACCCCAACTATAAATTTCATACGTGTCTAATGCATTGGCCACATAACCCTTATGCTCGTTTCGCTTTTTTAAGAATTTTAAATAACAATTATCGTCTTTGACATATTTGTTAAAATCTTCATACCTTGAAGCATTAATTTCTTTATAAGTTTTACGAGAAATTAACCAAGTTTTTTCAATAGGATAAGGCGCATTTGATTTTTTATAAAAGCCTGTTTTTATAACGTTACCTTTCTTTTCATTTCCAAAAGGCAATACATTATCGCCAACTTTTATACTGTAATCATTAGACATATAAATATGTTCTTTTGAACGGTCAGTTTTTCCAAACCTAAAAATGACATAATAATATTCGTGTTCTTCATCATCTAGCCATTTTTTAGGTATGAATTGATAAATCTCATTTTTAGTTAAGCCAACAATATGCTCATTGCAAACGAACTTATAAAGGGTTTCATATATATCTATATAATCCGGCTCTATTATTTCCACAAGCTTCATTGTTTTAGCCCCGTCGCGCTTTGCATATGAACTTACAATTAAAATTTCTTCACCTAAAAATTCTTCGTAATTAATATTGCGCTGTACTGTTAAATCTTCTATTTCTTCTTTTGTTTCGCTTTCATAAACATCATTAGACGCATAAATTTTACGTGGCTTTTTAATCGCTTTTGTAGTTGTATTATTTTTGATAATAGGCGCAGGTTTTATAGGTTTTGTGTAGCCTTTGAAAAAACCTTTTTGGAACATTAAATATTCTATTTCATCAAGCCTTGCATCGTAACCGTAAGATTTAGGAGTTAAGTTTCTAACAATATTTTGAATTGTTACAACATCATATTGCATAACTGTTTGATTTTTTAAATCAACTAAAAAACAACCACTACCTATTTCAACAACAAAAATATCGTTTTCAAATGAGCGAGAAATCCCTACATGCATAAATAATACTCCGTAAATTTGATAAATTTATTATATATCGCAATATATGACAAATTTAGTCATATTAAAAAATTTATTATAAAAATTATATCATATTACCAAAAATTTTTCAATCCTTTAGGTGATTTAGTGTTTTCTCGTTCAATTATTATACCCACAACGCCTTTATAGCAAAAATAAAAGAGATTATACCCGTTAGAATACAATCTCTCTTGGCGGAAAAGGCGGGATTTGCTCCGCTCCTTATTTAACTTGCAACTCATACGAAAGCGTATGGTTTCGTTCCTC
>JAZRNF010000091.1:0-27937 GCA_045648085.1 Christensenellaceae bacterium | reverse complement strand
GGACGAGAAGAGTTCGCACGGTCGCAGTGAAAGTTGAACGAAGTATAAGGGCGTAGTTGCGACCACATGAGAAACTTTGTTTCGAATATTCTCGTTTCCCGCTCCACTTAAATAAAACGTTCGCTTTTAAACGAGACGAGGACGAGAAGAGTTCGCACGGTCGCAGTGAAAGTTGAACGAAGCATAAGGGCGTAGTTGCGACCACATGAGAAACTTTGTTTCGAATATTCTCGTTTCCCGCTCCACTTTAAAGTTCGGCATTTTACAAATTAAATGTAATTGCCTTTATATATGGCGCCATAGCCAAGCGGTAAGGCCTAGGTCTGCAAAACCTCTATCCCCCGGTTCAAATCCGGGTGGCGCCTCCAATTAAAAACGAACTTTTGTCTACCGGATAAAAGTTCGTTTTTTTCATCTTTATAGCACTTTTTCGGGCAAAACAAACCAAAAGCAAGGATAATTAGGCGCTGCGGCGGTTTTGATCTGCGTCACGCTCGGATTTTATTTTGCAACGCATGATTTAATTTGCAATTCTCCCCAAAATGTACTATAATAAACTTAAACTAAGAAAGGCGGTGGTTTTGATGGCCGATAAGATGATGAGCGAATTGATTTTCTTCCAAGACAGCTTGACGGGAAAAAAGTATAAGCCAAACTTGAATTTTGAATTTACCGTTGCGGTTCCGACATGCGAGCAAGCCGAATATGCCTTGCTGATTGAACACGACGGATTTAGGAGTTATGCAAACACCAAGGCTATGCTGCGACTCGCAAACGAGGGGAAAGCGCCTTATTGCATCAGTATCGGTATCAAGCCGGGAACTCTTTTGATGCCTGACGGGACGCAAAGGGGTATGCGTATGAACTCCTACGATTTGTTCGACAAGGAGTATGGGGATTTTATCGTCTATGAGTTGATTCCTTACGTTTTGGAAAAGTACTCGTTCAAGATTTCCGATTCGCCCGATATGCATATCGTTTCGGGTGGATCGTCCGGAGGATTATCCGCTTTTTGCATTGCATGGTTTCATCCCGATTATTTTAGAAAGGTGTATATGAGCTCACCGTCTTTTTTGGGGTTGGGGCGCGGAAATGAAATTCCGTATTTGATTAGAAAGTACGAAACAAAGCCGCTTCGCATTTATGAGGAATATTCCGAAAACGAGCCGAACGACTATTTCGGCGCAAGCTTTCCGATCGATTTGGAAGCGCTTCGTGCGCTTTCCTTTGCAAACTATGATTTTACATATAAATATTTTGCCGGAGAGGGGCATTGCAGCAGATACAACGACGAGGATGAGGCGTATATCCGAATGGAATGGCTTTGTCGTGAGCGTGCTCATCACGGGAATTCTCCGAGAGTGGATCGGGTGATTCCTCCGTTTAGCAAATGGGAGGCGTGTAGCGGTATGCCGAAGAACGAATCAAGGATGGATGTCAAAAACGCTTCCTACTCGGTAGCGGTTCGTTCCAACGACGAAATGGCGGTATATGTCGCAAGTGCGAACGAGGATATCGTTTATATGCATCCGTCGGGTGATATTTTCAACGTCGGAGAACGAATTCTTCACGCGTCGCTTCACACGATCCCGCGATTTGAACCCAAGGGGGCAATCGACATGGCGGTAGACAAGACGGACCGACTTTACGTTCTCACGTCCATAGGAATACAATGCGTGAGATCCTTCGGCTTGATCGATGTGATCCTCGACTTGCCCGACGGCGCAAAGCCCTTGGAGATTGCCGTTACGGATGCTTTATACGTTAAAACCGAATTGGGAACTTATCGAAGGGCGCTTTGCGAAATTTGTACGGCGGAGCATACCGATAAAAGAATGTTTACGTATTACTATGATTAAACGGTTAAAATGACATCATATAGCCGAATAGGATCCGAATGGAAGAAGAAATGATGGAGTTAGGACAGGGATACTGTTATTTCAAAGCGGAAATATGAAATACAGAATAATTCCCAATTGAAATGACATTAAAGATTTTAACAAAATCTCAGTTGATTGAACGGTTTTAGGTGTACTTTTAGTCGTTCTTACCCCACTTTATGCACCGTTTAGTCGCTCTTTCGCAATAAAAAAGCACTTGTTTTATAAGTGCTTTTTTTTTGTTTTTTAAAACTTAAATAGTTTTCTTTATTATATAAGCGGTAATTCTGTCAGGCGAAGTTTAGCCGAGCCGTAAGGGTAAAGTTTAACAGTTTTTTCTTCGCTGAGCGGAATGGTAGAAGACGGAACTTTTGCACAAAGATTTAAGTATCCGCTTTCAAATCCCCACGCTATATTTTTAACTTTTGCCTTTAAAATAATCGGTGGATTTTTAGAACTAAACGGCGTATTTGTTATCTTTTTTCTTTCAACTTCAAAAAATGGCGAAGAATAAGCGTAATTCCACTCTGATTGTGGTAAATACTCATAATCGCAATATGGATATTTTCTAACAACTTTATCTTTTTCGTATTCAACAATTCGTTCTTTATACTCTATAGGTAAAGAAAATACTAACGAGCCGTATTTTACTGTCCTTAAATTATAAGGGCGAAGTACTAACGTTGGGTCTATATCAAACTCAACATTTACAGTAGTATTTTCATTTGCTAATATATCAAAATTCAGTTCTTCTATAAAGCAACTATTATTTCCGTTAACTTTTATATTTTTCGCAAAAGACGGTATTCTAACTTTTAAACGTAAATTTTTACTAGAGTTTACTATATATTCAAACCTATTTTCAAAAGGATAATTAGTATTTAAAATAATATTAAAATCATCAGTTTCTAATTTAGACGGTATCGGCACTGCTGAAAATACGGTATCGCCATTATACATAAACGAAGATAGAGTAAATTTTGGCCAACCTTGGTTAAAGTTTGCCGTACAGCAGCCGTAATTTGGCTCAAGACCAAACACGTTGGCATCATCGCCGTTAGTAGAAAATATTGGTCGCCCAACAAATTTTTCGCAAGAAATTTGATTGCTAAGTTGGTCGTATTGATGCGCCCACATATCGTCGCTAATAGTTGCGGGTAGAGCGTTAAATGCTATAAGTTCAAGTAGTTCCGCCCATTTGCTATCGCCAGTATAGGCAAGTAAATGCTCGTAAGAATACATTTGCTCAACGACTGCGCAAAGTTCAGTGCCTTGTATTGGACTAAGACCAGAGAGACATTCGTCGCCAGTAAACACGCCAACAGGAGTACCGTTATATTCCGTTAGTATTGTTTCAAGGTTGTTTGCTAGGCCAATATATTCTTCACCTAAAATATCGCAAGATAAAACTTCATACTTAAGCATCATTGCAAGGTTAACTATATGAGTTTCAAAAGTCCATTTTTTTATAGGGGTTTTCCATAGATTTGTAAGTTTACTATAATCTACACCTTGCTCTTTAAGTATTTTTGCTAGGTCTATAATCCAAGGCTCGTCATATCTTTTTTTAAGAAAGTTTATAGCGATAAAGGCTTCAAACCAACGAAATTTCCCCCAGTTAAAAAGTTGTATTTTACAAGAACTTAAAAGTTCGTAATAGTTTTTCATAATGCGATATATTACGCTTGGAATTCTAGGGTCTAAAGAACATTCGTAATAAACTACTAACACCTTAGAAATTAGTTGTACCGCCCAAGTGTCGTAAGTAGGTATTTTATCTTCGTCACACGGGCATATCCAGCCTGACGGTTTTTGGTATGATAAAATTGCATCTATATATTTTTGTGCACGTTTAATCATATCTTCGTTTTCAAGTAGGTATGCTAAGGGGATAAAACCGTCAAGCCAATAAGGTACTCTTTCCCAACCTTCGGCATCACCGCCTATCCAAGCGCTATCCTTTACGTCACGCCAAACCTTATCTAAGTTTCCACTCAAGCCTTTGGCTTGTATTTCTAGTTGGCGTTTAAGCCACCCTTTAGGTTTTAATTGTTTAGAAGTGTAAAAATTCCATTTATTCATAAACGTTGTCCTTTTATTGTTTTATTTATTATACCACACAAAAATATTTCATTTAATTGATAAAATAACAAATTGTATTGACAATATCACACAAATTTAATATAATATCGTAAATAAAAGTTAAGGGGTTAATATGTTAGGAATTGACTTAAATAAACATATAACGTATAAGCACGCGTCTTTTCGTTATTTTGAAAAAAAAGAATACCACGTGACTAGGTTTTGTCAAGACAACGTGTTATTGCTTGTATTTGACGGCGTGTTAAGGTTTACTGAAAACGATAACGAGATAGAGGTGGGTAAGGGCGAATATTATATCCAAAGAAAAAACTGTTATCAAAGTGCTAAAAAGCATAGTGATGAGCCTAAATATCTTTACGTTCACTTTGACGGAGAGTGGGCAAAGGACGATAACGTTATAGAGTATAAAGGAAATTTTGACGTTCAACTACTTTATGACCTTATGGCTAAAATAGACTTATCGGCTCATAAGAACGAGTCCTTTAACGATATGCAATATCTATTTTTAAAACTTTTATTATCGCTAAGAAAAAAGTCTAATTTAAGTCCGTTAGCGTCAAAGATAATCGGGTACGTTGAAAATAATTTAAAAAACGTTTGTATCTTAGAAGATTTGTGCAAAGAATTAAACTATAGTAAAAATTACGTTATTCGTATTTTTAATAAAGAGTTTAACACGTCGCCAATTCAATACGTAAACGATTTTAAAATTAAGCGTGCAATATATCTACTTGAAACAACGTCAAAGCCGGTTGTAGAGATAGCTGGCGATTGTGGATTTTCCGATTACCCGTATTTTTATAAGCGTTTTATTAAAAAAACTGGCGTGTCTCCATTAAAATGGAGAAAAAATATTCAAAAAAATCCAGTTAATTAAGATTGTTTGTTTTATAAACTTGACAACAAGTTAAAATTATATTAGACTATTTTTATGAGGGAGTAGTAAGCGCCTAAAGCGTAGCAAGTCAACATCCTGACTTTAATAGTCTGGCTTGTTTTAAATTGCGAGACTCATGTATGTAAGTCATACATGTAGTCTTATTTTTTTTGCTACTTAATAAAGTTTAAAGCGTTTTTATGTTTTTATACAGGATAAGTTTATGGAATTTTTTGGTTTTACGTTATTTGGTGGTTTAGGTAAAGGTACTTTATTTTTTGT
The DNA here is from genome assembly GCA_045648085.1 of Christensenellaceae bacterium. Taxonomy (GTDB): domain Bacteria; phylum Bacillota; class Clostridia; order Christensenellales; family Borkfalkiaceae; genus HGM11412. The sequence goes on along the minus strand of JAZRNF010000091.1, from coordinate 22,795 downwards.
TGCCGTAATTATTTTCTTAGTTGGTCTTGTACTTACTATTAAGGGTGGCGACTGGTTTGTGGATTCTGCTTCGTGGTTTGCTGAAGCAACAGGTATTCCTAAATTCGTAGTCGGTGCTACGATTGTTTCTTTTGCAACGACTCTCCCTGAACTTTTAGTTTCTGTTAGGGCGGCTATGAACGGTTCGTCTCAACTTGCTATCGGTAATGCAGTAGGTTCGGTAACTGCAAACACTACTCTTATTATGGGTGTGTCGTTAGTTGCTATGGCAGGTCTTGTAAATAGAAAAGAGTTTTCGCTTAAGGGCGGTTTACTTCTCGGAGCGGTAATAGGTCTTACACTTTTATCTTTAAGCGGTTCGTTACCTGTTTGGTCGGCATTTGTTCTTTGGGCAATATTTATCGCGTTTATGATTAGCAACTTATTAGAAGGCAAAAAGAGTGCTGGGCTTGAAAAGTCTATTACTTTTGAAAAGAAAGAAGTTCCAAACAAAGTAATTTTCTTTATTTTAGGAACGGCGTCAATAGTATTTGGTGCAGAGTTTTTAGTATCTTCAGGTAAAACAATCGCTTCAAGCATTGGTATTAGTGAAACTATTATCGGCTTTACCGTTATTGCACTTGGTACTTCTTTACCTGAACTTGTCACAACTCTTACCGCTATCAAAAAGAAAGAGAACTCACTTTCAGTTGGCAACATAATAGGTGCTAATATTATAGATACAACTCTTATTTTACCACTTTGCGCAGTAATAAATGGAACAGCACTTCCTGTTGATAAAATCAACTTAGTATTTGACTTCCCTGTATGTATTTTCGCTTGCGCTATTGCTATAATTCCAACGATTATTCAAGGCAAATTTAAAAAATGGCAAGGGTATGCTCTTTTAGCAACGTACGCTATTTATATGTTAATGTTAGTTCTTAACGAAACAGGTATAATAGCCTTAGTTTAATTTAGGTTTAATAAGTATGAGTTTATGGACAAAAGAGCATTTAATAACAGTTATACCAACGTTTAGTGCGTTTTTTATAATTGCCGTAATATTGCGAAAATTACTAATAAATAAATCGCTAAAAACAAGAATGATACCAATAAAAATTATAGCCGTTATTATACTTGTATTAGAGATAATAAAGCAGTTTTACAGTATAAAAATAGGTTATAGTTATTTTTATTTACCACTTCATTTTTGTTCTATATTCGTATACTTTTTACCACTTATGGCGTTTTATCGTGGTAAAGGGAGTAGTGCGATAAATTCGCTAACATGTTCGGCGTTATTATCCTTATTTATAGGTATGCTAGTAATGCCAGAAATTATATACTCTAAATATAGGTTTTTAACTTTGTTTAGCGACTATTTTTCATTTCATACCGTATTTTTTCATAACTTGGTAGTTTTTGCGTTTTTTATAGTCGTTGCACTTGACTTGCATAAGCCAAGCGGTACTAAAAAAGAGTTGTTGTTTATTTCGTTGTTTGCTAGTTGCTATAACGTTGTATCTGCAACGTTTGCGCATTTACTTCAAGTAAATTTTTCAAACTTTTTGTTCAGTAATATTGACTTTGTTTACGACTACGTTATTAAATTAAAAAATATAATTGGTGACGTTTTTATTACTATACTTTACACTATAATTTTAATTATATTAAACGTAGTTTTACTAATACTTGTAAATTATATATACCGTTTAATATGTATCTTAAAAGAAAAATTAAAAAATAACTAAACCACGACTAATATCGTGGTTTTTATATTATAAATAATTGACTTTATTATTGTTTCATATTACAATAAACAAAGCGTAAATTTATGCTAAATACAAAAAATGGGAGTAATAAAATGAAAGTTGACGCTAAAGTTATGTTTTCTACCTATTCGCCGTGGAAACTTTTTTTTAAAGTTGCAATCCCTGGTATGGTTAGCATGTTTGCGATGTCGGTTTATATAATAATTGAAGGCGTATTCGTAGGTCATTTACTTGGAGAAATTGCCTTTGCAGCAATAAATATTGCTATGCCAGTCGTACTTATAAACTTTTCTATTGCTGAACTAGTCGGCGTGGGTTCGTCAGTCCCAATGTCAATCGCACTAGGCAAAAAAGATGAAGAAGGGGCTAACAATATATTTACAATAGCAATAGTTTTAATTTTTGGCGCCGCTATCGTTATGGGTTTACTTATGTTTTTCTTGGCAGAACCATTATCAAAACTAATGGGTGCTAGTGGTGAACTTTTAAACGTGTCGGCAAAATTTATAAAAACGTATGCTTTGTTTGGGTTTGTGACAACTATATTTTATGCTATGGATAACTTTTTAAGGGTGAGCGGACTTGTTAAGACAAGTATGGTTATAAACCTTATATTAAACGGTATAAGTATAGTGTTGTTAGCGTTGTTATTAGTCGTATTTAAAATGGACGTTTTAGGTTCGGTAATAGCCTATAATATCTCTTTAATAATATGTGTTGCGTTATGTTTTTTGCCGTTTTTAAGGGGTAAGGCACTTTTAAAGATAGTAAAACCAAAATTTAGTAAAGTTGTAATAAAAGAAATTGTCGCTTGTGGCTCTCCTGCATTTTTAAGTAATATTTCAGGGCGTATAAGTTCAATAATTATAAATGCAACTTTAATTATCGTTGGTGGAAAAGTTTTAGGAATTAACGGCGGAGTGACTGCCGTTGCGGTGTATTCCGTGTTAATGTACTCTAGCGAAATTTTTAGACCGCTTATATATGGTATGAGCGACTCTATATCGCCTGCAATAGGTTTTAATTGGGGAGCGCGGAATTACGATAGAGTTAAAAAGATTTTTAGATGCGGACTTATAGGCGTGTTTGTCGTAGGGATTGTAGCAACTGTCGTAATGGGGGTGTTTTCAAACGCTTTAACTAAATTATTCGTAGACGGTAGTGACGGCAATTTATACTCTATATCTTCATATGCGCTAAAATTATTTAGTATAACTTACTTAGTAAGTTGGGTATCAATAGCATCGCAAAGTTTTTTAGCAGCGATAGAAAAACCACACCTAGCAATATTTATCTCGTTAGGAATATCCTTTGTGTTCCCACTAATTGTACTTGGCAGTTTATGGAATTTAGGGCTTGACGGAATTTGGCTTAATATGTTCGGCTCGTCAATATTAGGCTTAGCGCTCAGTGTATTTTTAATTAAATATGTTTTTAAAAAAATAACACAAAAATAAATAAAAGCAGGATAGGTCCTGCTTTTTTAATATATGACATTGTCGGTTGTTATTTTGTCAACAAAAGGGGAAAGGATAGCGCAAATTGCTCTAAGGTTGACAGTCCACGCTTCTAGTCCTAGCCCAGCATTTCTAACGCTTTTAATTTTTTTAGGGGTTAAATAGCCAAAGTTAGCGTTAATAAAAACGCTGTTATTATTTGTTTTTAACTTTATTGCTTTTACTAAGTCGTTATTCTCAATTTTATTTATTACGTAGCCAAGCCTTGCTGTATCGTCGTAATTTTTAACTTTTTCTAAAAGCGAATAACTAAACGATATAAAGGTGTATTCTTTTATAGAACTAGATTTTACAACGTTGATAAGTAGTTTTATTTGCTCGTCGGTAAAACTGTGTGTTCCACCTTGATTTTTAAGTTCAATATAGGGGCTTAAAGAGTAGGTTTCGCAAAGAGAAATAAATTCGTAAAAGGTAGGAATTTTTTCGCCTTTATAATTATTGCCAAATTTGTCTTCGTAGCCGAAATCATACTCTAAGGCTTGAGCGTAGGTGATATCGCGTATATTTATATTGCCATTTGCGTTAGACGTTCTATCAATAATGCCGTCGTGTAGTAGTACGGGTACGCCGTCAAGAGTAAAGTCAACGTCACACTCAACGTATTTATAACCCTTTTCGTAAGAGAGTTTGTATGCAGATAACGTGTTTTCTGGTGCTTTTTTAGAAAAGCCCCTATGATTTACCATAGTGGTTTTTATTGGTACGATACTTAAAACGCCAAACGCTATTAAAAGTACGCTAAAAAATATTATAAATATTTTTGGTAATAATTTTAAACGCTTTTTCATACATTAAAATTTTAACATTAGATAGGCTAATTGTCAATATAATTAATGTTAAGTTTGACTGCAAAGGTTTTTTGCAAATTAAAATTGTCTTTTAAAAAATTGACAAATTTTTAAAAATAGCATATAATAATATTGCTATTTAGGCGGGAACGTTAACGTGACGTTCCAACCCGCATCAGCCGTAATGGGGGTGCGGTTTTTTTATTTTTAAAATTATGTCACAAAAATGTGTCACAAAATACAGTAAAACAGGGTAAAACACAATAAAAAAACATAGGCGAAAACCTATGTTTTTTTAATTGGTGCCGAAGGTGGGTTTCTGCCCCTTGATAGGGGGAAGGCAAACCTTGTTTGCGAGGGGTTTGCGCCCTGCAAAGGGCTGCTCCGTTTCGCAACGCTCACTATCACGCCTGTGTGGCAAACAGTAGGTGGCTACTGTTTGTCGGCAACTTATGCTGATATTTAAAATTTTCAGTTGCCGATACCCACCCGTTCAAGCCCCACTTAAACTTGCGTATATTAAATAAAAAAACATAGGCGAAAACCTATGTTTTTTTAATTGGTGCCGAAGGTGGGACTTGAACCCACACATGGTCGCCCATAATGGATTTTGAGTCCATCGCGTCTGCCATTCCACCACTCCGGCATATTTATAAATAATTCTTGCTTTTTTTTTAAATTTGTGTAATACTATTACTAGTAATTATAACACTAGTATAATAACACAGTATTTTAAAAATAGCAAACGTTTTAAAGTTGTTTAAAAGGATTTTATGAATAAACTTGTTTTGATTGACGGCAATAGCGTTATAAATAGAGCGTTTTACGCAACCCCACCTTTATCGGATAGTAAGGGTAGACCGACTAATGCGGTTTATGGTTTTGTTAATATGCTCATAAAACTTTTGGGCGATATATCTCCTAAATATTTAATAGTGGCTTTTGATAGAAAAGAGCCTACTTTTAGGCATACCATGTACACCGAATATAAAGGTACAAGAAAACCTATGCCTGACGACCTTAGACCGCAAATACCACTTCTTAAAGAAGTTTTAACTACTATGGGCATAGCGATTTACGATAAAGCGGGTTTTGAAGCCGATGATATTATAGGTACGCTTGCAAAAAGATATAGCGAAGAAACAATTATAATTACAGGCGATAAAGATAGTTTTCAATTAGTTGACGATACTACTTCAGTATATTTTACAAGGCGTGGTATTAGCGATATAGACGAATATAATAATTCAAATTTTAAAGAAAAAATGGGTATAGAGCCTATTCAAATTATTGACCTTAAAAGTTGTATGGGCGACAGTTCTGACAATATTCCAGGTATTATTGGCGTTGGCGAAAAAACTGCGCTTAACTTAATACAAACTTACGGTTCTTTAGAAAACGTTTATGAAAATTTACAAGATTTTAAGGGTAAGACTTTAGAAAAAATCGTAAATGGTAAGGACCTTGCCTTTTTAAGTAAGAAACTTGCAACTATAAACACAAGCGTTGATATTGACTTAGATATTGAAAAAAGCACTATTCCTTTCCCATTTAACGATGGCGTTAAAAGATTGTTTACAGACCTTGAATTTAGGGGCTTTTTAAAGAGAAAGGACCTATTTTTAGAAGAAACTGAAATTGCTAACGATACGTTTAGCGAAATGACTTTAGTTGACGTAAAAAGTAAGACTGAAATAGAAAGCCTTTTAACGTCAAACTGCTTAAGCGTAGTTTTAGATAAAAACGTTCATTTATACAGTGGTGGCGATAGGGAATACAAACTCATAATAAAAGAAACGTTTTTTGACGATGGGTTTGAGTATAATGAAGCCCTTTTACTTCTAAAAGACTTTTTTGAAAATAAAGATAATACTGCAATAGTATTCTCTCGCAAAAAGATTGCAAGCGAACTATTAGAATACGGCATTAATTTAAATTGTAAAGTTGAAGACGTTGATATTTTAAGATACTTAGTAGAGTTTTCAGGAAAGGAAGAAACTCTTAGCGAAACTATCTACTATTTTAACGAAAATGAAAAGACTTTAGCATACTCGTTAAAAAAATTATGCGACAGGTTTTTAAGCGAAATTAAGGCTCAAAACTTAGAAAAACTTTACTACGAAGTTGAACTTCCACTCTCTAGTGTTTTGACTGAAATGGAAAGTGCAGGCTTTAAAATTGACTTAAACGAACTTGATAGGCTTGGCGAAAATTATAAAAATGAACTTGACGATTTAAGAAATAAAATCAACGAACTTGTCGGTGAAAATTTAAATGTAAATTCGCCAAAACAATTATCAAGCGTTCTCTTTGATAAACTTGGTTTAAAAAAGGGCAAAAAGAATAAAAGCGGTAGTTATTCAACTAATGCTGAAGCACTTGAAGAAATTATAAACGAACACCCTGTTGTTCCATTAATTTTAAGATATAGAACGATTTCTAAACTAAACTCAACTTATATTGAGGGTTTAAGACCGCTCATTGATAAAAAGACGGGTTTAGTGCATACCTACTTTAATCAAACTCTTACGCAAACGGGCAGGCTTTCTTCTAAAGAGCCTAATTTACAAAATATCCCAGTTAGAGACGACGAGGGTAAAGAACTTAGAAAACTATTTATTCCAAGAAGTACAGATAGGGTGCTTATTGACGCCGATTATTCTCAAATTGAACTTAGGCTATTAGCACACTTTAGTGGCTCAAAGGAACTTATAAAGGCGTATAACGACGGCGAAGATATCCACGCTATAACGGCAAGTCAAGTGTTTGGAGTATCACTTAATAAAGTCACGCCACAAATGCGAAGAAGTGCAAAAGCCGTTAACTTTGGCATTATTTACGGTATTAGTGAATATGGACTTGCTAAGAATTTAAAAATTAGTCCTAGAGAAGCAAGCGGTTATATCAAAAAGTATTTTGAGACTTATCCTAGCGTTAAGGAATATATGGACAAAAACGTAGAGTTTGCTAAGCAAAACGGATATATAACTACACTTTTAGGTAGGCGTAGGGTTATAAAAGAATTAAATTCGCCTAACTTTAACTTGCGTAGTTTCGGCGAGCGTGCCGCAATGAATATGCCACTACAAGGCAGTAGCGCCGATATTATAAAAATTGCTATGGTAAACGTGTATAATAAGTTAAAAGAAAAGTGTAAAAACTCTTATCTTATTTTACAAGTACACGACGAACTTATCATAGACGCACCGCTTGATGAAGCGGATATTGCAAAAGAAATTTTAGTTAAGGAAATGGAAAATGCCGTAAAACTTTTAGTACCACTTACAGTTGGTGTAGAAGTTGGCAAATCTTGGTTTGATGCAAAATAATGAATAAATTGATTGCTATAACGGGTGGAATTGGTAGTGGCAAAACGTCCGTTTGTAAAATAATTAAATCTTTAGGTTATAAAGTGTTTAGTGCCGACGAAACGTATAGCGAACTATTAAATGATAAAAGTTTTGTCAAAACGATTTATGATGCGTTAGATATTAAGTCAAATAACTACGTTTTTGATAGAAAATTAGTTGCTAACAAAGTCTTTAACGACAATAACTGTTTAAAAAAATTAAATGACATAACTCACCCCTTAATAATGAAAAAAATGCTAGAAAACAGCAAAAAGGAAAGCGGTGTTATCTTTAATGAAGTACCGTTATTGTTTGAAAGCGGGTATCAAAATCATTACGACGGAATTATAGTAGTTAAAAGAAGTTTAGAAGATAGGGTTAATTCCGTTACGAAAAGAGACGGAATTTCTAAAAATGACGTACTTGCTAGAATAAATAATCAGTTTGATTATGAAAATAAACTGAATATTGAGCATACTTTAATTGTAAACGACGGTAGTTTAGATAAACTAACTAGTAGCGTTAAGGTGGTTCTTGAAAAGATTGTTAAATAGTTCTAAAAAGATAATATCTATACTTTTAATAATACTTATATTATTATTTTTACTTTTTTATTTTGAAGTAGGGAAGTACAAAAAGTATGAAGAGTTAACAAAAAATTACTCTTACAAATATGGTATAGACCAAAATTTACTTTTATCAATACTAAAAACGGAAAGCAACTTTAATCCTAAAGCGGTTTCAAATAAAGGGGCTATTGGTATCGCCCAAATATTGCCGTCTACCGCTGTATTTATCGCTAGTCAACTAAATTATAATAGTGATTACGACTTGTTTGATGTAAAAACTTCAATAGAGTTTGCGTCATATTACTTGTCGTATCTATCTAAAAAGTTTAGGTACGAGTTAGACGTAATTTGCGCCTATAACGCAGGCGAGGGTAGAGTTTTAAAGTGGAATAAAGATAGTCGGTTAAGGGAAAAAGATATACCTTATAACGAAACGAAAAGGTACTATAAAAAGGTAATTAGGCGAAAAAATTTATATAGGATAATTAGATAATGATTAATAACGAAGTTTTAATAGGTGAAGAAGAAAATTTGAGTAATATTCGCCCTTTAAATAATTATAAAAAAGATAAAAATAGACCTTTAGTTTTTGCTCTTTTAGGCTTGCTAACAGGTGTGTTTATGGGTTTTGGTATAATATTTTCAATCCTTTCATTAATTATGCAAAAGCATTATCATTTAAATAAAGGCACAACTTTTAAGTGGGCAAGAAATCTTAGCATTATAGGTTTTGTTTTAAACTTAGCCTTTATTTTGGCTTTAGTAGGATATCTAATTTATTCAAAATTTTTTATTGTAGTAAACGAAATAATTTTTTAAAATTTTAAAATGTATTACTTAATGATTAGGTAATACATTTTTTTTTATAATAGTGCTTAGATAAATTGTATATAGCCTTGTTTAAAAATGTATTAAATAAGCCATACTTTTATTATAATTATGTTAGAAAATGTAAGCGAATATCTTTTAAATTTTATAGTAAAAGAAGTTGGTAATAAGTATAAAATTATTGATTATAATGATATAATTTTAGCCTATCCGCCGTCATATTTAGCAACGAAAGAAAAAATTGAAGAGAGCATTTATATTTTAAAAAATCAAGGCTATATAATGGTAAAATATAACGACGGAGAAAGTGTTTGTCTATCTTGCACTGAAAAAGCCTTTTCATATAATAACGAGTACACTACAAGGCTTGAAAAAATTACAAAAAACGAAAATAAATATTTAGGATGGTCGTTCTTCGGTGGGTTTATAGGAGCATTTTTAGGTGGGCTTATAACCCTTGTTATATACGTTTGTTTAGGTGGATAATGTTAAAAAAGAAAGAAGAAATGGTTTTAAAAATAATAAAAGACAACGCATATAAAGGAGAGTCTATTATAATATCTCCGTCGTCAATAGTGGCGTTTGTCGGCAACGAAGAATTAGTTAGCGAACAAAACGTTGAAGAAATTTTAAAAACACTTAGCACAAACGACTATATTGACTTATTGATATCTGACAAAAAAGGTCAAAAATTTTACTGTATAACCTTGCTTAAAAGGGGTAAGAATTACGAGCATGAAAAGAAATTAGAAATAAGTGCAATAAGGTCGCGAATATTACTAGCGGTCGTTTGCGCAATAGTATCTTTTTTAGTTGGTAGAATACTTTTAGCCATATTTTGATATAATTTTAAAAAAATTATATAATATTTTAATAAACTGTTTATTTTATTTGAAAAATATGCTAAAATAATACAAGACTAGGAAGGTGCGTTTTGAATAAAGAAGAAAAAGTATTTAAACTTAATAGTTCGTATTTGCCAACAGGTGACCAACCCGAAGCGATTAAAACTTTAACCGAAGGCGTTTTAGACGGTCTTAGAATGCAAGTTTTAGTCGGCGTGACTGGTAGTGGTAAAACCTTTACTATGGCAAACGTTATAAAAAACGTTGGTAGACCCGCTTTAGTTATCGCTCACAACAAAACGTTAGCGGCTCAACTTTGTAATGAGTTTAGAGAGTTTTCTCCTGAAAACGCAGTAGAATATTTCGTGTCGTATTACGACTATTATCAGCCTGAATCTTATCTTCCGTCAACAGATACCTACATTGAAAAGGACCTTTCTATCAATGACGAGATAGATAAACTTCGCCATAGTGCTACAAGTGCTCTTGGCGAGAGAAATGACGTAATTGTGGTGGCGTCGGTAAGTTGTATATACGGTTTAGGCGCTCCTGAAGAATACTATCGTTTAGCAGTTTCGCTAAGACCTAATATGACTATTGATAGAGACGAACTTATGCGCAAGTTGGTGTCTATTCAATATGAAAGGCGTGATATAGACTTTTGCCGTAGTTCGTTTAGGGTAAGGGGCGATATAGTTGATATTTTCCCTGCGTCTAATACTGAAACTGCCATAAGGGTAGAGTTTTTTGGCGACGAAATTGAAAGGTTAACCGAAATCAATTTTTTAACTGGCGAAGAACTTTTTGAGTTAAAGCACGCCGTAATCTTCCCCGCAAGCCACTACGCAGTGGGTTCTGAAGTTATGAAAAACGCTTTATCAATGATAACTAAAGATATGTATGATGAAGTTAAATACTTTGAAGATACGGGTAAACTTTTAGAAGCGCAAAGGCTCAAGCAAAGAACTTCCTACGATATAGAAATGATGACCGAAATAGGCTATTGTAGCGGTGTTGAAAATTACAGTAGATATTTTGACGGTAGAAAGGTAGGCGAGCCACCTTTTACTTTGCTTGATTATTTCCCTAAAAACTTTTTAATGTTTATTGACGAAAGTCATATGACGATTCCGCAACTTCACGCAATGTACAACGGCGATAAGGCTAGAAAGACTAACCTTGTTGATTATGGTTTTCGCTTAAAGTCTGCTTTTGATAATAGGCCACTTAAGTTTGAAGAATTTGAAGAGCGTATCAATCAAGTTATATGCGTTTCGGCTACTCCAGGTTTGTACGAAAAACAAAATGCCGACGGGTTTGCCGAACAAATTATTCGTCCAACAGGTCTTGTTGACCCTACTGTTGAAATTAGAAAAACTCTTGGTCAAATTGACGACTTAGAGAGTGAAATAGAAAAAACAATACAAAACAAAGGTAGGGTATTAATTACTACGCTAACTAAAAAAACTGCCGAAAGTTTAACAGAGTTTTTAAAAGATAGGCGTATTAAAACTAGATATATGCACAGCGATATTGATACTTTAGAGCGTATTGATATTATTCAAGAGTTAAGAAGGGGTGATATTGACGTTTTAGTGGGTATCAACTTATTAAGAGAAGGTCTTGATATCCCTGAAGTCAAACTCGTTGCTATTTTAGATGCCGATAAAGAAGGCTTTTTAAGAAGTGATACCGCTCTTATTCAAACTATTGGTAGAACGGCAAGAAACGCCGAAGGTAAAGTTATAATGTATGCCGACGTTATAACAGATAGTATGAAAAGAGCAATAAACGAAACTAATAGGCGTAGGGATATTCAAATTGCATATAACAAGGCAAACGGCATTACGCCAAAAACTATTATAAAAGACATTAAAAACACCTTAGAAATCACTAAGAAGATTGATAAAACGAAAGATATTAAATTAAAAGATATTCCAGAAGAAATTGAAAAGTTAAAGGCTCTTATGAAAATAGCGTCAAAGAACTTAGACTTTGAAAAGTGTATAGAAATAAGAGATACGATAGCCGAGTTAAAGAAAAAATTAAGGGTATAAAATGCTAGATAAAATTATAATAAAAGGTGCAAAACAAAATAATTTAAAAGATATAAACGTTGAAATTCCAAGAGATAAACTAGTAGTTTTTACAGGTTTATCGGGTAGTGGTAAATCAACGCTTGCTTTTGATACCATTTTTGCCGAAGGTCAAAGGCGTTATATGGAAAGTTTATCTAGTTATGCCCGCCAATTTTTAGGTCAAATGGAAAAGCCCGACGTTGAGAGTATTGAAGGTCTTTCTCCTGCAATCTCAATAGACCAAAAAACAACGTCAAACAACCCACGTTCTACCGTTGGTACAGTGACTGAAATTTACGACTATTTAAGGCTTTTATATGCAAGGGTTGGAACTCCGTACTGTTCTACTTGCGGAACTCTTATAAGTAGACAATCGGTTGACGAGATTGTTGAAAGGGTTTTAGAGTATGAAGAAGGTTCTAAAATTCTTATCAATGCACCAATCGCTAGGGGTAAAAAAGGCGAGTTTGAAAAATTGTTTTTAGACCTTAAAAAGCAAGGCTACGTTAGAGTATCGGTTGACGGTACTGTTTGCGACCTTTCTAATAAAATAAGTTTAGAAAAAAACGTAAAGCACAATATTTCCGTCGTTATTGATAGGCTTATCATAAAAGACGGTATTCGCAAAAGGCTTACCGATAGTATAGAAAGTGCTATTAAACTTGCAAGCGGTCTTGTCATAATTTCTTGTAATGAGGAAGAAAAATTATTCTCTACAAATTATGCTTGTCCTAATTGCGGTAGTTCTCTTCCTGAAATTGAGCCTAGATTGTTTTCTTTTAACAATCCTTTCGGTGCTTGCCCAGACTGTAATGGTTTAGGTTATAAGCAAGCCGTTGACCCCAATTTAGTTTTAGGCGATAAAACTAAAAGTTTAAACGAAGGCGCACTAACTATTTCGGGCTGGAACTTAGATTCTAGTAAAATGACTAAAATGTACTTTGACTCTCTATCAAAGCATTATGGTTTTAGTATGGATACGCCTATAAAGGACTTGCCGAGCGATATATTAAACTTATTACTTTATGGTAATAACGGCGAAAAGATTAAAATGAATTACACTACTCGCACCTTTAACGGCAGTTTTGAAAATTCCTATGAAGGTGTTATACCAAACCTTGAAAGAAGATATAGAGAAACCACGTCTGACTATACAAAAAGCGAAATAGAAAGGTATATGTTCACTATGCCTTGTAAAACTTGTAATGGTCAAAGGCTTAGAAAAGAAGCGCTTTCTATAAAAGTGGGCGGGCTTTCTATTATGGAACTTTGCGACAAGAGTATTGACGAAATTTATTCTTTTATTAGCGAACTAAAATTAAGCGAAACAAATACCATAATAGCAAAAAGCATAATAAAAGAAATTAAAGAAAGACTTAACTTTTTAAAAGAAGTGGGCTTAAGTTATTTAACCTTATCACGCCAAGCAGGTTCGCTTTCTGGTGGCGAAGCGCAAAGAATAAGGCTTGCAACTCAAATAGGCAGCGGTTTAACCGGCGTTTTATATATTTTGGACGAGCCTAGTATAGGTCTACATCAAAGGGACAATCTTAAACTCATAAGTGCACTTAAAAAGTTAAGAGACTTAGGCAACACCTTAATTGTCGTTGAACACGATGAAGATATGATACGCTCTGCCGACTACGTTGTTGATATAGGCCCTAAAGCGGGCGTATTGGGTGGCGAAGTCGTTGCGGCAGGCACAGTTCAAGAGATTATGGAAAACCCAAATTCAATAACAGGCGAATACCTATCGGGTAAGCGAAAAATTGAAGTTCCGCCTGTAAGAGTTAAAGGCGACGGCCGTTATTTAACGGTAAAAGGTGCTAAGCAAAACAACTTAAAAAATATTGACGTGTCTTTTCCTGTCGGCTTAATAACGGCAGTGACGGGCGTGTCTGGTAGCGGTAAAAGTTCACTTGTCAACGAAATATTATATCCAAGCGTTGCAGTTCAGTTAAACGGAACAAAAGTAAGGCAAGGGAATTACGATAGTGTTGAGGGTGTTGAGTATTTTGACAACGTTATTGATATTGACCAATCTCCAATTGGTAGAACTCCAAGGAGCAATCCTGCAACTTATACGGGCGTGTTTACTCATATAAGAGAATTATTCTCAGCAACGCAAGATGCAAGAGAAAGGGGTTATACACAAGGTCGTTTTAGTTTTAACGTGGCGGGCGGCAGGTGTGAGCATTGTTCGGGTGACGGTATAATAACTATTTCAATGCACTTCTTGCCTGACGTTTTCGTTCCTTGCGAAGTATGTAAAGGCAAAAGGTATAATCACGAAACTTTACAAGTAAAATATAAAGGCAAAGACATTAGTGACGTTTTAAATATGACGGTAGACGAAGCGGCTGATTTCTTTTCAAGTATTCCAAGAATATACAAAAAAATCAAATGTCTTAAAGACGTTGGCTTAGGTTATATTAAACTAGGTCAATCTGCAACTACGTTATCTGGTGGCGAAGCGCAAAGGGTTAAACTTGCAACCGAACTATCTAAACGCTCTACTGGTAGAACGCTATATATACTAGACGAGCCTACTACCGGTCTCCACTCTTACGACGTTAGTAAACTTATAAACATTTTACACGAACTTAGAGGAACGGGTAATACCGTTATAGTTATAGAGCATAATTTAGACGTTATTAAAATTGCCGACTACGTTATTGACTTAGGAAAAGAAGGTGGTAGTGGCGGTGGTGAAATTATAGCCGTTGGTACGCCTGAAGAGATTATGAATAATAGCGAAAGTTATACAGGTACTTTTTTAAAAGGGGTTTTAACTAAATGATAAGAGAAGATTATAAAAAAGAAACAAAAGAAAGTGGTCTTACAAATAAAGAAATAGAAGGCATTAAAAGATTAGGGGAAAGACCTTTTTATACCACGTCAATACATAAAATGACAGGTATAATAAAAAGTTTAAACTTCTCTACCTTATTTTCTTTAATATTTAGTTCAGTACTATTACTTTTTATTATAATTGTTGCAATAGGAAATATAAGTAGACTATTGACAGTTGTGGGTATTTTAGGTACAATATTTACGGTGTTAACCTTTACTTGGTGTATAATTTGGTATGCGGTATTAAAAAATGTTTATCAAAATAAAATTGACGATTATAGGGAAAGGTTAAAACTTCTTACTGATAAAGAAATAAAGAAAAGATTGAGCGCTTACGAAAAACAAAAAAATAGTTAAGAGGTACAATATGAAAGGTTTTAAAAACGTTGACGTTTACGTTGAAAACGCAGGTATTATAAATACAAATTTAGGTTTTGAAAACGGAATTATCACGACTACTCAGAAGGATAGTAGCGTTGAAGAAATTTGCAAGTTGCCAAGTAATGCGGTTATCGTTCCAGGTTTTATTGACGAGCATATTCACGGTGCAAACGATGCCGATGCTATGGACGGTAATATAGAGTCTTTATCAACTATCGCAAATGCAGTAGTAAAAGAAGGAACTACAACTTTTTTGGCAACTACAATGACTCAAAGCCCTGAAAATATTAAAAACGCTTTAAACGCAGTTAAGGAATATAAAAAATTAAACGCTACTGGCGGTGCGGAACTTTTAGGTGTACACTTAGAAGGCCCGTTTATATCTCCTAAGCACATTGGCGCACAACCACTTGAATACGTTGTAAAACCAAGCGTAGAAGTGTTTAAAGAATACGAAGACGCTTCTGGCGATTCTATTAAAATAGTTTCTTTAGCCCCTGAAATGGACGGCGCAGACGAACTTATCAAATACTTAACAAAAAAGGGAATAGTTGCATCAATTGCTCATACAGGCGCAACTTATAGCGATTGCGAAAAGGCTGTTGAAATGGGCGTATCTAACGTTACGCACACTTATAACGCTCAAACTGGTCTCCATCATAGAGACGTTGGCGTTGTAGGTTCTGCCTTACTTAAAGACGAACTTAACGCTGAGATTATTTGTGACACAATTCACGTTAGTGTTCCTGCAATTAAATTAGTACTTAAAAACAAACCTCACGATAAAATCACTTTGATTACCGATGCTATGAGAGCGAAGTATATGCCTGATGGCGAGTCTAATTTAGGTGGACAATTAGTAATTGTTAAAAACGGAGAAGCAAGGCTTGTAAACGGTGCGCTTGCAGGTAGCGTTCTTAAAATGAACGACGCTATTAAAAACCTTTGCACTAAAGTGGGCGTTAAGTTTGAAGACGCTATTGACTATGCAACCGTTAACCCTGCTAAAAACTTAGGTATATTTGACACAGTGGGTTCAATAAAAGTTGGTAAACGCGCTAACTTCACTGTTCTTGATAAAGATACTTTTGAAGTTATAATGACTGTTCGTGACGGAAATATTGTTTATAAAAAATAAAAATATAAGGTAATAATATGGATTATCAAGTAGCATATAATAATTGGCTTACAAACCCGCAAATCAATGCGGAAGCCTATGAAGAATTGTCACAAATTAAAGACGATGAAAAAGAAATAGAATATCGCTTTGGCGCTAACTTGCAGTTTGGAACTGCGGGTATGCGTGGAATTATAGGTTACGGTACTAACATGATAAATATATATACCGTAAAACGTGCGACAAAGGGTTTAGCAGAATATATTAAATCATTAGGCTATAACGCTATTGATAGGGGCGTAGTAATTTCATACGATACTAGAAGATATTCAGAAGTTTTTGCTAAAAAGACGGCAGGCGTACTTCTTGCAAACGGCATAAAAGTAAGAATATTTAAAGAAGCAAGCCCTGTGCCAATGCTATCTTATGCAGTAAGGGAATTTAACGCTATTGCAGGTATTATGATAACTGCAAGCCATAACCCAAAAGAATACAATGGCTATAAAGTTTATGGGGAAGACGGTGCACAAATGTCGCCTGAAGCAACAAAAAAAGTTGTTGAATACATAAACGAAGTTAAAGACGTGTTTTCTATTGAAGAAAAAATTATAACTACTATCAAGCATAGAGTAGACTTGATTGTTATTGGTAAAAAGTTCTTAAAAAAATATATTAAAACTCTTTCTAAGTTATCTCTATCTAAAAAAGCCGTTAAAAAATGCGGTAAGAAATTAAAGATAGTATATACTCCTCTTCACGGCACGGGTTTTGTTCCTGTCACAACAGTTCTTAAAAAATTGGGTATTAAGGCAACGGTTGTCAACGAACAAATTATGAAAGATAGTGAGTTTTCTACCGTTTCAGTACCTAACCCTGAAAATAAAGAGGCAATGACAATGGGTATAAGTTTAGCCAATAAAATCAAGGCAGACGTCGTGTTTGGTACCGACCCTGATAGCGATAGACTTGGCGTTGCTATAAGGGATAACGACGGCAACTTTATAAACTTAACAGGCAACCAAGTAGGCGTACTTCTCACAGACTATATTTTAAAAAGATTGACTGAAGATAAAAAACTTCCTACAAACGGCGTCGTTATAAAGAGTTTTGTTTCAACTAATATGGTAAAGCCTATTTGTGATAGTTATGGCGTTAAACTTGAAGAAGTTCCTGTTGGTTTTAAATTTATTGGCGAAAAAATCAAAAACTATGAAAAAGACAAATCTCAAACCTTCGTGTTTGGCTTTGAAGAGAGTTGCGGTTATTTAAGGGGTACGCACGCAAGGGATAAAGACGCTGTTGTTGCAAGTATGTTGTTTGCTGAAATGACTTGTTATTACCTATATAAAGGCGTTTCAGTATATAGCGTGTTAAGTGACTTGTATGGTAATTTTGGATACACGATAGATAAAACCGTTTCAGTTGAATATAAGGGCTTATCTGCTATGGACGATATGAATAAAGTCGTAGCAAAAATGAGAGATAATAAAATAAAAAATATAGATATTTATAATATTGTCGCTACAAGAGATTATTTAAACGGCACTAGAACGCTTGCAGACGGCTCTTGCGAAGATATTGAAATAAACTCTATCAATTCAATTTATTACGAATTAGAAATAGGCGGTTTTATTTGTTTAAGACCAAGTGGTACAGAACCAAAACTTAAAATTTACTATTCTATTAAGAGTAGAGACGAAGAACTTGCAAATAAAAATTTAGAAAAGATATCTTCAGAATTCAATAAAATTTTAAACAGTTAAAAAATAAAAGAGTAGGAATTTATGTTCTTACTCTTTTTTAATGACAAAAAATTAAAAGCCACACATATAATAAACTATGTTTAGCGTTGAAAAATGTTTAGAATACGCTTTTAAGTGGGCGTATGAGTATAATCCTAATTACTATAATTTTACTTATTTAGGTGGCGATTGCACAAATTTTATATCTCAATGTTTATTCGCGGGTGGCTTTAAAATGGACTACTCGTTATACGGTTGGTATTATAACTCGCTTAATAGTAGAGCACCTAGTTGGACAGGAGTTAACGAGTTTTGGTCTTATGCGATAAACAACGATAAAAGCGTTGGGGTAAAACTTAAACAAGTTAATCTAGAAAATGTGGAATTGTGCTCGGTTATTCAGTTATTTAACGGAGAAAGGTTTTATCATAGTTTGTTAGTCACTAGTATTGATGATGGAATAATAAAGGTGACTGCGCACGATAATAACGTTAAAAACGTACCCCTTAAATATTATAATTATAAAGATATAAGAATAGGGAATATCGTAAAATAAAAAGCACCGTAGCCTTACTAGGTACGGTGCTAAATTTAAATATTATTAACGTTTTTTGTTAAAGATATATTGTGCTAACTTAGAAATTTCCATAACAAAGAGTGGTACAAATATAAGTCCAAGTGCAACTAAATATAACCAGTAAGGTAAAAGTGTAAGACCGAAAATAATTCTAATTGGAGTAAATAATACAAGTGCAACAAGTAAAGTAGAAACGGTTGCGGCTATATTTAAGTTTTTGTTGCTAAACGGTCCAATTTTAAATAACGAGTGGTCTGAACGCATATTAAATGATTGAACTATTTGAGTAAGTGATAAAATTGTAAAAGCCATTGTTTGACCGCCAACGATATCGCCTGTATAAGTTCTACCAAGATAGAAACCTATTAGAGTTAATATGGCAAACATTGCGCCTTGGAAAACTACTCTAACGCCTAAACCGTTGGCAAATATACCTTCAGTTTTTGGCTTTGGCTTTTTATTCATAACGTCTTTTTCAACGGCTTCCATACCAAGTGCGATAGCAGGAAGACTGTCAGTCACTAAGTTAATCCAAAGAAGTTGCATTGAAAGTAGTGGAGATTGGTGCCATAAGAGCATTGCTATAAATACGGTAAATACTTCGCCGATATTAGTGCCAAGTAAGAAGCCTACTACCTTTTTAATGTTAGAGTAAATACCCCTACCTTCTTTAACAGCGTCAACAATTGTTGCAAAGTTGTCGTCAGTTAAGGTCATATCGGCAGCGCCCTTAGCAACGTCAGTACCTGTTATACCCATAGCACAACCGATATCGGCTGCTTTGAGTGCAGGGGCGTCGTTAACGCCGTCGCCTGTCATTGAAACAATTTGACCTTTTCTTTGCCAAGATTTAACAATTCTAATTTTATTTTCAGGTGAAACTCTTGCATATACAGATATTGACTCAACAATTTCGTCAAGTTCAGTATCGGTTAAAGCGTCTAATTCAGGGCCTGTAATAGCCTTGTCGCCATCTTTTAAAATGCCAAGTTCTTTAGCGATAGCAGAAGCAGTCACAACGTGGTCACCAGTAATCATAACAACCTTAATACCTGCTTTACGGCAAATTTTAACCGCTTCTTTCGCTTCAGGTCTTGGCGGGTCAATCATACCAACTAAGCCCATAAATATAAGGTCGTTTTCTAAATTTTCAGAAGTGAGTTCGCTAGGAACTTTGTCAATAACTTTGTAGGCAATCGCTAAAACTCTAAGTGCTTCCGAACTCATTTGGTCGGTAAACTTTCTTGCGGTTTCAATATCGCCCTTTACACACCTTTTAGCCATAACGTCAAAAGCGCCTTTAACTATAACTACGTTTTTGCCGTCAATAACGTTGATTGTTGACATAAGTTTCCTATCTGAATCAAAAGGTATGCCGTTTATTCTTGGATACTTTTCGTTTAATTCTTCCTTAGTAGAACCGTTATTATATGACGCGTAAACGATAGCCGTTTCAGTAGGGTCGCCAAGATGTTTAACGCCTTCGTCAGTTATAACGATAGAGCCGTCTGAACAAAGTGTACCGTAATTTAAAAGTTTTTTAACGTCGTCGGTGTTGTTTTTTGTTATTTCTTCTAAATTGTTTGAGCCGTCAACGTAGGCTTTAACAAGCGTCATACGGTTTTGCGTTAAAGTACCAGTTTTATCTGAGCAAATAACTGAAGCACCGCCTAAAGTTTCAACGGCAGGTAAACGCCTAATTAAAGCGTTTTTCTTAACCATACGTTGTACGCCTATTGATAAAACGATAGTGACTATTGCAGGTAAGCCTTCAGGTATTGCTGAAACTGCAAGTGAAACTGAAGTCATAAATATATCTAAAACTTCAATTTTATTCACTACACCTACGACAAAAATTATACCGCAAGCAACAAGGGCTAAAATGCCTAAAAATTTACCAAGTTCCGCAAGTTTCTTTTGTAGTGGAGTTTGACTATCATTCTCACTATCTAAAAGGTTAGCGATTTTACCCATTTCAGTATCCATACCCGTTGCGGTGACAACGCAAAGTGCAGTACCGTAGGTTATAGAGCAGCCTGAAAATACCATATTTATCCTATCGCCGATAGGTGATGCGGTATCAATTACTGCAGTATAGTCTTTTTCGCTAGGAACAGACTCACCAGTCAAGGCAGACTCTTCGCTTTTTAAACTAACGCTATGAATAATTCTTGCATCGGCAGGCACAAAGTCTCCTGCTTCAAGTTTGATAATATCACCGGGAACTAAGTCTTTAGCGTCAATTATTTCTTCTTTGCCGTTTCTTATAACTCTAGCGTGTGGTGCGGACATGTTTTTAAGTGCGTCTAACGCTTTTTCCGCCTTGTTTTCTTGTACAACGCCCATTATGGCATTTAATATTACTATTAAAAGTATTAAGGCAGGCTCAAAGAATTCTTTAGGATTTCCTTCAATGCAAGCAAGAGTAAACGAAACTATTGCCGCTGCTATGAGTATTAAAATCATAGCGTCTTTGAACTGTTCTAAAAATCTTTGAAAAGTAGTTTTCTTTTTCTTTTCACGGAGTTTGTTTTCGCCGTATTGTTGTTGAAGTTTGTTAATTTGTTCAGTTGATAAACCGTTTGTTTTATCGGTATTATAACTAGATAAAACTTCGTCAATTTTCTTGTCGTGGACAGTCATTTATTATCCCCCTTTTCTTTATCAATATATTATATTTATATTATTATAACATAAAAACTTAAAATTGAAATAAATTTTATAACTATTATTGCCGTTTTTTTTAAAAGATAGTAGTTTATTTTAAAAATAAAGCGCACTAGTTGAAATTTAGTGCGCCCTTAGTGTTTATTTCTTTAAAGTTTTTAAATAATCGCCGATATCGTACATTGCTTGCTCTAACTTTTGGTGTTCAGGAAGCATAACTACTCTAAAGTGGTCAGGAGTTTTATAACCAAAACCAGTACCTGCAACTATTAAAATCTTCTTTGCTTCAAGTAAACCCCTTGCAAAAGCCTTGTCGTCAGTGATATTGTAATTTTCTATATCAATTTTAGGGAAGATATAGAAAGCACCTTGGTTTTTAACACAACTTAAACCTTCAATGTTGTTAATAGCGTTCATACACGCTTCTCTTTGAAGATAAAGTCTACCAGTTGGCTTAATCATATTTTCAGTATATTCAGTATCGTTAAGTGCAGTAGGGATAATAAGTTGCATTAAGGCGTTTGAACAAAGTCTAACTGAAGCGAGTGCAACGTATGCCTTGTTTAATTTTTGTAAAACTTCTTTATCGCTACCACTAATTACAAACCAACCGCATCTTAAACCGCATAAGCAGTGTGATTTTGATAAACCATTGAAAGTAAGAATTGTAAGGTCTGGCGCAAGTTTAGCAAAAGAGTTGTGAACTAAGCCGCCAAAAACAAGTCTATCATAAATTTCGTCAGAGAAAACTATTAAGTTGTTTTGTCTTGCAATTTCAGCAATTTCAAGTAAAACGCTATCAGGATAAAGCGCACCTGTTGGGTTGTTAGGGTTAATTACGATAATAACTTTTGTTCTATCAGTAATTTTTGCCTTAATATCGTCAATGTCAGGGTTCCAGTTAAGTTCTTCTACGCAGTTGTAGAAAACAGGAGTACCACCGCAAGCGTACACAGAGTTTGACCAAAGTGAATAGTAAGGCGTAGGAATTAAAACTTCGTCACCTTCGTCAATAATACCACTAATAGCCATATTTGCAGCTTCGCTAACGCCGTTGCAAATAAACACGTCATCAGTAGTTAAACCAGGGATACCTTTCTTAGTTTCATAATCTGCAATTGCTTGTTTTGCGCTTGGCATACCCCTAAGGTCACAATAACCTAAAGATTTTTCAACGTTTTCAAGAATACAGTTTTTTACAGACTCAGGCATTTTAAAACCGAAAGTTGCAGGGTTGCCTGTGTTGAGTTTTAAAACTTTGTCCCCATTTTTTTCCATTTCTAGTGCTCTAAAGAATACTGGGCCTCTTATATCAGAGTGGATATAGTCAAGCCTTTTTGCTAAATTGAATTCCTTCATTTTATCACCTATACCTTATATATAAATTATATTTTTATTTATTTTACAATTTAAAAAAGTATTTGTCAATTGAAATAAAGGGTTCGCAAAAATATTAAAAAAATTAATAAATATTATCAGCAAAAAAAATTTAAAAATATTGAAAAAACCTATAAAAAATGCTTGACTAAAAATTTTGATAATGATATTATGTATAGGCGCTTGTTTAGAAGTGCACCCAACTTTTGTTGGTTAAGTAGATTGACAACTGCATAAAAAGTATATTATCAGAAATGATGATAGACGAGAACAAAACAAAGTACAGAAGGCAAAAGAAAGATAAAATATTCAAACGGTTAATACGAAAGTAGAAAACACGAATGTTTGTCTA
>JAZRNF010000090.1:0-1867 GCA_045648085.1 Christensenellaceae bacterium | reverse complement strand
GGTCTAAGTTTGTAAGTATAGACAATTTTAGAGAGTATAATCAAAGTTTTACTAAGGTTTTGTATTATGTTAGTCAACTCTTAATTATTATAATACCTATAATTTCAATCTTTTTAGTAATAGGCGCATTTAAGAGCGACGAGCAAAATAATAACTATAACCAAGATACAAAAGCGCTAGTTAGGTATAAAGCGTTTTTAAGGCACGTTTATGAGCCTATACGCGATTGGCTAATAGTCTTTAAAAACTTTCTTAATGAAAACAAAACATATAAAAAAATATGGCTTTGGATATGGGCTATAAACTTTAACGTAGTGACAATATTTATAGAGTTTATAGCGTTCTACTTTTATTTTGTATCAAGTTTTAAGTTTGCAACTATTTATCTTCAAGTATATAAACTAGTATTTGATTTATCGGTAGCAATAAACTTTGTACCACTTATAATATGGCTAACCGTAGGCTTTATACTCTTTGATAAACTTTGTAAAAATATAGGCTATTCAAGGCTCCAACATTGTGAATCTAAAAACTGTGGCTTTATAAACGAACGCCCTATCGTTATGATGATATGTGGTACTATGGGTAAAAAGAAAACAACGCTTATTACCGATATGGCGCTATCAGAAGACGTTATTTTAAGAGATAAAGCGTTTGAGAAGATTTTAGAGAGTGATTTAAAGTTTCCTTACTTTCCTTGGATAAACTTAGAAAACGAACTAAAAAAGGCTATTAGCAAGCATAAAGTTTTTAACTTAGCAACTTGCCGTAAATTTATAAACGAACGCTACAAGCGTTTTAAACGCCGTCCTACAAGTGAAAATTTATTTAATTATGATTTTGAACGTTGGGGATATTACTATAACGATAATTTGTCGGTGGTTGACGTATGGGAAGTTATAGAAACTTATGCGCAGTTATATTTTATATACGTTATTGAGTGTAGTTTAATTGTTTCTAACTATTCAATTAGGATAGATACTCTTAAGCAAGACTTAGGCAACTTTCCTTTATGGAATAATGACTTTTTTAAAAAAGATAGCCGTTTAATAGGCGCATATAGTCGCCATAGTCACATATTAGACTTTGACTCTTTCCGTCTTGGTAAAAAGGTTTTAGAGAATAATAAATATGCCGACGCTTTAGAGTTTGGCGTATTTAATATGACTGAGATAGGTAAAGAACGTGGCAATGCTTTAGACTTGCAAGAAGTTAAGAAAAAGACTGAAGACGCTAACCAAAAGAACGACCATTTTAACAGTACTTTAAAACTTATAAGGCACGGCGCAACGGTAGATAATTATCCGTTTATAAAAATAATTACGGACGAGCAACGCTCTGCATCGTGGGGCGCAGACGCTAGAGAACTCTGCGACATAGTCAATATTGACGAGTGTAGTGATTTTGACCTTATAAGACCGGGCTTTCATTTACGTGACTTAATTATAGGTGCATTACTTTCTAAGTTTGAAAACTCGTATTATACGCACCGTTTTAATCGTGGCGATAACACTTTAAAAATCTTTATATTTAAGCAGTTAATATCAAAACTTTATTCGTACCGTATACGTACGTATAATACTTTCGGTTTTTATAGGCTAAATTTAGCCGTAGAGAAAGGCACACAAGACGGCGCAAGCAAAGTAAAGCATTATTACTTATCTACTAAAAAGATTTACGCTAAGCGCTTTAGTACGGACTGTTATAACGATATATTTACTGAAAAGTCTTTACGTTCTACGGTAGGTTTACAAGATATACCGGAATACAAAGGCGTTAAAGCAACGCTAGAAGAACTAATGCAACAAAACAGTTATTTCTTCAATGATTTATTAAAAATTAAAAATAACACTGTTGACGGCAGTGT
>JAZRNF010000089.1:0-14291 GCA_045648085.1 Christensenellaceae bacterium | reverse complement strand
CTTGAAAACCCTAACGTTTTATCTGGGGTTAAGAAGGATATAGCAAGGGTTAAGACCATTATCCGTGAAAGAGAATTGAAGGCGTAATGGAGGAGAGTTAAAATGGAAAGAAATTTAAGAAAAGAAAGAGTTGGTTTAGTTGTTTCAGACAAAATGGATAAAACCGTTGTTGTTGAAGTGACTGACAAAAGAAAACATCCTCTTTACAAGAAAACTATCACAAGAACCGTTAAGTTTAAGGCTCACGACGAGAACAATGAATGCGGTCTTGGCGATAAAGTAAGAATAGTAGAAACTAGGAAATTATCTAAGACTAAAAATTGGAGAGTTTCTGAAATTATTGAAAAAGCGAAGTAAGATAGGAGAGAGCGAAGATGATTCAACCACAATCAAGATTAAAAGTTGCAGATAACTCTGGTGCAAAAGAGATTATGTGTATTAGAGTTTTAGGTGGTTCTTTCAGAAGATGTGGTAACATTGGTGACGTTATCGTTGCAAGTGTTAAAACCGCTACTCCTGGAGGCACTGTTAAAAAGGGCGAAGTAGTTAAGGCTGTTATCGTAAGAACGTCTAAAGGTCTTAGAAGACCAGACGGTACTCACATCAGATTTGACGAAAACGCTGCAGTAATTATAGATAACAACAAGCAACCAAGGGGCACACGTATCTTTGGACCTGTTGCTAGAGAACTTAGAGAGAAGGACTTTATGAAAATAATTTCCCTTGCTCCAGAAGTGTTGTAAGGAGACCGTGAAATGAAAGTTAAGAAAAATGATACCGTAGTAGTTATTACTGGTAAAGACGTTAAAAAGACAGGTAAAGTTCTTACAGCATTGCCAAAACTTAACAAAGTTATAGTTGAAGGCGTAAACGTACAAGAAAAGAACCGTAAGGCTCGTTCTGCTCAAGAAACTAGTCAAAAAATTAAGAAAGAAGGCGCTATTGACGCTTCTAACGTATTAGTTATTTGTCCAGTTTGCGGTAAAGCAACAAGAGTTGGTTATACTATTGTAGACGGCAAAAAGGTAAGAACTTGTAAGAAGTGTAATGCTTCTTTAGATGCAAAAGTAGAAAAGAAAGAAGTTAAAAAGACTAATGCTAAAAAGGCTACTGATGCTGCTCCAAAGAAACCTAGAACTAAAAAGGTTGCAACTACTGAAACTGAAACTCCAGTAGAAACTGCTGTTGAAGCACCAGCAACTGAAGTTAAAGAAGTAAAGAAAACTTCTACAACAAGAAAGAAAACCGTTAAGAAAGAAGAAACGGACGCTAACGCGTAAAAATTAAGGAGAACTTATTATGGCAGAAAAGACTCAGGTTGCTAAAGTATCTGCAACCGATTCAAATTGCAGAATGAGAGAAGTGTATAAAACTGAAGTTATACCATATCTTATGAAGCGTTTCAACTATAAAAACGTAAACCAAGTTCCACAACTTGTAAAAATTACAATTAACGGTGGTCTCGGTGACGTTAAAGATAACGCAAAAAGCGTTCAACAAGTAGAAAAAGAACTTGCGCTTATTGCAGGTCAAAAACCTGTTCTTACTAAAGCAAAAAAATCAGTTGCTAACTTCAAGGTAAGAGAAGGTATGAACATTGGTATTAAAGTGACACTTAGAGGCGATAGAATGTATCAATTTTTTGATAAATTCGTTTCAATCGCGCTTCCAAGAGTAAGAGACTTCAAGGGTGTTCCTGATAAGTCTTTTGACGGAAGAGGCAACTATGCTATGGGTATTAAAGAGCAACTTATCTTCCCTGAAATTCAATACGACCAAGTAGAGAAAGTAAGAGGTTTTGATATTTGCTTTGTCACTACAGCAAAGACAGATGAAGAGGCATACGAATTATTAAAAGCATTAGGTATGCCGTTCAAAGCGTAAAAGGAGAACTTATTATGGCAAAAAAAGCAATGATAAATAAACAACAAAAAACACCTAAGTTCTCTTCGAGGGCTTACACTAGGTGCAGTATCTGTGGTCGTCCACACTCTGTACTTCGTAAATATGGTATTTGCCGTATATGCTTTAGAAATTTAGCATACAAAGGTCAAATCCCTGGCGTAAAGAAAGCAAGTTGGTAAAAGGAGGAACTAAAAATGACAGATACAATAGCAGATATGCTTACACGTATTAGAAACGCACTTGTTGCAAAACACGAATCAGTTGAAGTTCCTGCATCTAACATGAAGAAAGAGATAGCAAGAATCTTATTGCAAGAAGGCTATATCACTGCTTATGACGTTGTTGAAGACGGCGTTCAAGGCAAAATCGTTATAACACTTAAATATGGTCCTAACGGAGAAAGAGTTATCAGTGGTCTTAAGAGAATTTCTAAACCTGGTTTAAGAATTTATGCAGGTTGTGATGAACTTCCAAAAGTACTTGGTGGCTTAGGAATAGCAATTATTTCTACTTCTAAGGGCGTTATGACAGATAAAGAAGCAAGACGCGGTAATAACGGCGGCGAAGTTCTTGCTTACGTGTGGTAAGGAGGTAGGTCAATGTCAAGAATTGGTAAAACACCTATTAAACTTCCACAAGGTGTAGAATTTAACGTAAAAGATAATTTAATCACAGTAAAAGGTCCACTTGGACAATTAACTCAAGTTTTTGACGCTCAAAACATTGGTTTTGCAGTTGAAAACGGTGAAATTATCGTTAGTAGATTTAATGAATTAAATGCTACTAAAGCAAAACACGGTTTATATAGAGCACTTGTATTTGATATGGTAGTTGGTGTGACTCAAGGATACAAGAAAACTCTTATTGTAAACGGTGTAGGTTGGAAAGTGACTCAAAATGGTAAAGACTTATCTCTTTCAGTAGGTTTTAGCCATCCCGTTGAGTTCAAGGCAGTAGAAGGCGTTAAACTTTCTTGTCCATCTCCAACAGAAATAGTAGTAGAAGGTATCAACAAAGAAATCGTTGGTGCTGAAGCCGCTAAAATCAGAGCCATCAGAAAGCCTGAACCTTACCACTGTTATGGTATTCGCTTAAGCGATGAAGTAATTGAACGTAAGGAAGGAAAGACGGCAGGTAAGTAAGGAGTAAACTGATATGATATCTAAAATTGATAAAAATGCGGATAGATTAAAAAGACATCAAAGAGTAAGAAACAAAGTTTCTGGCACTGCTGAGCGTCCTAGACTTTCAGTATTTAGAAGTCTTAACCACATTTATGCACAAGTTATTGATGACGTTAAGGGAAACACTTTAGTTTCTTGCTCAACTCTTGATAAACAAGTTGCAGAAATGGTAAAAGACCTTACTAAGAAAGAGGCTGCAAAAGTAGTTGGTCAAGAAGTGGCAAAACGCGCACTTGAAAAAGGTATTACCGAAGTTGTATTTGACAGAGGCGGTTATATCTACACAGGTCGTGTTGAAAGCGTAGCAGACGGCGCAAGAGAAGCCGGTCTTAAATTCTAAGGAGAAACTATATATGGCAAGAGAAAATAAGGCTCCAAGAAAATCAGAAGAAAAAGACGGGCTTTGCAAAAAACTTATTTCTGTTAACCGTGTAACAAAAGTTGTTAAGGGTGGTAGAAAAATGCGTTTTGCAGCGCTTGTAGTCGTAGGTGACGAAAATGGCAGAGTTGCATGTGGTATGGGTAAAGCCAACGAAGTTCCAGAAGCAATAGATAAAGCAACTGCACAAGCAAAGAAATCTTTAGTTAAAGTTGCTCTTGTTGGAACTACTATCCCACACGAAACCGTAGGTAAATTTGGTAGAGGTTCAATCGTAATGCTTCCAGCAGAAGAAGGTACTGGTGTTATCGCCGGTGGTCCTATCCGTGCCGTAATGGAAGCGGCTGGTATTAAAAATATCAGAACAAAATCTCACGGAACTTCAAACCCAATCAATATGGTTAAGGCTGCTCTTGCAGGTCTTTACGGTCTTAAATCAGTTGAGCAAGTTGCTGCTCTTCGTGGTAAGTCTGTAGAAGAAATTCAAGGTTAAGGAGGAAATGGTAATGGAAAACGTAAAAGTAACATTAGTAAAAAGTACCATTTCTTGTTCTAAAGCACAAAAAGGAACTGTTGCTGCACTTGGTCTTAAGAAAATAGGTCAATTCAAAGTGTTTGCTAACAGCGCAACCCTTCAAGGTCAACTCAAAGTAGTTGCTCATCTTGTAAAGGTTGAAAACGTGTAAGAGGTGTACTATGAGAATTGATACATTACAACCTGCTGAAGGTAGCAGACAAACATCAAAAAGACTTGGTCGTGGTATCGGCTCGGGTCTTGGTAAAACAAGTGGTAAAGGTCACAAAGGTCAATGGGCTAGAAGTGGCGGTGGTGTAAGACTTAACTTTGAAGGCGGTCAAATGCCACTTACACGTAGAGTTCCTAAGAGAGGCTTTAACAACCACTTTAGAAAAGTATATGCAATTGTAAATCTTTCAGCACTTGCTGGTTTTGAAAGTGGCGCAGTTGTAGATTTTGAAACTCTTTATGGCGCAGGACTTATAAAAGAAGTTAAAAACGCTGTAGGACTTAAAGTTTTAGGTAATGGAGAAATCAACGTAGCATTAACCGTTAAGGCTAACAAATTCTCTGCTTCTGCTAAAGAGGCAATTGAAAAAGCCGGCGGTACTTGTGAATTAGTTTAATTTATTACTTAAAAGACGGAGGTTATAAATGTTTGAAACGTTAAAAAATGCGTTTAAGGTAAAAGAGATTCGTGTAAAAATATGGTTTACCTTATTATTACTTATCGTATATAGGGTAGGATGTTATATTCCCGTACCAGGCATAGGTTCTGAACTTATCGGTAGCGGTGACCTTGAATCTTTAACATACCTTAACATTATGAACATGATGACAGGTGGTTCGCTCGCAAACGGAACGTTGTTTGCTATGGGTATTGGACCATACATCAATGCGTCAATTATAATGCAACTTTTAGCAGTCGCTATTCCGTCATTGGAAAGGCTTTCAAAACAAGGTGAAGAAGGTAAAAAGAGAATTTCTCAATATACAAGATACATTACAATCTTACTTGCTATAATTCAAGCGGTAGGTATCTTAATTAACTATGGAAACAATCTTTTAACTTCTAGCGAAGGAACACCACTTGCAACTATACTTTGGGAACAAGAGTGGCTTGCATACGTAGTAGTCGTATTATTCTTTACGGCTGGTACTGTAATTACTATGTGGATAGGTGAAAGAATTACCGATTATGGTATTTCTAACGGTATTTCAATGCTTATCTTCGCAGGTATTTTATCAACTGCAGGTCAATCACTCGTTCAAATGTTTAGAAACATTGGTTCTGCAGGCACGTCTAACGACGAACTTGTAAATTTCTGGAAATTAGTAATTATGTTAGTTGCTATAATCATTGTATTTACAAGTATCGTTACTGTTGAACTTGCTGAAAGAAAAATCCCTGTTCAATACGCTAAGCAAATTAGGGGACAAAAAATGTATGGTGGACAATCAACCGTTATTCCTATTAAGGTTAACGGCAACGGTGTTCTCCCACTCATTTTCGCATTCTCTATTCTTAGTTTCCCTGAACTTATTATGACTTTATTCGGTTGGATAAATAGTGGTTTTGGCGTTTGGTGGAGAACTTGGATGGGTGCTGATTCTTGGGTATATATGGTAGTGCTTACACTCTTTATTATATTCTTTGCATACTTTTATACGTCTATTCAATTTAACCCTGACGATATATCAAAAAGTATTCAACAAAACGGTGGTTTTATTATGGGTATTAGACCAGGAAAACCTACTGCAGAATATCTTAAAAAGATTAGTAGTAGAATTACGCTTTTCGGAGCAATATTCTTAGCGATTTTAGCACTTGTTCCATCACTTATATTTAAGGCGATAGATGCGTCAAGTTATGGTGCATTTACTGCAACTGGTATGCTTATCGTAGTATCTGTTGCCCTTGAGTTTAACACAGCCTTAGAATCTCAAATAATGATGAAAAATTATAGAGGATTTTTGAAATAATATGAAGATAATATTACTTGGTGCTCCAGGCGCAGGAAAAGGAACTCAAGCGAAAAGGCTTGCAGAAAAATATAATATTCCTCATATTTCTACGGGAGATATTTTCCGTGCAAATATCAAAAATCAAACTCCAATTGGCGTAGTTGCTAAGTCTTATATTGACAAAGGTCAACTCGTTCCAGATGAAGTGACGGTAGAAATTGTTAAGCAAAGATTACAAGAAGAAGATGCACAAAAGGGTTATCTTTTAGACGGTTTCCCAAGAAACATTTTTCAAGCACAAGAACTTGATAAATTCTCAAACGTAGAAAAGGTTATAGACATTAGTGTAGACCTTGGCAAATTACTTCAAAGAATTACTGGTAGACGTGTTTGTCCGTTATGTGGTGAATCTTTCCACGTGACTATGCTTAACGGAAGTACGGTTTGTTCTTATTGTGGTGGCGACCTTATTCAACGCCCTGACGATAATGAAGAGACTGTTAAATCAAGATTAGAAGTTTATCAAAAGCAAACTGCGCCACTTATTGAGTACTATAAAAACTCAGGTAAGTTAGTGACTGTTGACGGCGATAAACAAATTGACGAAGTATTTAATAGCATTGTTCAAATTTTAGGTTAAAATGATTACTATAAAAACTGACAATGAGTTAAATCTTATGAGAGAACCTTGTCAAATCATACGCGACGCTTTATTACTCGCACAAGAGAAAATAAAGGTCGGTATGACGACTAAGGAACTTGACAAAATAATACACGACTATATTATTTCAAGCGGTGCTAAACCTTCATTTTTAGGCTATGGGGGGTTTCCGTCGTCAACTTGTATATCAATAGACGAGCAAGTTGTTCACGGTTTTCCGTCAAATAGGATTATAAAAGAAGGTGAAATCGTATCCGTTGACGTGGGAGCGTTTAAAAACGGTTTTCACGCTGACGCCGCAAGAAGTTTTTACGTCGGAAGTATTGACCCAGAAAAAAAGAGACTAATCGCAGTTACGCGCGAGTGTTTCTTTAAGGGGATTGAAGGCATTTGCATAGGAAGTTCACTTGGTGACATCGGCGCTCAGATACAACAGCACGCCGAGCAGAGTGGATTTTCGGTAGTTAGAGATATGGTTGGGCATGGTATCGGAAGGAATCTTCACGAAGACCCACAAGTTCCCAACTATGGCAGAAAAGGTACTGGTATTCGTTTAAAACGCAATATGACGCTCGCAATAGAGCCTATGATAAATATGGGCGATTATAGAGTTGAGATTGACGGATGGAAGTGCGTAACAGTTGACGGTAAACCGTCTGCCCATTACGAAAACACAGTTGTAATTACCGACAACGGGGTAGAAATACTCACGCTTTGATGCGAATAAATACACACCTTAACGCTGATGGTAAAGCGTAAACTTTAAGCCTTAAGGACGAAGCGGGTGTGTAGACGATAGTAAGTAGAACTTACACAGTTATAAACGGAGGTATTTAATGTCGAAAAACGATGTTATAGAGGCTGAAGGCATAATAGTAGAAGCCTTGCCAAATGCTACTTTTAAAGTAAAGTTATCAAACGGATTCATAATCACTGCATACATTTCAGGTAAACTTAGAATGAACTATATCAAGATTATACCTGGTGATAGCGTAAAAATTGAAATGAGCCCATATGACCTTACAAAAGGTAGAATCGTATGGCGTAGTAAAAACTAATTTTTATAACTAAAAATTAATCGGAGGAATTTAAAAATGAAAGTAAGACCATCAGTAAAACCTATGTGCGACAAGTGCAGAGTCATCAGAAGAGAAGGCAAAGTTATGGTTATTTGTTCTAAGAATAAAAACCATAAGCAAAAACAAGGTTAATTACTTCTTACAAACCAAAACAAAAACAAAAAAATTAAAATTATTTAAGGAATAATTCGGAGGTTTAAAAAATGGCTCGTATTGCCGGTGTAGATTTACCAAGAGAAAAGCGTGTTGAGATTGGTATCACATATATTTATGGTATCGGAAGACCAACAGCAAACAAGATTTTAAAAGCAACAGGTATAAATCCTGATACAAGAGTTAAG
Organism: Christensenellaceae bacterium; assembly: GCA_045648085.1. Lineage (GTDB taxonomy): Bacteria > Bacillota > Clostridia > Christensenellales > Borkfalkiaceae > HGM11412. The sequence goes on along the minus strand of JAZRNF010000089.1, from coordinate 6,260 downwards.
GATTTAACTGAGGAAGATGTATCTAAATTAAGAGAATACATTGACCACAACTTAAAAGTAGAAGGTGAACTTCGTTCAGAAGTAAACCTTAACATTAAAAGACTTATGGAAATTGGCTGTTTCCGTGGCGTTAGACACAGAAAGGGTCTTCCAGTAAGAGGTCAAAGTTCTAAGAGAAATGCTAGAACTAGAAAAGGACCACGTCGTACAGTCGCTAAGAAAAAGACTGCAGGTAAATAATTAGAAGGAGGATAGAATAAATGGCAAAAGTTGTTAGTAAAAAACGTAAAGAACTTAAAAAAGTTGACAAAGGTCAAGTTCATATTCAGTCTTCTTTCAATAATACTATTGTGACAGTTACTGATTTAAATGGTAATACAATCTCTCATTCAAGCGCAGGTAGCCTTGGATACAGAGGTTCAAGAAAGAGCACTCCATTTGCAGCACAACAAGCAGCAGAAGTTGCAGTTAAGGCGGCTATGGAACACGGACTTAGAAGTGCAGAAGTGTACGTAAAAGGTCCAGGTCAAGGCAGAGAATCTGCTATTAGAGCGTTAGGTGTATGTGGCGTTGAAGTGACACTTATTCAAGACGTTTCACCTATCCCTCACAATGGTTGTCGTCCACCTAAGAGACGTAGAGTATAATAGGAGGACAAAGAAATGGCAAAATATACAGGTGCTAAATGTCGTTTATGTAGAAGAGAAGGTTGTAAACTTTTCTTAAAAGGTGACAAATGTTATAAAACTTCTTGTCCATTTGAAAAGAGACCAGTTGCTCCAGGACAACACGGTGCTGGTAGACACAAAGTTTCAGAATATGGACAACAACTTCGTGAAAAACAAAAGACTAAGAGAATTTACGGCGTTCTTGAAAAACAATTCAGAGAGTATTTTGAGGCTGCTGATAGAATGAAAGGTATAACAGGTGAAAACATGTTATCACTTTTAGAAAGACGTCTTGACAACGTAGTATATAGACTTGGCTTTGCTCCAAACCGTACTACTGCTCGTCAACTTGTCACTCACGCTCATTTTACAGTAAATGGTAAAAACGTTGATATCGCTTCTTACCAAGTTTCTGTTGGTGACGTAATCGCTGTAAAAGAAAACAAGGTTGACAATAAATATTTTGATGCGTTAAAGCAAGCAGAAAAGGCAACAAACGTTCCAAAATGGCTTGAAGTAAGCGCTGATAAACTTGAGGGTAAAGTAATCGCTCTTCCACAAAGAGATGATATTGATTCTCAAATAGCAGAATACATGATAGTCGAATTGTATTCAAGATAAGGATAGGTGTTTTGCTAATTTATATCAAAATATACATATCAAGTATAAATTGGCAAAAATACTAATTCTTTAAAACAAAATTTAGGAGGTAAATTTTCTATGATGGAAATAGAAATGCCTAAGATTTCGGTAGAAGAAAACGAAGATAGAAGTTATTGCAAAATAGTTGTAGAACCACTTGAAAAAGGTTTTGGTATTACAATTGGTAACTGTTTAAGAAGAACGTTATTATCTGCTCTTCCAGGCGCTGCAATACAAGGTATTAAGTTTGCTCCGAGTCTTGATGTTAAGCACGAGTTTTCTACAATAAAGGGCGTTAAGGAAGACGTTCCTGAAATTATCCTTAACTTAAAGAGTATTGCAATTAAAACGGCTATTACTGACCCAGACTATAAAAAAGTTCTTAAAATTAACAAAGTAGGTCCTGCAGTAGTACTTGCTGGCGATATTGAGCCAGACGCTGAAATTGAAATTCTTAACCCAGACCAATATATTTGTACTGTTGACGCTGATAGCGTTATTGACGTAGATTTAACTATTGGTAGAGGCAGAGGATATAAAGGCGCTGAAAACAATAAAACAGGTGAAATAGGATATATTGCAATTGATTCAATATACACTCCTGTGACTAAAGTTAGTTATAACGTTGAAAATGCAAGAGTTGGTCAAAACCTTGATAGAGATAGACTTATCTTAGAAGTTTGGACAAACGGAGCATTTACTGGTAAAGAGATTATTTCTCTTGCTGCAAGAATTATTGACGAACATATCAATATTTTTGCTAACCTTTCAGACGTTATGAGTGGTCAAGGTATTCTTGTTTCTCCTCCAACTGACCCACTTCCAAAGATTTTGGAAATGAGTATTGAGGAAATGGATTTATCAGTTCGTTCTTACAACTGCTTAAAACGTGCAGGTATACACACAGTAGAAGATTTAACTAAGAAAACTGAAGAGAATATGCTTAAAGTTAGAAATTTAGGTAAAAAATCTCTTGATGAAGTTATTCTTAAACTTAACAGTTATGGTCTTAAATTAAAGGAACAGGAGGAATAAACAATGCCAGGAAGAATGGGTTTAACAACTAAACAAAGAAAAGCAGTTCTTAGAAATCAAGCATCAAACCTTTTATGGTATGGTAAAATTGAAGTCACTAAGGGTCATATTCAATCTTTAAGAAGTTACGTTGAAAAAATTATTACTCTTGCAGTAAACACTTACACTGATACTGTTGAAACAACTGTCACTACAAAAGATGCTAAAGGCAAAGAAGTGACTAAAAAAGTTATCAAAGACGGTGCTAAAAAGTTAGCCGCAAGAAGAAAAATTATGAGTTTGACTTATGATATTCAATTCACTAAAGAAGGAAGCGAGTCAAAAGCAGAATTTAGAGCAAGAACAAAGGGTATCAATCACCCACTTGTTGAAAAGATATTTAACGAACTTGCACCAAAATACGCTGAGAGAAAAGAAGAACTTGGCCAAGGTGGCGGATATACTAGAAAATATCTTAAAGGCGAGAGACGTGGTGACGCTGCTGAAGTGGCAATCATTGAACTTGTTTAATAGGTTGTAGGTAGCCTAAAAATTAATAAATTATCGCTCTTTTTAATTAAAGGGCGATTTTTTTACGCTAAAAATTTAGAACATAACTTTTTTAAGTTTATAAACTGAAAAATAAGTTAGTTGTTTTGAAATATAGTTATAGACATCTATTTTAGCGTGTGTTATAATTAAATAAAAATTCAATAAAGAGGTTTTTTATGAAAAAAATTAGAGTTGGTGTAGTAGGTACTGGATTTAGGGGAAGAACAATGTATTGGCTTTCTGCTAAATGTTTTGATTTTGTTGAGGCGGCTGCTGCGTGCGATGTTCGTTCGCAAAATTGGTTTGAAAAACAAAGGCCGTTTGATAAGCCAATGTCAGAATTATTACCTAACACAGTGTTTTATGAAAACTATGACGAAATGTTAGATAAAGCAAATTTAGACGTTGTTATTGTTGAAACGGGTGCTGATATCCACGCAGACTTTTGCTTAAAAGCCTTAGAAAAAGACATTAATGTTTTAACTGATATACCAGTCGTTGCAAACTTAGAAGAAGCCGACCGTTTATGGAAAGCGGCTCAAAAGTCTAAAAAAATGATTTCAGTTGGCGCAAACGCTAACGAAATTAAGTTTAGGATTTTACTTAACGAATTTTATAATAGTGGCAAACTTGGAAAGCCGTATTATATGGAAGCCGAATATATTCATTGGTCTTTACCTGGTACTGAACATTATAAAAGACTTTATAAAGAAGGCGGAGAGTGGAGAAAAATTCTTTGCCCAATTAGATATTGTACACACTCACTTGGCCCATTACTCACTATTTTAAATGAAGATATACGCAAAGTAAGTTGTATGGGTACGGGTATGCACGCAGACAAGTCTGAATACGAGGGCGGCTTTAATAGAGATGATATGTCGCTTGCTCAATTCCAAACTGAGTCAGGCGTAGTTATTCGTTTAATGCGTAATGGTAGGTGTCGTGCCGATATTGGTGCTCATAATTATAGAGTATTTGGTACTGAAGGCTATATGGAACTTATAGACCGTTATAAAAAGCCTGTTATTCGCTTTAATTCACAAAAAGACGAAGATACTTCTTTACAAGAAGTATCTGGCGAAAGTATGCCTCCACAATATGCCGATAATCCTAAAGCGCATACTGAAGAAACTGGACATGGTGGCGTAGATTTTGCTTTATTAGACAAGTTTTATAACGCCTTATTAAATGGCGAGCCTGCTCCTATTTCTTTAAAAGAAGGTTTGGCTATGACTTTACCAGGTATTTATGCCGAAGAATCTTCAAAACGTGGTGGAGAACTTTTGAACGTTTACTATCCTTGGGACGAAGAGTGGAGTACAACTATACCTTAAAAGATAATTGTAAGGAAGTGTAATATGCCTGTTTTTCTTATTGCTTTAGGCAAATTATTTAATCAAAGTGAAAGTATTTTTATAAAAAGTTATAATAAGAAACACGCTAAAGGAAACCTTATTTTTTCCGGTTTAATTTCGTTGTTTATTATGTTGTTTTTCTTAGTGACTGACTTGATAACCGACGAAACTGGAATTACTTTTAATCCTAAAATATTTATATATGCTATTATTGCTGGCATATCGTATGCTACCGCTTACGTGACTACTTGTTTATCGTTAAAAGAAGGCTCTTTCGTTCTTACGGGGTTAGTAATATCGTATAGCGTACTAGTGACGGTACTACAAGGCTTAATTTTAGGTGAAAGTTTGAATATTTTGGGCTGGATAGGTCTTATTTTAATCTTGTGTTCGTTATATTTAGTAAAAGGCGACGAAAAGGGCGATACAGTAAAGGTGACTAAAAAATGGTTGCTTTACGTTACTATTGACTTTATTGCCGCAGGTTTGTGTGGTATAATGTCACGTCAACAACAATTAGACTTTCAAGCCATAACAGGAACTAAAGGCATATACGACAACGAGTATATGATTGCAACTCTTGGTATTTCTGCTCTTATATTGCTTACTATTGGCTTTATAAAAGAAAGAAAAGATAGCGCGTACATATTAAAGCACGGAACTTTATATGCAATGGGCGTAGGTGTTGCTAACGGCGCTTGTAATTTTTTAATATTATACGTTTACACCTTGCTTCCAATGTCGTTTATCGCTCCACTATGTTCGGGGTTTGGAATTTTAATTTCATTTTTATTTGCAAAACTTATATACCACGAAAAGTTTACAGTACTACAATATATCGGTGTAGTTTTAGGTGCGATAGCGCTTATACTTTTTAATATTTAGTTTAGGGTGAAAAATGTTATCAATAAACAATTTATACTCAAGTAAAGACAAAAGAATACTATTAACCGTTTGCCATCATATAACTAGCGAAGATTTTGTTAATAGGTATCCTGCACGCGCAGGGATAATAAGCGTTATTAGCGGTATGGCAACGATTGTTTTTAACGACGGGAAAGAATATCTTGTTAAAGCAGGCGACGTGTTTGTTTGCAGTCCTAACGAAGAATATAGAGTAGAGTGTAAAAGTATGGTAGAGATATATACCACGCATTTCAGAGTAAGCGATTTTATTTCAACCGATTATCGTATTTACAATAAAGAAAGCACTTCAAAGTTAATAAATTTATTAGACGAAATTCGTAGCGTAATTGATGCTAATAACGTAAACGCAAAAAAAATTATAGAAAACGTTTTATTTATTGACGAAAAGTTAGAAGCAAGGATGGATAATTATAGTGATTCAAGCGAACTTGTAATAAAGTCGGTATTCGTTCTTATAATGTCACTCATATATCAATATTTTTACGATGACATGAATTTTAAGGCTACTGATAAAGACCTTCATTTTAAAGAAATAGAAAGTACCGTTAATTATATAACCGAGCACGTGAGTGATAAAATCACTTTAGACGAACTTGCTAAAATAGCAATGATGGGTAAAACTAACTATTCACTTGCTTTTAAGCGAATTATGGGCGTGACCGTTTGGGACTATATTTTAAATGCGAGAGTAGAACTTGCAACGAGTTATATTCTTGAGCAAACTGAAAATTTTAATATTTTAGAAATAGCGTTTCGTTGCGGTTTTAACAATATTACACACTTCAATAAAGTTTTTAAAAAAGTAAAGGGTAAAACTCCAAGCGAGTTTAGAAAAAAACCTGACAACCCTTGTTTTTAGGCTCCGTCAAGGCGACGGACAATAAAGGGCTAATGAAATACGGCGTAATACTGTGTTAAAGCCGCTTGACAATACGGCAAGTATTGTCTACGGGCTTTGCCTTGTCTTACTTGTATTTGATTAGCCCTTTTTTTATTATCCTTACGCCTTGCCGTCGCCTTGGCTCCTAGTACTTGTGACGGGCAAAGTATAAATTAAACGGGCGTAATACTGTGTTAAAGCCACTCGTTAATACGGCAAGCG
>JAZRNF010000088.1:0-15285 GCA_045648085.1 Christensenellaceae bacterium | reverse complement strand
TGGCATTTACACTTACCAAAGTGTAATAGGCGCAGTTGACGGTTTATACGGTGCATTAACTGATAGCAATACTAAAATCGTTGGTAAAGAAGATTTTGACGAAAGCATTGCTTACACTTACGAAGTTGTTATTGACGACCTTGAAAAGAACAATATCTTAGTAAGAATTAACGGTGCTAGGGCGATAGCAAGATATCTCGTTCACGAAGTTGACGTTGTCTTAGAAGGAAAAGTTGATGAGTTAGGCGCTCCAGATATGATTAGCCAAGCAATAAAGAGCGAAGTTAAGGCTAATACTGACTTATATGAAGAGTATTATTTAAGAAACTTAAATCCTTTAAGTAGCGAATATAATTCGTATGACTACTATATTACGGAAACTAATACTTATCGTAATATAAACGGTAATGATATTAAGGTTAATAAGCCTTTTGATTCTATACTTGAAAGGTTCGTTGAGATTAAAAACCACTATCAATCGTTAATAAGATAAAACCTAATGAAAAGAGAATTTTTCAAAAAAAATTCTCTTTTTTATTTTTGTAAAAGGTCAAGAAAAAATAAAAATTTTACAACTTTAAATTTGATTATAAATTTCTTGACTTTATTAAAATAAAGATTATAATTATATATGGTTATTTAATATTATATTATACGAAGGTAATTTATGAACTCATCTATTATTTTATTAGCCTTATCGCTTGCGTTGCTACTTGGTCTTATTTTAACAAGATTTGCTAAAATGTTAGGCTTACCTGCAGTCACGGCATACTTGGTGACTGGTATTGTTTTAGGTCCTTTTTGCATAGGTGCAATAGGTGTTAAAGGCATCGGTTTTAATACTATTGCAAACGTTGAAGAATTCAATATTCTTTGCGACTTGGCACTTGGTTTTATAGCCTTTTCAATCGGTAACGAATTTAGACTATCACAACTCAAACAAATAGGTAAACAAGCAACCTTTATTGGTATTTTTCAAGCCGTATTTACAACTTTACTTGTAGACGCAGTACTTATTGTTGTACACTTATTAAGACCTGACGTGTTGTCTCTTTCAGCGGCTTTAGTTTTAGGTGCAATAGCGTCTGCAACGGCCCCTGCGGCGACTTTAATGGTTGTTAAGCAATATAAGGCAAAAGGTAAAGTGACTGACGTTTTACTTCCCGTAGTTGCAATTGACGATGCTGTCGGTTTGGTATTGTTTGCTATTTCGTTCGGTATTGCTAAAACTTTAAGTTTAGGTGACGTAAACGTTTTATCGGTAGTTCTTGAGCCTATTTTAGAAGTTGTATTGTCTTTAGGCTTAGGCGCTTTAATTGGTGCTCTATTTACTTATACCGAAAAGTTTTTCCACTCACGTTCAAAAAGGCTTGCAATCTCTATAACCTACGTTATGTTAACAGTTGCAATATCTAACTTATCGTTTACGGTAGGCGGGGTACATATAGCGTTTTCTTCACTTTTAGCGTGTATGATGCTAGGCACTATATTTTGCAATATTTGTGATTTTTCTGAAGAACTTATGGAAAGAGCAGATAGGTGGACTACTCCATTATACGTGTTGTTCTTCGTATTATCTGGCGCGTCGTTAGACTTTGAAGTGCTTAGTGAATTGTCGGTTGTAATTATTGGTATTACGTTTATATTAGTTCGTTCAATAGGTAAATGTATGGGTGCTACAATAAGTAGTAAAATGACTAATTGTGACCCAAATATAGTAAAGTATTTAGGTATTACATTATTACCACAAGCAGGTGTTGCAATAGGAATGGCTACAAAGGCTAAAATTCTAGGAACAGCAGGTTTGACGATATATTCTATAACTATGCTAGCAGTACTTATATACGAACTTGTTGGTCCATACTTAACTAAAATTGCACTTACTAAAGCAGGGGACATTAAACCGCATGAAAGGGTTAGTGCTCGTGACAATATAACTAATACATCTAACTAAAATAAAGCCCTTACAAATCATTATGACACGTAAGGGCTTTTTTATAAAATTAGTGCCGTAGAATTACTACGGCACCTGTTTATTTTGTTTTAGTTTTGGTCTTTGTATTTATCGTCTCATTTTTTAAGTTTTTTATGGCGTTAGTTAAAATAAAAATTAATTGTAATGGCACGCAGAATAAAAATATAGGCCATATTCTATACTCATACCATTGAAAGTATATGCACAAAATCGTTAGCCATAAGCAAAGCGACGCCGTTAATACGTAGTATTTGTTTTTAAAAAACCGTTTAAGCGCAAACCTTATTGCAAACGCCGTTGCAGGTAAAGTCCAAATAAATATAATAGCGTAATATTTGCCAGTATAAAACCTTGCTAATAAAAACACAATTAAAGCAAAAACCCAAACAGTTAAAATAATAGAAGAAGATATTGCAATATTTAAATTTGTTTGTTTCCTGTTTATTATAGCCAATTCTTCGTCTAAGTGATATTCAATAAACCAGTTGATTGGTACGTTATAAATAAGCGATAGCATTTGAAGTGTTTCAAGGCTAGGTAAAACTTCACCCTTTTCCCACCTTGATATAGCGTTATCTGAAAAGTTTATTTTTTTCGCTAAGTCTTGTTGGGTAAAGTTGTTTTGTTTTCTTATTTTTGTTAAATTTTTAGAAACTATCTCTCTAATATCGTTCATAACCTAATTATACGCTATTTTTGTTGAAAAATCAAATAAAAAACATATCAAAAAAATAAATTCCCGCTCTAGTGGAGTGAGTGAATTGCTATTCCACAGAAAAGGGAACTTAATTTTTTAATTAACTTGAAATTGAACGACGTTTATTATATAATAAATATAATTTACAAAGGTAAAACGTTATGGATAATAAAATTAAAATTATTGAAGTAAAAACTAAAAAGGAACAAAAGGAATTTGTTAATTTTCCGTTAAGGCTTTATAAGGGCAACGAGTTTTTTGTTCCGCCTTTATATTCTGACGAACTTAAAATTTTTACTGATAAAAACATATACAATAAAACTTGTCAGTCCGCTTATTTTTTAGCGATAAAAGACGGTAAGACGGTTGGTAGAATTCAAGGTATTTTACAAAAACAGTATAACGAGATTTATAACGTGTCGCAAGTACGTTTTACAAGGTTTGATAGCATAGACTGTCAAGACGTTGCAAACGCTCTTTTTACTGCGGTTGAAAATTGGGCAAAAACTAAAAACGCAACACAAATCGTAGGTCCACTTGGTTATAGCGATTTGGAAAGAGAAGGCTTGCTTATTGACGGTTTTGAATATCTTGCTACTTTTGAAGAACAATATAACTATCCTTATTATCAAAAACTAATAGAAAACTACGGATACGTTAAAGACGTTGATTGGGTAGAGTATAGGCTTTACCCTGAAGTGTATAAAACTGAAACCATAAACGTTCTTGCTAAAAGGGCAATGGAAAGATATAAATTGCATATGGGTGGCGAAGGTCTATCAAAAAGGGCTTTTATAAACAAGTATAAAGACGGTATATTTAATTGCTTAGACGTTTGTTATAAAGAGTTGTACGGTACTGTTCCTTTTACAGAAGAAATGAAAAAGCAAATGATAGAACAGTTTTTACTAGTTATAAACCTTAAATATTTATTCGTTATATGTGATGAGAGTGAAAGCGTTATATCTTTTGGTTTCGGTATACCTGCGATAGGTCCTGCAGTAAAAAAGAGCAACGGTAAATTAACTCTTTCTACCATTATAAAAATATTAAAGACGGTTAAAAAACCAAAGGCTATTGATTTAGCATTAGTTGGTATTTTACCTAAATATCAAAAAACAGGTCTTAACGCTGTTATAATTAAAAAAATTCAAGAAATAATTACTTGTGGCGATATAGAGTATATGGAGTCTAATTTGAATTTAGAATACAATACTGCCGTACAAGGTCAATGGAAATATTTTAAGCATATACAACATAAACGTCGTAGAGCGTTTAAGAAAGATTTAATATAGAGTTTATATTAAAGTTGTATTATCTTAAAAATACGCCGTTTAAGGAAATAAAATGTTTATAGATTGGACTTATATTGTATACGTGCTTCCCGCAATAATTTTCTCATTATGGGCGAGCGCAAAAGTTAATAACACCTATAATAAATACGCAAAATATAGGTCTTCGTGTGGTATGACGGGTTATAGTATAGCAAGGTCTATACTTAACGCTAACGGTCTTAAAAGCGTTCAAATTGTTTTAGTTGAAGGAAATTTAACCGACCACTATGACCCAACAAGAAAGGTTTTAGCGTTGTCAAGAGACGTTTATAACGGTACTAGTATGGTTGCAATAGGCGTTGCTTCGCACGAGTGTGGTCATGCCATACAACACGCTAAGAACTACGTGCCAATGAAGATAAGGGGCGCTATTGTTCCTGCAACTAATATAGCGTCTAAAATATCTTTTCCGCTTATTTTAATAGGTTTATTATTGTCTTCGTTCGGCTCGTTTTTTATAGCGCTTGCTTACGTTGGCGTGGCGTGTTTTTCTATGTGTGCGCTATTTCAGTTAGTCACTTTGCCAGTTGAATATAACGCTAGCAATAGGGCGCTATCAATTATTAAAAATTGCGGGCTATTTAGCGAAGAAGAAGTAGCCGTTTCTAAAAAAATGCTATCGGCGGCGGCACTCACTTACGTTGCTGCGTTATCAGTGACGATAATGCAAATTTTAAGATTACTAGTTATAATTTCTAGTAGAGATAGAAGAAGATAAAAGTAGGTATTTAATTTTGAAAAATGATAAATGGATAAAGTTTAGGCATAAAGTTATAAGAAAGACAGTTTATCCGCTTATAGGGCTTTACGTCAAGGCTAAAACTCATATTAAAATAGAAAAGTACAAAGGAGCGGAAAAAGGCCCTTATTTAGTGCTTATAAATCACCAAACGGGATACGACCAATTTTTCGTATTCTTATCATTTAAAAATCCCGTTTACTTTTTAAGTAGCGACGATTTGTTCTCTAATGGAATATATTCTAAAATTATAAAGTACGGTGCAAACCCTATACCAATAAAGAAAAACGTATCCGATATAGTTGCCGTTAAAAAATGTATAAAGGTTGCAAAAGAAGGCGGAACTATTGCATTGTCGCCTGAAGGGAATAGAACGTTTTCGGGAGAGACGGGATATATGAACCCCGCTATATCAGGGCTTGTAAAAATACTTAAATTGCCCGTTTTAATATATAAAATAGAGGGCGGTTATAATTTATTGCCTAGATGGGCAGACAAGCCTAAAAAAGGTAAAGCAAGGGCTTACGTTAGTAAGGTTATAAACGTTGACGAAATAAATTCGTTATCTAAGTTAGACCTTTACGAACTTTTGAAAAAAGAACTATATCAAAACGATTTTGATATTACTGAAAATTACACTGGAAAAAGAAAGGCAGAGTATTTAGAAAGGTGCGCCTACGTTTGTCCTAAGTGTGGCTTATCTTCGTTTACAAGTAATAAAAACATTATAAAATGTGATAAATGCGGTATAGAAGTTGAGTATTTAGACGATAAGGGGTTAAAGGGCTTAGCGGAAGAGTTTCCTTTTAAAAACTATTTAGAGTGGTATAAATACCAATGTAAGTTTATAAACGAACTTGACCTTGTAAATACAAGTAAATTATTTTATAATGAAAAAGTTAATTTTTATAAAGTAATTGTCAACAAAAACAAAAAACTAATTCAAAAAGATTGCAGTTTTAAACTATTTAACGATAGGTACGAAGTTTGTTTAAATAATCAAAACTTAGTGTTTAAGTTTGAAGATGTTTCGGGCGTTAGCGTATTAGGTAGAAATAAATTAAATATATATGCTAAAGACGGATTGTATCAAATAAAAAGTAGCAAGCGTTTTAATGCACTAAAGTATCTTAATTTTTATAATAGATACATAAATCAAATTAAGGAGAACGACAATGAATTTTTGGGACTATAAAGTTTGGGGAACGATAAACTTCTTTTCAGTATTACTGTTATCGTTATTCATTGCCAATATTATCAAAAGAAACGTTAAAATATTAAAAAACTCTTTAATACCAACGTCAGTTATAGCAGGCTTATTACTTCTTATAACTTCTAGTGTTTTTGAGTACGGCTTTGATATAAACATATACTCTACGAACTTCTTTGGTAACGCGGGTACAGAGTGGCTTGAAATTTTAACTTATCATATGCTAGCGTTAGGCTTTATAGCAACTACCTTTTCTACTAAGCAAAAAGTTAAGTCAAAAGAAAGAAACGTAGAAATTATAAATACCGGTATTACTACTGTATCTACATATTTATTGCAAGCGGTAGTCGGCTTAGGTATTACTTTAATTATAGGTTTACTTGTTTCTACCGTATGCAATTATTCAGGTGTTTTATTACCGTTTGGCTACGGTCAAGGTACTGGTCAAGCACTTAACTGGGGTAATATTTACGAAACTGACCACGGTTTTATAGGCGGTGCAAACTTTGGTTTAACTATTGCCGCACTCGGTTATTTAAGTGCCGCTATTGGTGGTGTAATTTTCTTAAACTTAAATAAAAAGAAGTTTTTAAACAAAGTTTCTTTTGAGGGCGAAGGTTTAATTGAAAGTGAGCAAATTCAAGGTAAAGACGAAGTTCCTATGAACGGCAGTATTGATAAAGTCACTTTCCAAGTAGCATTTGTAGTAATCAGTTATGCTATTGCTTATCTTTTAATGCTAGGGGTTTCTAAACTTATACCATCTCTTGAAAGTTTAATATTTGGATTTAACTTCTTATTCGGCGTAATCGTTGCATCAATTTTTAAAGAGATAACTAAATTCTTAAAAAAGAAAAATATAATGAAGCGCCAATATATGAATAGTTTTTTAATGACGCGTCTTAGTGGATTGTGTTTTGATATTATGATTGTTGCAGGTATTGCGGCAATTAGAATAGAACTTCTTCAAAACTATTGGTGGGTAGTAATATTACTTGGCGTTGTCGGTGCATGCGTGACGTATTTTTATAATTTATACGTTGCTAAAAAATTATTCGCTAATTATTATAGTGAACAATTCTTAGCAATGTACGGTATGCTTACGGGTACTGCAAGTACGGGTATGGTATTGCTTCGTGAAATTGACGGTGAGTTAAAAACTCCTGTTGCAGATAACTTAGTATTCCAAAATTTCCCTGCAATAGTACTAGGCTTCCCAATAATGATAATAGCAAAATTAGCGCCCATTAGACCTATTTTAACCTTACTTGTTTTAGTAGTTATGCTAATAGCGTTGAACTTATTACTCTTTAGAAAACAAATATTTAAAAAGAAAGTTAAAAACTAAAACAAAAAGCATTGCCAATTAAAGCAATGCTTTTTTAACTTAATTAATTTAGCCTTTTAAAATTTTATTAATAAGTTTACCTAAGACTTTGCCCATTGAGTAAAAGCCTAAGTCGTTAGGGTGAACGCTATCAACAGAGAAATTATCTTTTGAGTATTTAAGTAGTTGTTGTCCACTTATAAAATATACGTTTTTATCTCCGTTCTTTATTGCCGTTTTATAAGTGTTTTTAATAATACTACGTCTTTTCTTTATAACTTTAGTCACGTTAAGAGTAGGGATAGACAACATAATTATAGGAATATCAGGGTGGACTTTTCTAATTTCGTCAAACATTTTTTTATGAGTTTTTTCCAAATACTCAGCGTTAGGTGCGTTATAGTCGTAGTCGTAAACGAATATAGACATATCTAATTTTTTAATATAGTCAATAACAACGTCTTCGGCTTTAGCCCCGCCTGAAAATCCTAAATTTATATAATCGCAATTAGTTTCACGGCATATAAAGTTTTGATATATATTGCCAGGTCTAGACGCGCAACCGCCTTGCGTTATTGACGAGCCGTAGTAAACAATCGGTTTTTTATCTATATAACTTGTTAAAGGTTTACCTATTTTAGAGCCTTTATTTACGCCGATATAAAGTTCTTCAACACCACAGTATGATGGGAAATTGATTGTTATAGTATTATAAGTATCGTCTTGAAATCTAACTACTGCGTCGTAGTAATTTTCAAGGTTGTAAGGTGGTTTGAAAGTTCCTAAATAAACTTCTTTACCTTTTATCGTTTTGTAAACGTCAAAGCCTGAAGAACCCGTTAATGGCATATGAGAAGTTTTAGAAGGGTGCCTTACTTTAGCATAAACTGCAATGCCCGTACTATTAGTGCTAAAGCGAACCCTACCACCAGACGTGTGGGTTGAGAGTATTGATATATTATAGTTATCGTACTTTTCTAATGCTGTGCCAACGCTTTCGTCCATTCTACGAAAACCGCCTTTATCATAAAAAACACCGTAAATTTCAAAAGGCTCGTTAAGTACGTTATAATTATCCCAATCGTTATGGTTTAAATTGTTTTCAATTTTAAAATTTTTATCAATTTCTTCAATTTTCATAAATTAATTCCTTAAAAGTTATTTATAGTATATCATTATAAAAACGATTGTCAATGCCTATTTTAAATCTTTTTAAAAATATTTAAAATTTTTAAAAAATAGGGCTTTGTAATATATTTTAGTTGATTTTAAATTTTAAATATGATAGACTAAATATGTAAATGCGTTTTAGCAAGAACAAGTAGGTTAAAACTTAACTTTTAGAGAGTTGTCGGTTGGTGCAAGGCAATAGGGCGGTTTTATACTGAATACATCTTGTTAGCAGTGCACTGAACTTTTAGTAGGCTGCAACGGGCGTTCCCGTTATAGAACTAAGGTATGTTAGTACCTGATAAGGTCAATACTGTGAAGTATTGATAAATTGAGGTGGTATCACGGGATATTCAATAACTCGTCCTCTGTATTCTTGTTAAGAATACGGGGTTTTTTTATTTTACAAAGCACCGTAATTATAAAGGAGAAAGTATTATGACTAAAGCACAACTTTTTACAATCATAGCCCTTAGCGTGTACGCTTTAATTATGACGGGTATTGGTTTTTTAAGTTATAGCAAAAGTAAAAACCTTGACGGCTTTTT
Organism: Christensenellaceae bacterium; assembly: GCA_045648085.1. GTDB lineage: Bacteria > Bacillota > Clostridia > Christensenellales > Borkfalkiaceae > HGM11412. The sequence continues at coordinate 6,285 of JAZRNF010000088.1, read as the reverse complement.
ATTAGGAAATAGAAAAGTAGGTGCTTGGGTGACTGCATTTGCATACGGCACTAGTTATTTTTCGGCAGTAGTATTCGTTGGCTATGCTGGTGAGCACGGTTGGAATATCGGTTTAGGTGCAATTTGGATAGGTGTTGGCAACGCTATTTTAGGCTGTTTACTTTCTTGGTTATTACTTGCTAACCGTACTAGAAAAATGACTAAAAAGTTAGACGCTAAAACAATGCCTGACTATTTTGAAAAACGTTATAACTCTAAAGGTTTAAAACTTATTTCTTCAATAATAATATTCGTGTTTTTAGTTCCATATTCGGCAGCGGTATATAAAGGATTAGGTTCTTTATTTAACGTTATATTCCCAAGTGTTGAAACGTGGGTATGGATGCTTATTATCGCTTGTTTAACAGCCGTTTATTTGGTTGTAGGCGGATATTTAGCAACTGCTTATTCCGACTTAATTCAAGGCGTAGTAATGATTGTCGGCGTCGTTTGTTTAGTTGTTGCTATGTTATCTCATAGTAGCGTTGGCGGTCTTGGTGGACTTGTTGAAAACCTTAGTAAATTTGAGTCTGTTGCCGGCGATAAATATCTAGTTACAGGCAGTCAATTGACAAGTGTGTTTGGTGGCTCGGCATTTAAGTTCTTGTGTTTTAATATTTTACTTACAAGTTTTGGTACTTGGGGCTTACCACAAATGATAGGTAAATTTTACGCTATAAAAGATACTGGCGCAATTAAAAGGGGGACTATAATTTCAACAATTTTTTGCTTAGTTATCGGTTGTGGAGCATACCTTATCGGCTCTACGTCACGTTTAATTTTAGGTGGCGAACTTCCACAAGGTGGCATTGACTTTATAATTCCTACTCTCTTAATGAAAGTTTTAGGCGACGGAACGCTTGGCTTAGTTTTACTTGCTATTACGTTGATACTCTTATTATCGGCATCAATGTCAACGCTTGTTGCAGTAGTATTAACTTCGGCATCGGCAGTAGCGGTTGACTTTATTCCGACAATAGCGAAAAAAGAAATTTCACAAGATAAACAAGTTGTTTTAACAAGAGTTCTTTGCTTTATTTTCGTAGGTTGTTCGTTTGTGTTTGCAACGCTAAATATTCCTATTATCGTTAGCGTAATGTCTTTCTCTTGGGGTATTGTTTCGGGTTGCTTTATAGGTCCTTACGTTTGGAGTTTGTTCTCAAAGAAAATTACTAAACAAGGCGCTTATGCAGGCGTATTAGCAGGTTTATTGACTGTTGGCGTTTCAACCTTAGTTATAACGTTAACTTCTAATTTTGCAAATGCCGCAAGTAAGTCACCAGAAATGGGCGTTTTTGCAATGGCAATTTCTATAATAATCGTGCCTATGGTTAGTTTATTTACTAAAAATAAGCAAACCGATAGTCAAATGATAGACGAATTATTTAACACTTGTAAAGACTAATTTTATTAGCAAAAAAGTAGGGTTCACGATAAGCGTGAACCCCTTTTAAATTTATAAAATAATTATTGGTTTATGCTAGACGGTGAAAAACCGTAAATCTTCTTGAACGCCTTGCTAAAATACAATGGGTCTTTATACCCAACAAGTTCGCTAACTTCACTAATACTATCGTAGTCCCCACTTTCTAAAATAGCCATGGCGTGCGTAATTCTTTTACTTATAACGTACTCTTGTGGGGTGACGTTAAAGCGTGAGATAAAAAGTTTTCTAAAATACGTGTCTGAAATGCAACATAGCCTTGCTAGATTTTCTATTTTTAAATGACAGTCAAAAACGTGTGATTTTAAATATTCTATTGCAGGCTCTATTATATAGTGTTTGTTTTTATCTAAAGAACTTAAATGTTCAAGCCTAGCAATATATGATAAAAAATCGTAAAAGACTGACGTGCACTTATATTTGTCGGGTAGAGAGCCGAATTTCCAAAGTTCAGAAAAACTGTTATAAATAAAATCGGCATTATAAAAGTCGTCTAATGAAAATACGCAAGGCTCAGGGTTTTCAATTTCGGCATAAAAATTAATAGACGTATAAAGTCCACTAGTTGACGTAAACTCATAATTTATTCCTTGTGGTAAAAAAATTACCTGACCTGCATTAGTGGATAGTTTTTTATCGCCAAAAGAATATTCTGCCGAACCTTCTATTTTAAAAATAAAGCCGTGGCTCTTTCTGTTTTGAGTTTTATTATACTCTCTACTTTGTTTGTGAAAAGAAGAAACGATATTAACGTTTTCAATTAATCCAATCATATTTATTCACCTTGTTTTTTACTACGTTAATTATTATAACACAACTTATAAAAAATACAACAATTTTGTTCGGATTTTTCCATATTGTTTTTATAATTCTATTTTCAAATGTTTTGTTTTGTTGTAAAATTAAATAAAATTTTTAAAGAGAAGAAGAGAAATGAAAAAGTTAAAAACTGAAAAGAAGAAATTTGATTATTCATACGTTATAATCGCTTTGTGTTTTTTAATCGTTTGTGTTAGTTTAGGGTTTTGTTCTAGTGGAAGGACTTATTACCTTACCGCTATAACTAGCGCGTTAGATATTAAAAGAAGTCTATACTCACTTACCGATACTATACGTTTTGGCGTAACGACTGTAATGAATTTATGTCTTGGCTTTTTCATTTCAAAATTCGGTATTAAAAAACTTTTAATCGCTGGATTTTTATGTTTAATCGGCTTTGCCTATATAAGTTCTATTGCCGAAACGTTATGGGGTTTTTATCTTGGTGCATTGCTTTTGGGCATAGGTCTTTCTTGGACTACTACTGCAATGATGAGTACCGTAGTTGGTATTTGGTGCACTAAAAATAAGGGAACGGTAACGGGCATAATTTTATCGGCAAACGGGCTTGGCGGGGCGGTAGCCGTTCAAATTATTTCGCCAATTATTTTTAAACCAAGTTCTCACCCACTTGGCTATGAGCCTTTTGGCTATCGCACTTCATATAGGCTTGTCGCTTTAATTTTAGCAGTCGTGTTATTGCTTATAATTTTTTTATTTAGAGAAAGACCGAAAGGCGTTTCAAAAGACCAACTCGTAGTAGGTAAAAAGACTAAAAAGGCAAGGGGAACAGGCTGGGTAGGTATGGAGTTTAGCGACGCTATTAAAAAACCATATTTTTACTTGGCAATGGCTTGTATATTTCTTGCAGGTATGTCTCTTCAAGGTATATCTAGTATCGCCACTCCACATATGTACGACTTGGGTTTTGACAAACAATTCGTTGCAAATTTAGGTACGCTTACCAGTTTGTGCCTTATGGGAACTAAAGCGCTTACAGGTTTTATGTACGATAGAAAGGGTATAAAAATAACGATGAACCTTTGTTTTTTTAGTGCTTTTATTTCTATTGGCAGTTTGGCAATTTTACAAAACGACCAAATGGGTAGGGTGCTTGCGTATATTCGTGGTTTTGCAGGAACGATTGCTTTGCCACTTGAAACGGTTATGCTCCCGCTCTTTGCTAGCGAAATGTTTGGAAATAAAAGTTTTGTTAAGACGGTAGGCATATTTTCTGCCGTAAACACGGCAGGGCTTGCTCTCGGCGCACCTTTTTCAAATATGTGCTTTGACTTTTTTGGTAGTTATAATCTATCTTTTATTGTCCTAGCAATATTTATGCTCTTTGCCCTTGTTGTTATGAATTTTGTTATCCGCTTAGCAAACAGAGATAAAAAAATAATACTAGACGCCCTAAATGAGCAAGAACAAATAGAAACAATATCGCTAGTTAATGAATAATTTTTAAAAAATAAAGACCAGACTAAAAAGTCGGGTCTTTTAAATTTAGTTTGTTATTAAAGTTTTAATATATCTTTTTCGTCAACGAGTTTAAATCCCGCATCGGTAAGTGCTTTTTCAGCAACTTCATTATCTTCAACTCTAAGTACAACGTAAGCGTGCTTTTCAGTTCTAGTCATAAATGCGTATAAATACTCTACGTTTATATTTGCATTATCTAAAACCACAAGTGAAGAAGTAAGTTTGCCAGGTTCGTCGCCAATCTTTACGCCGATAACGTCAATCGCTTTAATAAGGTATCCGTTATCTTCTAAAAGTTTAGTTGCAAGTTCGTTGTTGTTTACAATAAGTCTTAAAATACCAAAATCTTTAGTTTCAGCAATAGATAAAGCCCTAATGTTAATATTGTTTTTAGCAAGTATATCAGTGACAGAAACCATACTGCCTTTACTATTTTGAATAAAAACCGTCAATTGTTTAATAGCCATAATTTTTATCTCCTTTTAATTAGATTAATTTACGTTTATCAATTACACGAACTGCTTTACCTTCGCTTCTAGCAATTGTCTTAGGTGCGACAAGGTGAACGGCAGGGTTGATACCAAGCATAGTTTTTAATGCGTTTGCAAGAGCCTTTTCCATTGTAAGAATTTCGCCAACCTTATCAGTAAATTGCTCAGGATTTAACTCAACGTTAACGTCAAAAGTGTCGTTATTATTTACTCTATCAACAACTATTTGATAGTTTGGTTGATATCCTTCGTTTAAAAGTACAGTTTCAATTTGTGATGGGAATACGTTTACGCCACGGATAATAAGCATATCGTCAGTTCTACCCATAGGCTTAGCCATTTTAATAAGTGTACGGCCACAAGAACATTTCTTTCTTGAAAGTGCGCAAATATCTCTTGTACGATAACGGAGTAATGGGAACGCTTCTTTGTCAAGTGAAGTAAATACTAATTCACCTTTAGAGCCTTCAGGTAAAACTTCGCCTGTATCAGGGTCAATAATTTCAGGGTAGAAATGGTCTTCGTTTACGTGCAATCCTGTTTGCTCTGAGCACTCAAACGAAACGCCGGGACCAGAAGTTTCAGTCAAGCCGTAAATATCATACGCTTTAATACCAAGTGTTTCTTCAATATTTTTACGAATTTCTTCAGTCCAAGGCTCTGCGCCGAAAATACCCGCTTTAAGTGGAATATCGCTTGGCTTATAACCTTGTTCTTTAAGTGATTCGCCAATATATGCAGCGTAAGATGGCGTACAACAAATAATACTGGCGTTTAAGTCCATCATAAATTGAATTTGACGTTCAGTATTACCAGAAGACATTGGAAGCGTTAAGCAGCCAACTTTATGTGAGCCACCGTGAAGACCAGCACCGCCTGTGAATAAGCCGTAGCCGTATGCTACTTGACACACGTCTTTTTTAGTGCCACCAACTGCAACGATTGCACGTGCGCAACAGTCTTCCCAAAGTTCAATGTCGTTTTGAGTATAAAAGGCAACTACACGACGACCTGTTGTGCCTGACGTAGATTGTATACGAACACAATCTTCAAGTGGTTTTGCTAAAAGACCGTAAGGGTATGCGTCTCTTAAATCGGCTTTTGTTAAGAAAGGGAGTTTATGTAAGTCGTCAATACTTTTAATATCTTCAGGCTTAACACCTTTTTCGTCCATAAGATTACGATAGTACTCTACGTTTTCATATACGTGTTTTACTTGCTTAACGATTTTTTCAGATTGAAGTTTTTTAATGTCATCAATGGGCATCGTTTCAATTTCTTTTTGATAGTAATTTTGCGCCATTTTATATCTCCTTATATATAATAAAATTAAAAAAATAAAAACCCCTGTATCCTGATTAAGAATACAGAGGACGAGTTTTAATATCCCGTGTTACCACCTCAATTCATCAATATCTCACGAAATTGACCTTATCGGGTACAAACATACCCTAGTTCTATTACGGGAACCCCCGTTGCATCCTACTAAAGTTAAACTTATTCAGTGCACTGCTAACAAAATGAATTCAAAAAGACTCTACCACCGTCTTACACCAACCGACGGCTCTCTAAAGGCTTTATCTAGTCTACTACTTTTTGCTCTTCGCATTTAATTTATTACATTTTATCACTTTAATTTGCAAAAGTCAACACATTTAAAAAATTTTATTATTTTTTTGTCACAATGACTTGACAATTCTACATTTAATAAATTATTTATTATAAAACTATACAAAAACATTAAATTTTCTATACTTTTAAAAACAAAAAATACGCCTTGAACTTCAAAGCGTATTTTCATTTATTTATTTAACTAACTTTATTAACTTAGGTTCTTGTTTTAATAAGTTAACGGTAAACGATTTAAGATTGCCGTCACTATCAAACTTTTTACCTAAGTAGTCTGCTCTATAAATACCTTCAACGTCTTTATATCCGTCTTTTACAGTTATCTCAACAATTCTACCGTTCTTAGCGTCAACGCGGTCTAAGTCTTTAGAGTAGTCAATA
>JAZRNF010000087.1:0-13739 GCA_045648085.1 Christensenellaceae bacterium | reverse complement strand
GCCTTTGCTTTTGACCGCCCGAAACGTTTGCACCGCCTTGCTCTATACGATGGTCATAACCGTCTTTAAAAGACTCAATAAACTCGTCGGCACATGCCAACTTGCAAACTCTTTTAACTTCGTCTAAACTAGCGTTTTCGTCACCCCAACGAATATTTTCAGCAATAGTGCCTGAGAATAATAAGTTCTTTTGTAATACGACTGAAACTTCGTCTCTAAGCGTTTTTAAATCATAGTCTTTAACGCAAACGCCACCTACTTTTACTTGACCTTCGGTAGCATCGTATAACCTAGAAATTAGGTTGCAAAGTGTAGTCTTTGAAGAACCGGTAGCACCGATAATTCCAACCATTTCGCCCGATTTGATTGAAAAATTAACGTCTTTTAACGCATAATTTTCCGCAAACTTATCGTATTTAAAATATACGTTTTCAAACTCAACGTCGCCATTTTCTACTTTAAATACTGGAGTTTCAGGATTCAATATATCCGTTTTTTCTTCTAAAACTTCGTAAATTCTCTTAACCGATGCAATTGACATCGTTATCATAACGAATATCATAGATAGCATCATAAGTGACATAAGCGCAAATGACGAATACGATATAAGCGTTTGAAGATTTGCAACTACTGAAAAATCGTTTTCAATAATACCCGCTTTACCACAAGTATAAATTATAAACAACGTCATAGCGTATAAGCAACCCATCATTATTGGGTTGTTAAAGGCTAAAATACGCTCTGCAACGGTAAAACTCTTTTGCACGTCTTTAGATGCTTTAGAGAATTTTTCTTTCTCATAATCTTCCCTTACGTACGCCTTAACTACTCTCATACCCTTAACGTTTTCTTGTACTGATTCGTTAAGCGCATCGTATTTTTTAAAGATACGGTGGAATAACGGAATAGCAATACTCATAATAATTGCTAAACCTAAAATCATAATAGGTACTGTGTACAAGTAAACGATAGCAACCCTAGAATATAATCTCAACGTAAAAATGAGTGAGAATATAAGCATAAGTGGCGCCCTAACCGCAGTACGAATTATCATCATAAAGGAGTTTTGAACGTTTGTGACGTCGGTAGTTAACCTTGTCACCAAACTAGATGACGAGAATTTATCAATATTATTAAATGAGAATTTTTGTACGTTATAGAATAATTCCTTTCTTAAATTTGAGCCAAAGCCCGATGCCGCCCTTGCGCAAAAGACACCAGATAGCGTGCCAAACAAGAAGGAAAAACAAGCAAATAATAGCAAAATTCCGCCCCAAACAAGTAAATAGCCAAAGTCAGGACTTGCACCACTTTTGCTTACGTCGTCTAAATACATTAAGATATAAGACGACATTAAAAAAGGTATAAAAAGTTCGCACACCACTTCTCCAAGCATAAATATTGGGGTTAAAATAGCGTCTTTTCTATAACCTTTTGTACATTTTAGTAATCTTTTAATCATTTTTCACCTTAATAACAAGAGATAAAAAATATACACCTAGAAAACGTAATTTTATTACGAAATGCTTTGGTGTATATCTTATTAAATTATTTAGCGTATTCTACGCTTCTTGACTCACGAATTACGTTAACTTTAATTTGACCTGGATATTCCATAGAAGACTCTATCTTCTTTGCAATATCTTTTGCTAAGAATAACGCTTGACTATCATCTATTTGCTCTGGTTTAACGATAACCCTTACTTCTCTACCCGCTTGGATAGCGTAAGCCTTTTCAATGCCCTTAAAGTCAGTAGCAATATCTTCAAGTTGTTCAAGCCTTTTAACGTAACTAGATTCAATTTCTTTTCTAGCACCCGGTCTTACGCCAGAAATCGCGTCAGCCGCTTGAACTAAAACTGCTTCAATACACTTTGGCTCAACGTCGCCGTGGTGAGATTCAATACAGTTGATAACAAGTTTGTTTTCTTTATACTTTTTAGCAAGTTCCACACCTAAATTGATGTGAGTACCTTCATTTTCAAAGTCAACCGCCTTACCAATATCGTGAAGCAAACCGCCACGCTTTGCTAAGTTAACGTCAACACCGAGTTCTTGAGCAAGTAAGCCTGCAATTCTTGATACTTCTAATGAGTGTTGCAATACGTTTTGACCATAACTAGTTCTAAATTTAAGTTTACCTAAAATTTTAATAAGTTCTGGATGAATACCGTATAAACCCATATCAAATACAGCACTTTCACCTGCTTCTTTAATAATAACGTCAAGTTCTTTTTTAACTTTGTCAACAGTTTCTTCAATACGTGTTGGTTGTATTCTACCGTCGGCAATAAGTTTTTCAAGCGCTCTACGGGCAACCTCACGCCTTACTGGGTCAAAGCCCGATGCAACTACTACTTCAGGCGTATCGTCAATTATAAGCCTTATACCAGTTGCATTTTCAAGAGCGGTAATATTTCTACCCTCTCTACCAATAAGCCTTGCTTTCATATCGTCGTTAGGGATAGAAATAGTTGTCACAGTAAGTTCGTTGCTTTGGTCAACGGCACAACGTTGAATTGCTAAACTTACAATTTCTTTAGCCCTTTTTTCGCCTTCGTCTTTGGCTTGTTGCTCAATAGACCTTACGTAGCCAGCAGCGTCTTTTCTCGCTTCGTCTTTAACTTCTTCAATAATCATTGACTTGGCTTCTTCTTGAGTCATTTGTGCAACTTTTTCAAGTTCGTGAATAAACACGTCGTGCTGAGCCTTGAGTTTTGCAAGTAAAGCGTCAGCGTCTTGATGCTTTTTATCAAGGTCTTTTGCAAGACTTTCAACTTCTTCAGTTCTTCTTAATAAGTTGGCATCTTTCCTGTTGAGAGTTTCGTCTTTTTGATTAAGACGTTGTTCTAATCTTTGTAAATCAGCCCTCTTTTCTTTAGTTTCTTTGTCAAAATCGTTTCTTAATTTAAGTTCCTGTTCTTTTATTTCAACAATTGCATCTTTTTTGAGTGCTTTACACTCATTTTCTGCATTAGCGAGCATTTCTGCAACTAATCTTTCCGTAGTGCTAAGTTTTTTAGCACGTAATATTCTTGAAAAAAGTAATGCTAACAATAAGCCGACTAAAATTCCGCCTATTGCACTACTTATTACGTAAATAACAACGTTAGTTGAAAGTAATGACAGGAAGGTTGCGTTTATAGACATATACGTCCCTCCTAAAATTTTTTTGAATTTATTAAACTTTTACTGCAAATAAATTCAATTATATTTATTATAAAATAAATATACTAAATTGTCAATATATTTATTAAAATCCTATGCTATTTTTTGTATTTTTTTGCTAAAACAAAAAACAGTAGACCTAAACAATAGGTCTACCGTTTAATAAATTAGTTTGAACTTGTTTTATCTTTAAAAATTTGTCTAATCTTGCTTTCAATTTCAGCCATAACTTCAGGGTTATTTGTTAAATAATCTTTAGCCTTTTCTCTACCTTGAGCGAACTTATCGCCATTATAACTAAACCATGCGCCTGACTTTTCAATAATATCGTACTCAACGGCTAAATCTAAAATACAGCCTTCTTGAGAAATACCTTTGCCGTAAATAATATCAAACTCTGCAGTCTTAAATGGTGGAGCAACTTTATTCTTAACGATTTTAGCCTTAGTTCTATTACCGTATAACCCGTCACCGTCTTTTAAAGCGTCAGCCTTTCTAACGTCAATACGAATAGAAGCATAGAACTTGAGTGCCTTGCCACCCGGAGTAGTTTCAGGGTTGCCGAACATTACGCCAACCTTTTCACGAAGTTGGTTAATAAATAATACGCATGTTTTACTCTTGTTTGTAATACCAGTTAATTTTCTAAGCGCTTGTGACATAAGCCTTGCCTGAAGTCCTACGTGTTGGTCGCCCATTTCGCCTTCTATTTCCGCCTTAGGTGTTAACGCCGCAACAGAGTCAATAACCACAATATCAACTGCACCACTTCTTACTAAACTTTCAGTAATATCAAGTGCTTGTTCGCCTGTATCTGGTTGAGAAACGTATAAATCGTCAAGATTAACGCCTAGTTTAGAAGCGTAAACAGGGTCTAAAGCGTGCTCGGCATCAATAAACGCTGCGATACCGCCTAGTTTTTGAGTCTCGGCAATAACGTGAAGCGCAACGGTAGTTTTACCTGAAGACTCAGGCCCATAAATTTCAATAATTCTACCCCTTGGAACACCGCCTACACCAAGCGCCAAGTCTAAAGTTAAGCAACCTGTTGGCAACACTTCTAAATTAGCGTCAGAAGAACCTGCGCCTAATTTCATAATAGCACCTTTACCATATTGTTTTTCAATTTGTGTTAAAACTTGCTCTAGTGCTTTTTGTTTTTCTTCCATAATATTTCCCTCTTTATATAAATTTTTTTTATTAAATATCAAAACTGCCGTTTCTTAATGCCTTTATTGCCATAAATAAGGCTTGTTTAACACCTTTATTATTCACGTCTTTTCTAGAACCAGAAAAAGAGAACTTATAAACGGCTATTTTTTGTTTTGTTCCTATTCCGATATACACTAAGCCGACAGGAAAGCCCGACTCATCACTATTAGGGCCTGCAATTCCCGTTGTTGAGACCGCTAAGTCTACCCCTTTATTTAGTAGACCTAAGCACATTTCATACGCCGTTTCTTGACTAACTGGGCGCTTATATCTAACGGTAGATTCCTGTACGTTTAGCCTGTCAATTTTAGAGTTTTCATTATAAGCAACTATGCCTTCGTAAAAGACTTTAGATGCCCCGCTAACGCTTGTTATTGTTGATGCTAACGCTCCACTTGTAAAAGATTCGGCAGTAGAGATTTTTAAACCCCTAAGGCTTAAAATTTTAACAAGTTGACACTCAAGCGACGCGTCGCTTTCGGCGTATATATAGTCGCTAAACTTAACGTTAAAGTTTTTTAAAAATTCCCATTTACTATCTTCAGTCAACGAAGTTAAATCAAAGCAAACCTTTGTATCTAAACCGTTTGTAAAAGTTTTAAATTTTACACTAGTATCACTTAAATAGTTTTTTAAATTTATAAGGTTTACGTCAAAAAGTTTATAGGTAGTAAAAGGCGTTTTTAACGCTAAAACTATAGCGTTTAAATTATTAAAATAATTTACCGTTGGCGAAATTAAATATAATTTACTGCCGTTTATAGCGTAATAATCATTACTATATAAATAATCTTTTAAAAGATTTTTAGCGTTGTAATAGTCGTTTTCGTTTAAATATAGTAGGTATACGTTTTCGCTATTTAGTTCGTTATTTATGGTAGATAAATCACTAATTAAATTAACTGAATTTACGTATAAAGAATTCTCTTTAAGGTCGCTAACTAAGTTAATGGCGCCGTCGCTTAAGGCGTTTATTTTGCTATACTCTAAAACGCAAATATTCATTAAATAAACACTTCCTTATTTTTAAGGATATAGAATATACCTGAGTAAACAGTTAAAACAACTGAAATTAAGTATAAAACTAAACCAGGAATAAATAAGAAACCAAACTCTAATGCAACGAGTAAAAATACTATTGCAAAGTCAGTAGCAAAGGTTTTAATTTTACCAATTTTTTCCGCTGCTAAAACTTTATTTTTAGTCGCTGCAAGCATTCTTAAAACTGATACGGTCATTTCCCTTGCAACTATAATAGTCACACCTACTCCACCTATTACGTCGCCAAATTTAGTACCGAAAGTATTAGGTACGGTAAGCATAATAACAAGTGCGCTTAAAACTAAAATTTTATCGGCAATAGGGTCTAAAAATTTGCCTAAGTCAGTCACTAAATTATATTTCCTTGCAATATAACCGTCTAAAAAGTCAGTAAACGCCGCTATTGCAAAAATAATTGCCGAAATAGTAAAGCGATATGGCACGTAAGGTATATAAAACACTGCAACCATACAAGGTATAAGCGCAATTCTTAATAATGATAGTTTATTTGGTAAATTCATTTTTTACACTCCCATACAAATCGTATTTTGTGGCTTTTGTAATTAAAACGTCATAATACTCGCCTTGATTTATAACGTCATTTGAATTAAAGTAAATTTTTCCGTCTATTTCAGGCGCGCTAAAATATCCCCTACCATAAAAGGACTGCATATCATAGTCAACGCCGTCACATAAAACCTTTATAGTTTTACCAACGAGACTTTTTGTGTAGTTATAAGAAATTTTACTTTGAATTTTGTATAATTTTTTAACCCTTTTTTCTTTAACGCTCTCACTTATTTGATTAGGTAATTTATAAGCAGGAGTTCCTTCTTCACGCGAATAGGCAAAGAAACCACAGTTAGTAAACTTTGCTTCTTTTATAAAGTTGCAAAGAGTTTTAAAGTCTTTTTTACTCTCACTAGGAAAACCTGTTATAAAAGTAGAGCGAATAGAAATTGTTGGTATAGCGTTTTTAAGGTCGCTAATTAGTTTTAAATAACTATCAAAAGAACCTTTTCTATTCATTAGTTTTAGTACGCCGTTTGAAGCGTGTTGAAGTGGAATATCTAGGTATTTTATAACTTTAGGGTTGTTTTTTATCTCACTAATGAGTTCACTAGTTATCATATCGGGATAAGCGTATAAAAGCCTTATTGACCCAACTTCTTCTAATTTTGATAACTCTTTAATTAGTTTTACAAGCGACGGCTCGTTATAAATGTCAATACCGTACCTAGTTATGTCTTGTGCGACAAGAATAATTTCTTTCGCTTCGCCAAGCCCTTTAACTTCGCTAATTAGTTCTTCAATAGGAACTGAGCGATACTTGCCCCTTATTGACGGAATTAAGCAGTACGTACACTTATTGTTGCACCCATCTGCTATTCTAAGATAATAATAATGACAAGGGGTTGTCAAAATTCTATTTTTTTCTATAATTTTATTGCTTTTATTTACAAAGTTAACTCTATTGCCTTGATAAGCAAGGTCTAACGCTTCAACCAATAAGTCGTAATCAAGTATACCTAAAAACACGTCAACTTCAACAAGGTCGTCAAAAATTTCATTTACAAATTTTTCTGGCATACAACCTGTTAGGACTATTTTTTCTAAGTTTTTAGACCTTTTTTTATTACAATCAAAAACTGTATCTAAACTTTCTATCCTACTAGACTCTAAAAACGCACAGGTGTTAATTACAACGACGTTTGCTTCGTCTAAATCGTTTGTTATTTCGTAATTTTTACTAGCGATATAAAGCGCCCTTTCAGAGTCAACCCTATTTTTATCACATCCTAGCGAAATTACGCCTATTTTCTTTTTACTGTCCATATTCATCCGTACCAAATTTTTCTTCAAACTCTTGCTTGTCTAAAAGCATTTGTTTTTTACCTTGAACTGAGTTTGCGCTCAGGTATCCGTTATCAGTTAACCAATCAATAATTTTTGCAGCACGTGGATAACCTACGCCTAGTTTACGTTGTAAAAACGACGTTGAAAGCCCACCGTAATCGTAGCCTATTCTCATAGCCTTAACGTTTAGCGGGTCAATAAAATTACCGTCTTTAATTTCGCCACTGACAAAACTGTCTTGAGTGACGTTATTAGGGGTATATTCGTCGTCGTTAGAGTTAACGCAAGCACTAATTTTAGTCCAAGCGTTTCTATCAAAATACGCTTCGTTATTAGCGTTCAAGTAGTCAACGATATCGTACATTTCTTCATCAGAAACGTAAGCGCCCATAACACGCTCTACCGCAAACATACCTTCAGTTTTATACAAGCAGTCACCCCTACCTAAGAGTTTTTCCGCACCAATTTCACCTAAACTTGTCATAGAGTCTTGTGGCGACGTTGCCCTAAACACTATTCTTGACGGCAAGTTTGCTTTGATAGGACCTTCAATAATATCAACTGACGGACGTTGCGCCGCTAAAACTAAGTGAATACCTGCCGCTCTTGCCTTTTGTACTAATAAACAAATTTTAGTGTTTGCACCCGCTTTGTCTTTAAGCATAATATCGGCAAACTCGTCAATTATTAAAACTAGCCTTGGCATAATTTTATTACCGTCTAAACGGGCTTTTTTGTTGTATGACTTAATGTCTCTTAACTTGCATTTAGAGAAAGTTTCATAACGCCTACCCATTTCTTCAACTACCCAATTAAGCATAGCGTTTGTTGTTGGAATATCGTCTTTTATAATCTCTCCAAAATAAAGATGTGGAATTTTATCGTAAATTTCAAACTCTACGGCTTTAGGGTCTACGATTATAAACCTTAATTCTTCAGGGCTATATTTTAATATTAAACTTATAATTAAAGTGTTCAAGCATACGCTCTTACCTGAGCCTGTCGTGCCGGTCACAAGTAAGTGTGGCATTTTAGCCAAGTCTAAAGATACCGGCGTACCAATAACGTCTTTACCAAGGGCAAATACAAGTGAAAAATCTTCACTATTTAAGAAAGTATCGCTAGTGACAATATCTTTTATTGTGACGGTATCTCTCGTATCATTAGGAACTTCAATACCAACGTAAGACGTACCTGGAACAGGCGCTATCATTCTTATTGGGCTTGTTGCCGCAACCCTAAGGTTTATATCGCTTTGAAGTTTAGTCACCCTACTCATAGGAATATGTGACGGTATTTCAATATCAAATCGTGTGACTGCAGGACCCCTAAACACTCTTGCTATTCTTGTTTCAACACCAAAATTTGATAGCGTTTCTAAAATTTTTGTTTTAACGTTATTTTTAAAAAGTTCAAACTTATAATCGTCACCCGACTTGTCAACAGTTTTTAGAAGTGATATTGGCGGTGGATTATATTTGCCGTTTATAGGCATATTTTCAATTATATTTTCGTTTTCTTCTTCAATAACGCTATTTTCACTATATGGCATAGTAGAAGTTGAAACGTCGTCAAAAGTAGGCTCAATAATAGGCTCGTTATTAATTTCTTCAACAAGTTCGCTATTATCGTCTTCTACAATAGAAAGATTTTCATTTTTATCTACATTATCTTTTTTAGCGATAATGCTCCTAAAAAAGTCAGTAGAAACGTTAGTATCTTGTTTTGGAGAGTACTTAGACTCGTCAACGTCACTTACATCTTCATAAGAAAAATCGTCAACAAATGTGTTTGCGCTAACTTCGCTAGACTTATCTTCAAACTCAAACTTAGGAGCAGGCTCTTGCTTAGGAATAGGATTAGACACCATATTATTATCGGTAAAGTTTGGTTTAGGGCTATTTTCTTGACCGGAAAATCTAACCTTATCGTCCATATAATCGCGTGAATACTCGTAAGAATAGGTGTTTGGTTGACCGCCGTAGAGAATGCGCATTGCTTCTTCCCTAGCCAAGTCTCTATCAACGGGTGGTTGACTTTGATTATTGTTAGGAACGCTAAAACCACCGTAATAGTACCCGCTATTACTGCTATTTGGAGCGTTGTTTTGACCGTTGTAATATCCGTTTTGTTTGAGATTATTATTTGGGGTTGGGTTTTGGTATCCATTTTGGTTAAAGTTAGGTTGTGGTTGATAACCGTTTGGATATATAGGTTGTTGATTTTGATAACCGTTTGGCTGTGTTGTAGGGTTAGGATTTATTTGAGGCTCACTAGAATTGTTATCCTTAGCACTACTAGAAAACGCACCTTGAATATCGCCTTGTTTGTTTGAGCCTTTATTAGACTTATTACCGCCCTTTTCAAGTTTAAGTTTTGCCTTTCTAAACCTTAAAACGATATCTAAAAGTAAAACAGCCGATACTGTTAAAACACCACCTACGTAAGTTAAATATTTTACCAACACAAAACTAAGTAATGAAAATAGCACGCCGCCTGCAACAACGCCGTTAACGCCATACCTACCGCTTTGATAGGCATTTTTCAAATAACTAGACATATTTACAGGCTTTTTTAAATTGGTAATTAAAGTAAAAAGGGTTAAAATTAAAAATATTAACCAAAACAAACTAACAGCCTTTAAAATAGCCGTGTTTTGTGGTTTTTTACCAAGTAGCATCATAAAGCCACCCATTATTAAAGAAAATAATAATGGATAGGCAAAATAACCAAAAAGGCCAAGCAAAAAGTACTTAATTTCTTCGCCAAGTTCAAAAAATACGTTTTCCCCAAAGAGAAGACATACTAAGAACAAAAATGACGAAATAATTAAGGTCACGCCAAAAAATTCAATTGTAAAGAACTTATTTTCCGAATCTTTTCCTTTAATACCGTTATTCACAATGCACCTATAATTTTATATACATTTTTATTTTATCACACTTTATTTACTTTCGCAATAGTTATTTTAACCATATTTATATTTTTTATAAAAAAATATAGCCACCCCTAAAATCAGGGTGGCTATTTTAATCAACGATATTATAAATTATCAATTATTTCAACAATATCTTTAACTGTTTTAATGTTTTCAGTTTGCTCGTCAGATATAGTTATACCAAATTCTTCCTCCATAGAAAGCAACATTTCTACAAGGTCTAAAGAATCAGCACCTAAATCTTTAACGATTTCACTTTCCTCAGTAATTTTACTAGCATCTACACCAAGTTTTTCAACAAGCATATCTTTAACTTTATCAAAATTAGCCATTATTTGAACCTCCAAATACAATAATGAAATAATTATATCAAACTTTCTAAATTTTGTCAAGAATAAAATTTCTTATATGTTTTTCATAGTAAGTGCTATTCTATTGCTCTTAAGGTCAATAGATTTGATTTTTACCTTTACGCTTTGACCTGTCTTTACAACCATTGATGGGTGAGCCACAAACTTGTCGGAAAGTTCGGAAATGTGAACAAGTCCGTCTTGATGTACGCCAAGGTCAACAAACGCGCCAAAATCCGTCACGTTTCTAACAACACCATTTAAAATCATACCTTCTTTAAGGTCGGTAATCTCTAAAACATCACTGCGTAATACAGGTTTTGGCAAACTGTCCCTAACGTCTCTACCAGGCTTTAAAAGTTCAGATATTATATCGTTTAAAGTGTCTTCACCAAGACCGCAACTTTCGGCAACTTTTTTAGTTCCTAAATTTTTAACTTTTATAGGAAGTTCGGCTAAATTACCCTTTTTAATATCTTCGTCTGTGTAGCCAAAAAGTTTGATTAACTTTTCGCAACCTAAATAAGACTCTGGGTGAACCGACGTGTTATCTAATATATTGTCGCCACCTGAAATTTTTAAGAAACCCGCGCATTGAGTAAAGGCTTTTTCGCCCAATTTACTAACTTTAAGCAGTTCGTTTCTATTTTTGAATTTTCCGTATTTTTCGCGGTATTCTACTATATTTTTAGCAATACCACTATTGAGTCCCGCAACGTATGAAAGGAGTGAAACGCTTGCGGTATTAAGGTCAACACCTACCGTATTAACACAGTCAATAACCGTTCCGCCAAGAACTGCACTGAGCCTATTTTCAGGCATATCGTGTTGATATTGACCTACGCCAATTGACTTAGGGTCAATCTTTATAAGTTCGGCAAGTGGGTCTTGAAGTCTCCTTGCAATAGACACGGCTGAACGCTCTGAAACGTCAAAATCCGGAAACTCTTTTGCTCCTAATTCCGATGCCGAATATACCGATGCACCCGCTTCGCTAACTACTATATACGATACTTTAAGAGAGTATTCTTTTATAAGGTTAGCAATAAAAATTTCAGACTTTTTAGAAGCCGTACCATTACCTATTGAAATAACGTCTACCCCGTATTTTTGAACTAGATTTTTAACTATAACCTTTGCTTCTTCTACTTTTTGAGCATTGTCTAAAGTAGCGTAGCAAACGGCTTTATCTAAAACTTTGCCAGTTTCGTCAACTACTGCAAGTTTACAACCAGTTCTAATACCCGGGTCAAAACCTAAAACAATTTTACCCTTAAGCGGTGGTTGCATAAGAAGTGGCCTTAAGTTAACTTCAAACATTTTAATTGCTTGCTCGTTAGCAGTATCCGTCACTAAATTTCTAACTTCTCTTTCAATAGACGGACAAATAAGCCTTGTATACGCGTCTTTAGCGGAATTTGACAATATTTCTTTATAAGGGCTATCCCCTTTAATAATAGAGTTTTCAGTTATCGCTATCGCTAAATTTTTATCAAGGTCTAATTTTACCTTTAAGGCTTCGTCTTTTTCGCCCCTATTGAGTGCTAAAACTCTGTGTGATTTAATTTGAGTAATAGGCTCTTGATAATCTTTATACGAAGAATATACGCCGTACTTTTCACTATCTTCAGTTATCTCTTTAGTAAACGTAGACATAAACACACCTAGTTTAAAGTATAATTTACGTAATTTTTTTCTAAGTTCAGCATCGTCGCTAATAACTTCGGCAATAATGTCCATTGCGCCCAAGATTGCGTCGTCAACAGTTTTTACACCTAATTCTTCATTTATATACTCTTTAGCAAGTTCGCTTGCAGGCTTACCATTTTTGTCTTGAGCCATAAAAATTTCTGCAAGTGGAGAAAGACCTTTTGCTATCGCAATAGTCGCCCTTGTCTTTTTCTTTTGCTTATATGGGCGATAAATATCTTCAACTTCAGTTAACGTGACGGCGTTTTTTAAAGAGTTTTCAATTTCTTCAGTCAATTTACCTTGCTCGGCTATGAGTTTTTTAACGTCTTCTTTACGCTTTTCAAGGTTTCTTAAATATTCAAGCCTATCAGTTAACTCTCTTAAAACTTGGTCGTCAATATGACCAGTTAACTCTTTACGATACCTTGCAATAAAGGGTATAGTATTGCCTTCGTCTAAAAGGTTTACTATGTTTTTTACATGTTCTTCAGTTAGTTTAAATTCTTCTTTAAGTTTAAGTAGTATATCCATTTTTATTTAGGCTGTAAAATAAGCCAACCGTCCTTTTTAATTGTAAATTTATTTTTTTGTTTTTTATTATAAAGGTCGTAAAAACCTTTATCGTTTTTAATTTGGTAAGTATATTCGCTAACGTTTGTTATAATTATAACTTTATTTCCGTTTAACTCTCTTTCAAAAGCAAACAAACCACCGTTTGAATATAAAACTTTTACTTCGCCACCGCTAAAAACTTTGTTTTCTTTTCTAATTTTTGCTAATTTTTTGTAAAAATTAGTTATTTTAGGAGTTTTTGACCACTCAATACAAGTTCTATTAAACGGGTCTTTTAAGCCTTGTGTTCCCCTTTCGTCACCGTAATAAATACACGGATTGCCGTAAAGAGTATATTGTAAAACAACGGCAATTTCTAGCCTAGAATACGCAAGTTTTAATTTATATCCTTCAAGAGAATATTTTGCACTTTCTTCCCTTGTTAAGTCAACGTTATCGCCACCAAGTACAGTTAAAATCCTTTGAGTATCGTGAGTGCCTAAAACGTTCATTAAAACGTCTAAAGCAAATTTAGGATAGTTGTTTATTTGACTTAAAACAACTTTGTTTAACAATGCGCTATCCTTTTTTAAAATATAGTTTATAATACCGTCTTTTAAAGGATAGTTCATAACACTATCTAGTTTATCGCCACAAAAATACTCTTTATTCTCATCGTAGGCAATTTTATTAGTAGCGTCTTCCCAAACTTCGCCTAAAACTAAACCGTTTTTGTTAACCCTTTTTATAGCCTTTCTTATATTTTTTAAAAAAGGAATAGTAAGTTCGTCAACAACGTCAAGCCTAAAACCGTCAATACCTAGTTTCATATAATAGTCTATTACTCCGTTTTGTGACGTTATATAGTCTTGAAAGTCTTTTGAGTTTTTATCAATTTGTGGCAAGATATCAATGCCCCACCAACTTTC
>JAZRNF010000086.1:0-6562 GCA_045648085.1 Christensenellaceae bacterium | reverse complement strand
ATTTTAATTATTAAATTTCTCCGTTTAGGCACATTTGAGCAAGTTCGTCAAACGATACGAACTCAACTTTGTCGCCGTAATATTTATATATTCTTTGAATTACCATTTCTAAAACTTTAAGACCAGTTTCTCTACCGTTAGAGAAAAGTGATGGCCAGTGTGTTAAGATACAAGGTATACCGCCGTTATTGAGAGTTTCAACGAATTGACCAGTAGTACCATCTTCAGAAATATAACCGTTAACTCTCTTTAAAAGGAACTCATCATCAGTCTTATTATGTTCAGTACAAGGCCAAATAAAGTCTTGAGTTGTTGCAGGGATAGAAACAAGTCTTCTACCGTCTTTATTAAGTACAACCTCAGGTCTGCCTTCGCCTTCTTTACAGTCTAAGAAATACCAAGTTTCTTTTTTACCAAACACGTTGTAGTATGCTTCAGAAATAGCATTTCTATAAAAATCTACGTTATGAATACCAAAGTCCCAAGGAGAAGTCACGCCCGAAACTTTAACGCCTATGTTTTTAAGTTTAGTAAGGCAAAGTTCAATATATTCTCTTAAAGTTTCTTTATCTTGAAGTTCAGCCCAATCGTTTTCAAATAAATGGCTATAAGTGCCTGTTTTAATTTCGTAAGCGAAGTGGTGAGTAAGCATTTCAGGGCAGAACGAGAATTTGCCGCCAAGCCTTGTTGTAATTAAGTTAAGCCATTCTTTACCTTCTTCAGTTACGTATGGGTCTTCGCCACCTGGTAATGGAATAATAGAAAATTTACCTTTTAAATTATATTTATCAAGAAGGTCGCAAAATCTATAAGCGAAAGAAACAGGGATAGTTGGAAGAAGTGGAAGTCCATCGCCACGAGTGACTTTATCTTTGTTAGTAGTGTGTTGATAGTAAGGGTGGTGAACGGCACAACCGTCGTCAATGTTTAAAGTTATAGGTATTTTTTTCATAATTTTTACTCCCTATGAATTATATTTTTATACGGATATGTTAACACGCTTAAGCAAGTCTTTCAATAACATATTTTATTAAAAAATTCGCAAAAATTTACAAACTTTTGTGGAAACTTAAATATATATATTATTTGGTGTACTCTTTATAAGTGGCACTTTTAACAACGTTAAATAAAACAACTACGTATATTGCCTTTAATTCTTTGCCTTGTTCTAATTTTTCATTAACTTCGTTTATATCTTTACAACCTTTAACGTAAATTACAGTACCGCTATAAATTTCAAGCCCTGCTGAAACGCAAGTGTCAATAGTTGGGTTTTCATAATCTTGTAAAAGACTGTGATAAGTATAACCTTTTTCAGATTGTGCTTTTTCGTTTATTTTGTCAGCCATACTCTCATTAACGCAACCTGTTAAAAATAAAGTGCAGGCTAAACATAATGATAAAAGTAGAGTAAAAAGTTTTTTCATAGTTTCTCCTTTATATTGAATATAAAATTATACCAAGAATTGCCGATATAATTATTAGTAAAATTGCAGACGGTTTTTTCTTAAACAACTTTTTATACAATAGCGAACTTAAAATGACAAGCGCTAAAATTATTAAAGATAAAAAGTCTACGTTTATATTGCTACTTAAATTTTTAAATTGAAATGCACCGCTTAAAAACAACGTTAAACTAGTTGCTACAATAAGACCCGCAATTACTGGGCGTATTCCTATTAAAAAGGCTTTAACGCCTGCTAATTTAAGTAAATTATGAGCGAGCGACACGATTACAAGTATAATTATAAACGACGGTAAAACAACGCCTAGCGTCGCTAAAAGTGAACCTAATATTCCCGCTTGCGACGAGCCTATAAACGTAGCCATATTGACTGCGATAGGGCCGGGGGTTGACTCTGCCACTGCTATCATATTTACAAATTCGTTTTCACTTAGCCAAGAGTGTAGTAAAACTTCTTCTCTAACAAAAGAAATCATACCGTAGCCACCACCGAAAGAGAAAGTTCCTATCTTTAAAAAAGTTAAAAATAAATCAAGGTAAATATTCATTACTTACCCCCTTTATTTCTACTAACGGCAGTCGTAATAGAAAATATAATAAGGCTACAAAGTCCACCAATTAAAATATAAAATATTGACGAAAACTTTATAGAGAATAACGTAAAAGCGATAAATACTATTAAAGTTAAACTAAAAAGTAAAATATTAAAAAGGTTTTTTTCTAATTTTTTTACCATTTTTACGCCAGCAGAGAATATTAAATAGCATACCGCCATTTGAATTCCTTTAAAAGCATACGATACTAGCGTTAGGCTTAAAAATGCGTCAAAGAATAAAGATATTAAGTAAATTATTATAAACGAAGGTAAGCACATTGCAATCGTCGCTACCACTGAGCCTATAACGCCTGCAATTTTATAACCTATGTAGGTTGAACTGTTTATAGCGATAGGACCGGGAGTAGACTCGGCAATAGCAAGTATGTTATAAAAATCTTCTTCGTCTATCCACTTTTTTCTTTCAACGAATTCGTTTTCTAAAATGGCAATCATAGCGTATCCGCCACCAAAAGTAAACAGCCCTATTTTAAACGTTGTAAAGAATAAATTCAGCAAAGTTTTTAGTTTGTTCATTTTATTTTGTAGATAATTCCTTTTTAGCGTTTAATTTTTTCTTAATAATTGGTATAACGTATAACGCTATGCCTATTAAAAACATTACGATTGACCAAAATTGTGACGGCGATAAGTTGAATAAAAATTCGCCCCTTTCGTCACCTCTTAAATATTCTGCTAAAAATCTAAATATGCCGTATGCGATAAAGTAGATATTAAGGTTTTTATCGTAGTCGTATTTATAATATAAAACGGTCATAACGGCAAACAATACGAATAAGAAGAAAGATTCGTAAAGCATAGTAGGGTGGCGCTTAACGACTAAAAACGGATTATTTATATCAAAGTCAACATCAAAGTCGTAGCCCAAGAAAAAGTCAGTAGGTGCGCCATAACAACAAGGTGCAAAAAAGCAACCTATTCTACCAAAAGCGTGGGCTATTACTATACAAATTGCAATAATTGTGACAACTTGTGATAAGTTTGCACTATAAACAAGGTTTCTTAACTTTCCTTTAGAGAATTTTCTAAGTAAAAAGTAAACTAACAAAAAGAATAACGCTCCGCCTAAAAGACCGCCTAAAAAGGTTATGCCAGCGTGTTGAAAATGCCATTTAAAACTCTTGGTAGGGTCTGCGATATAACTGTAAAGAGATTGAAAAACGTGTGCAGAGAAAAAGCCTATTGCAATCGCACCTGCGCCAATATAGAAACATAAATCAACAAACGCTGGGTTTATATTTCTCTTTCTACTATATAGATATAAAACTACAACTGCCGACACTACGCCAAGCGCAATTGATATTCCGTACCAATTAAATTTAAAAGCAAATTCAAGTAAATTGTTAGTCATAATAATCTCCTAAACTATTTTTTAGTCCAAGTAAGTGGTGAAAAGGCAAGTAGTATTGGATAAATTTCTAATCTACCAAACAACATTGCAATAGTTAAAACTATTTTAGAAAAACTAGAATAACAAGTGTAATTGCTTGCTACGGCGCTAAAGCCCGGTCCAATATTGTTAAAACATGCAACTACTGCCGAAAAGTTAGTTTCAAAACTAAGCCCGTTTATAGATATAAGTAAAAATAAAATAAAAATCAAAACGGTATAAACGGAAAAATACGACGTCACTCCGCTAATAGTTTCTTCGTCTAATTGTTTGCCGTCAAAAGTTATAACGTCTACTCTATTAGGGTAAATAAGTTTTTTAAGGCCAGAGTGCATTTTTTTAAAGAGTATTGAAAGCCTATAAATTTTAAAGCCACCAGCCGTAGAGCCTGCGCACGCACCTATAAACATTAAAAAGAGTAATATCGTTTTAGCAAAAGGGCTCCATACGTCAAAATTAGTAGTCGTATATCCCGTCGTTGTTGAAATTGATGCAACTTGGAATAAACTGTGCCTAAACGTGTCGCTTAAATTGTTAAAAATAGGGTATACGTTTAAGGCTATTAGTAAAGTTGCACTTGCTATTATAATAAGGTATGCAAGCAATTCTTTACTTTTAATTGCCGTTTTAAACTTGCCTACAAAGATTAAAAAGTAAAGGTTAAAGTTTACGCCGAATAATATCATAAATATACAAAGTACCCATTGTATATAGTTGTTATACGATGCAATACTATCGGCTTTTATACCAAAACCACCCGTGCCTGCAGTTGAAAAGGCTTGTGTCACGCTTTCAAATAAAGTCATACCGCCAAGTTTTAATAAAACCATTAAAACAACGGTCATACCAATGTAAATAAGGTATAAAATTTTTGCCGTATCTTTTGCCTTTGGTAAAATTTTATCTACCGTAGGTCCAGGCATTTCCGCCCTTAAAATATGAATATTGCTATCCGTGTTTTTAGGCATTATGGCGATTACGAATACTAGTATTCCCATACCGCCTATAAAGATAGTAAAACTTCTTAAGAAAAGCAAGCCGTACGAAAGTTTAGACGGGTCTACTAAAATAGAAGCGCCTGTCGTTGTAAAACCGCTAACCGCTTCAAATAATGCGTCAATAAAAGATGGTATTTCTTTGCTTAAGCAAAAAGGTATTGCGGTTATAATGGATATTACTATCCAAGAGAACGCAACTATAATAAAACCTTCTTTAGCGAATATCGTTTGACTTTTAGGTTTTAATAGGGTAGTAGAGATAAAGCCTAAAATGAAAGAGCCAAAAGCGGTTATAAGCATAATAAGGGCTATATTCCACTCGCTATATAAAAGCGAAACGAATATTGGTAGCAAGAATAGTACCCCTGTAATTTTCAACACCTTACCTAAGGTGCTAAATATCATTGTATAGTTCATATATTCCTTACTTATTTTGTAAATGCGTTAGACAAATCTTTTATTTGTTGACTTTTAGAGATTATAATAATTTTATCTAAAGGTAAAATAACGTCTGTACCGCAAGGGATAATGGCTTTGCCGTTTCTTATAATACCTGCAATTAAAACGTCTTTTTTTATCTTTAAATCTTTAATTTCTACGTTAGTGAAGTCAAATTCTTTTTCAATAGTGAACTCTATTGCTTCCGCCGTTTTGTTCATAAGGGTATAAAGAGTTTCTAACTTGCTACCCTCAGAATTTTCTAGCGCACGAACGTATCTTAAAATTTCGTCGGCAATAATATGCTTAGGCGATACGATGCTGTCTAAGTCTAAAGAAGACGACACGTCGCCAAGTTGATTGCTGTTAACTTTAGTTATAACTTTTGATACGCCTTTGTTTTTAGCGTAGATTGAAGCGAGAATATTTTGCTCGTCTTTACCCGTTAAAGATATAAAAGAGTCAAAATTTTCTATGCCTTGTTCCATTAAGAGTTCTTGGTTCATGCCGTCACCCTTAATTACGGTCACTGGATTTTTAAGTGATTTTGTAAACTCTATCGCCGTATCTTCGTCAATTTCAATAACCGTCACAGGTATTTTATATAACGACAATAATTCGCTTAAATACTTAGAGATTTTGCTAGCGCCTAAAATCATAGTGTCTTTTATACTTTTTTGTTCAAAGCCGAGTGCTTTAACTAACTTGCTTGTTTGAGCAAAAGGGGATAACACGCTTATTTTGTCGCCAACTTGTAATTTAAAATTACCGTCGGGAATAAACGTTTCGCCATTTCTAGACACTATGCAAACTAAAAAGTTATAAGGGATATTTTTTCTAAGTTCGTACAAAGGAATATCCGTAATAGTGCTATTTTGCTTTATCGTAAATTCGGCAAGTTCAAACGCTCTTGACGTAAACGTTTCAACGTTTGAAGCCGACGGAAGATTTAAAAGATTATAAATGTAATGGGCGGCAGTAAGTTCAGGGTTTATGCACATTGAAATACCAAGTTGATTTTTGATATAGGTAAAATTAGACGTAGAGTATTCTTCGTCTCTAACCCTAGCAACAGTGTCGGTTGCCCCCATTTTTTTAGCGATAAAACACGCAAGCATATTAACTTCGTCTAAGTTAGTAGTGCAAATAAACACGTCTGCCTTTTCTATTCTTGCTAATTTAAGCACGTCGTAAGAAGTGGCGTTGCCGTGTATAGCAATTACGTCAAAAGCGTTAGAAACTTCCTTAACAACGTTTTCTTTAGCGTCAATAACGCAAATGCTGTGTTTTTCTTTTATTAAATTTGAAAGCAACGTTTTGCCGATTTTTCCACAGCCTGCAAGTACTATATACATACGTTCTCCATAAAAATTATTATTACAATAACTATAATTTATATTAGATTATATCATTATATAAAATAAAATGCAACAATTTAACGGCTACCTAGGTTTTTGACTAAAAAAAACGGGTCGTAAAATGGTGAAAAACAAGCCATTATTATAAATATAATAGCAAATTTAAAAAAAATAAAAATAAGGCGCAAAAATCGTTGACAATAAAATATTTATAATGTAAAATAATAAAGCACTCCAAAGGGGTGTTAATTTTTTAGGATGGATTTTTAAAATGGCAAAAGGTAATGCAGTTAGAAT
>JAZRNF010000085.1:0-46450 GCA_045648085.1 Christensenellaceae bacterium | reverse complement strand
CCCTTATTATTAGTGTGACGAACGTAGCACTCTATATTTGAAGACGACACGTCTATCCTTATTTTTTCGCCCTTTGATATCATAAACGAATGCTCGTCAAACGTAAAGTCTAACTCAACGTCAGTATTAGGCGTATAGTCTTTAAGTTGATAACATAGCGTTGTTATATCGTCTCTTAAAGGATAATCTTCGTTGCCCTTAGTTATGCACAAACGAACGTAAAAACATGTGTCTTCCGCATCGCTTTTCACTGTCAATTTACCTTTAATTTTACCCCTTACAAGCACTTGTTTTTCAAACGGAGCGCTATATCTACTTATTATATCGTAGCGTGAATTAGGCTTGTTTTCAAACTCTATGCCACCTATATTACAACTAAGCCCGCCTTTAAATCTTGCAGGAGAATAAGGGTTATAAACGTATTCAACCCTATCTTCGCCAAAGGTTAAATTGATACAGTTATTATTTTCAAAATTATCGGTACGCCATACGTTTTCAAATAGAGTGTAATAGGTTATTTTGCCAAGTTCAAACGGAGATTTTTCTCTTTTCCCTAAAACGTAATCAAACCAATCTATATAGTATTCCGCACCAAAATTTTCACTGATAGAGCCATTAGGGAACTTTATACAATTACCTTCCCCGCCGTGGTCGTTAGACGATATTAAAAAAGCAAATTTATCTTTTTGCTCGCTGGTTAAACTTTCCCAAAGAGTGAACAAACCACCAGTATATATATCGTAAAGCCCTGTCGTTATTAAAACGGGGAATTTAATATCTTTATACGCGTTTTTACACTCAATACCGCCGTATCTCGTAGTCCAAAACTCGTCGTCGGGGTTTGGGTGTTTAATTATCTCGTCAAACTCTTTTACCCTTTCGCCAAGCACGGCTAAAGACATATCTTTAAGTGGTAAATAGTTAAAACTATCAGGGAATATATACGCCTTTTTATCAAGATTTCTCTTGTGCATATTCATTATCCATCTACCTTGAAGCCCTGATTTAAAAACACCGTTTCTATAACATAAATTGTATCTATTAGGGTCTTGAACGCCAAACCAAGCACCTACAACGTCATCTTCAAAAGGCGATGCGGCATAATGCGCTGAAGAGTAAAAACTTTCACCCGCTAAGAGTAATTGTTTGTTATAAAAACTTTGCTTTCTGATATAATCGTAAAGGGCTAACGTATCTTCCCTTTCGTTTACGTAAGGTTTCCAAAACCCGTCGCTTTTACCCGTACTTCTACAATGCTGAAAAACTACGGCATATCCCCTTTTTAAAAACTTTAAGTGACGGTCAAGCAAGTAAGCAACCGTTCTATCTTCATCAAGTTGATTAGTGTCGTAATTATAAGGCGAACGCATTATAACAGTTGGGAATTTACCGCCCTTACTAGGCAACATTATAGTTGTAAATAAATTAGCGTCGTTTACTTTAACGTAATCGCTATAAGCATAAAAATTACCTATTGTAGTAGCCATAACTTTATCCCTCCTTTTTTAATTATACCGCATAAAAAACTATTAGTCTTAAACTATATTTCAAAAATATTATTCAATATATCGTTTTTTTAAAATTATTCTTCTACCGTAGGTAATACTATATACGACTTAGAAAAATCTACGGTATTATGAGCAATTTTAGCAGTAGTTTGCTCGCTAAATAACCCCTTATTATTTGTATGACGTACGTAGCACTCTATATTAGAAGAAGATACGTCTATCCTTAATTTTTCACCCTTTGATATCATAAACGAATGCTCGTCAAACGTAAAGTCTAACTCAACGTCAGTATTCGGCGTATAGTCTTTAAGTTGATAGCATAGCGTTGTAATATCGTCTCTTAAAGGATAGTCTTCATTGTCTTTTGTTATGCTAATACGAACGTAAAAACAAGTGTCTTCCGCATCGCTTTTAACGGCTAATTTACCCTTAATTTTACCCCTTACGAATACTTCCTTATCAAAAGGCTCGCTATACCTACTTATTATATCATAGCGTGAATTTGGCTTATCTTGGAATTTTGCTCCACCAAAATTACAACAAATTCCACCTTTAAATCTTGCAGGAGAATAAGGGTTATAAACGTATTCAACCCTATCTTCGCCAAAGGTTAAATTGATAGCACTATTACTTTCAAAATTATCGCTACGCCATACGTTTTCAAATAGCGTATAATAGGTTATTTTACCAAGTTCAAACGGAGAAGTTTCTCTCTTTCCTAAAATATAATCAAACCAGTCTATATAATAGTTTGCACCGTATTTATCACTTATAGAACTACAAGGAAATTTTATGCAATTTTTATCGCTATGGTCGTTGCCTGAAACAAGTAAAGCACTTCTATCTTTTTGTTCTTTAGTTAAACTGTTCCAAGCAGCAAAAACGCCACCCGTATAAATATCGTATAACCCCGTATCTAATAACATAGGGAAAGTTATATCTTTATACGCATTTTTGTTCACCACCCCTCCTTGAGAAGTATTCCAATACTCGTCGTCAGGGTTTGGGTGGTTTAACATTTCGTCATACTCGCTTAAACTTTCGCCAACTACCGTTTTAGTAAAGTCTTTAAACGGTAAAATATTAAAACTTTCAGGGAAGGTATACGACTTTTTATCTAGGTTTCTATTGTGCATATTTATAGCCCAACTACCGTGTAAACCCACCTTAAAATTACCGTTTCTATAACAAATATTGTATCTGTTAGGGTCTTGCATACCAAACCAAGCACCTACTATATCGCTAGGGTATGGCGACGCCGAAAAGTTTATTGTTGCACCATAACTAGCCCCGCAAAGAAGTATTTGTTTATTATAAAAATCTTGACTGCGAATATAGTCAAAAAGTGCTAAACTATCTTCCCTTTCGTCAATGTAAGCACGCCAAACGCCTTGGCTTTTGCCTGTTCCCCTACAATGTTGAAAGACTACGGCATAACCCCTTTCTAAAAACCTAATATGGTGTGAAAGTAAAAAGTTTACCGTTCTATCATCGTCGTAATCGTTATGGTCAATATAAGGAGTGCGCATAACGATTGTTGGGAATTTACCCTCTTTTTTAGGCAACATAATAACGGTGTAGAGTTTTACACCGTTAACATTAACAAAATCACTATATCCATAATATTCATTAATAAAACAAGCCATAATACACCTATACGAGAGTTTGTTTTACTGCTTTTGACGTATCAAAAATTTTCCAAGGAGCAATATTTTTAGGTGGCTCAACCTTAAACACTAATCTTTCTTTCGTCACAGGGTGAGTAAGTGAAAGTGAAGTAGCCCAAAGTGCTAAATTGCCCTTAACTGCATTTTCTCCGCCATATCTCATATCGCCGTAAACAGGGTTGCCCATATGCGAAGTTTGAACTCTTATTTGGTGAGTTCTACCCGTGTGCAACTTAATTTCTGTAAACGAAAGGTTGTTTTTTTCTTCAACTACTTTATACTCAAGTTCGGCAAACTTAGCCCCTGCTACCGTTTGACCGCATACGTAAACCATATTGTTTATAGGGTTTTTCTTTAAATAATTAGTTAAAGTTTGCGATTTTTTTGCTAAAGTACCAACTAAAACAGCGTAATATACTTTTTGAAAATCGCCTTCTTTCATTTGAGCGGAAAGCCTAGCCGCCGCCTTAGAAGTTTTAGCAAATACCATAACGCCACCGGTTGGTCTATCAAGTCTATGTACAAGACCCAAGTAAACGTTCCCCGGCTTTTCATCACGTACTTTTATGTAATTTTTTAAAATGGTAAGCATATCTAAGTCTTTAGTTTCGTCTTCACAAGACGGTACGCCTTGAGGCTTTAACGCAACTAATATATGATTGTCTTCATAAATAATTATAGGTTCGTCCATATTACACCTTTTAATTTTCTGTCCAAATACCTGAGCAACCGCAAGGAAGCGCTATACCTTCGTCTGTTGGTAGCCCTACTTCGTAGGCTTCAATTTTACCGCCAAAATTCTTTAAGTTAAGAGTTAAAATATTTTTAATAACTTGTGGTTGAAGCCCTGTTGTATAACTGTTTATTAAGAAGAATAGCGGATTGTCGCTAAGTACTTGAGTACAAGTTTTAACAAGCCCGAAAAGTTCGTTTTCTATCTTCCACGTTTCGCCGTTAGGTCCACGGCCAAAACTAGGTGGGTCCATAATGATAGCATCGTATTTTTTGCCACGCCTTATTTCCCTTTGAACGAATTTTAAGCAATCGTCAATAATAAACCTAACTTTTCCGTCGCCTACTTTTGACAATCTGCAATTTTCGCCCGCTCTTTCTACCATACCTTTAGCAGCGTCAACGTGGCAAACCGATGCGCCCGCTTTTAAGCAAGCAACGGTTGCACCGCCAGTATAAGCGAATAAATTAAGTACGTTTATTGGTCTATTGGCATTTTTTATTAAATTTGCCATTTTATCCCAGTTATACGCTTGCTCTGGGAATAGACCAGTATGTTTAAAACCCATAGGCTTAATTAAAAACTTGAGTTCGCCGTACTCTACTATCCAGTTATCAGGGGTAGATTTTTTATGTTCCCACCTACCGCCACCAGTTTCGCTTCTTACGTATTTAGCGTTAAGGTCTTTAAAATTATCAAGTTTTTGTTGTTCTGGCCATATAACTTGTGGGTCTGGACGAAGTAGAACAACGTCTTTCCAACGCTCTAACTTATACCCGTCACCCGTCGCTATAATTTGATAATCTAGCCACTTATCCGCAAGGTTCATTTTTTACTCCTATTATTTGCAAATTTCAACGCCAAGAGTCACCATATCGCCTGCGATATCCCACTCTTTTTGATAGCCGTTTACTTCGCCTAATACAACGCTTGATGCAAGTACGGCGTTTTTAATATTTTCGCCTTTTTCGCTTAATACTTTTAATGCGTTATTCGTAGCGATAGCATATAAGTTAATTCTATCTACAACTTCAAAGCCCGCTTCTTTTCTCATTGTTTGAACTTTAGAAATAATTTCTCTTTCAACACCTTCAAGTAAAAGTTCTTCAGTGATTGTAGTATCAAGAACAACGGTCACGCCCTTATCGCTTGAAGATACGAAGCCTTGCATTGACTCAGAAGATATAAGTAAATCGTCTATCGTAAACTCAATATCAGCGCCACCAAGATTTACAGTATAAACTTTGCCTGCTTTTACAGTTTCAACAACTTCAGTTGCGTTGCAAGTTTCTAAGAAGTTTCTAATAAGACCAAGTTTAGCACCGTATTTAGGTCCTAAAGTTTTAAGTTGTGGTTTAAGTTTGTATGAAATAAACGTACCTGCGTCTTTTAAAAGTTCAAGTTCTTTAACGTTTAATTCGTCTTTAGCGATTTGTAAAAGTTCTTCGCTAAAGTTAGCAATTCTTTCAGTTGCCACGTAAACTTTAGAAAGTGGTTGACTGTTTTTAACGTTAGCAGTATTACGGCAAGCACGGCCTTGAACTACTATGTCTAACACGATTGCCATACCTTCTTCAAGTTTATGGTCTATCATACTTTCGTCTACCTTAGGGAAGTCGCAAAGGTGTACGGAAATAGGAGCGTCTTTATAGAAGTTAGGAACTAAGTTAAGGTACATACTCTCAGCCATAAACGGAACGTATGGTGCTGAAAGTTTTGCTAAAGTGACAAGTATTGTGTAAAGAGTTGTGTATGCGGAAATTTTATCTTCCGTCATTTCTTTACCCCAATATCTTTCTCTACCACGGCGAATATACCAGTTAGACAAATCGTCAACGTATTCTTGAAGCATTCTTGAAGATTCAAAAATTTGATAATTTTCTAAACCTTTGTCAACGTTGTCAATAAGGGTGTTGAGTTTAGAAAGCGCCCATTTATCCATAAACGACAACTTGCAATCTTTTAAATTGTAGTTTGCAGGGTTATATCCGTCAATTTCAGCGTATAATACAAAGAAAGCGTAAGTGTTCCAAAGCGTACCCATAAATTTACGTTGCGCTTCAGAAACCGCTTCAGGGTAGAACCTAGATGGAAGCCAAGGTGAAGAACCCGTATAGAAATACCATCTAACTGCGTCAGCACCTTGTTTGTCAAGAACTGACCAAGGGTCTACTACGTTGCCGATATGTTTAGACATTTTTATGCCGTTTTTATCGTTAACGTGACCAAGTACTATACAGTTTTTAAACGATGCTTTATCAAAAAGCAAGGTAGAAATTACAAGTAAAGTGTAGAACCAACCACGTGTTTGGTCAATGGCTTCACTAATAAAGTCTGCTGGGAATTGTTTTTCAAACAAATCTTTATTTTCAAACGGATAGTGAAGTTGCGCAAAAGGCATTGAGCCAGAGTCAAACCAACAGTCAATAACGTCTTTAACCCTTGACATAGTGCCACCGCACTCACACTTAAACGTAGGTTCGTCAATATATGGACGGTGAAGTTCAATATCTCCACTTAAACCACAAAGGTCTTTAAGTTCTTGTTTAGAGCCGATAACGTGTACTTTACCACACTTGTCACAAGTCCAAACAGGGAGTGGAGTACCCCAATATCTTTCTCTTGATAAACCCCAGTCAATAACGTTTTCAAGGAAATTACCCATTCTACCCGACTTAATAGTTTCAGGCATCCAGTTAACTGAGTTGTTAGACGCTAAAAGTTTATCTTTAATAGCAGTAGTTTTTACAAACCAACTTGCCCTAGCATAGTAGATAAGCGGAGTATTACAACGCCAACAGAAAGGATAACTGTGTGTAAATTCTTGAACTTTAAACATTAACCCGCGATTGTTTAAGTCGTCAATAATAAGTTTATCAGCGTCTTTTACAAATACGCCTGCGAACTTATCGCACTCTTCAGTCATTTTACCACGCGCATCTACTAAATTGATAAACGAAACGTCGTACTTATTACATACCCTAGAGTCGTCTTCACCAAATGCAGGTGCGTTGTGAACGATACCAGTACCGTCGTCCATTGTGACGTAGTCGTCTAAAATACAAATGTACGCCTTTTTATTAGGCTCTAATTTACCAAAACTGAAAAGTGGCTCATACTCAACAAATTCGTATTCTTTACCCGACTTAACGTCTAAAACTTCGTAATTTTCAAAGAGTTTAGAGCATAGTTTTTCGGCTAAAACGTAAATTGCGCCGTCTTCGGCTTTAATTTTAGCGTAGTTTTCCTTTTCGTTTAAGCAAAGTGCTACGTTTGATGGAAGTGTCCAAGGCGTAGTCGTCCACGCTAAGAAATATTCGTTTTCCGTGCCTTTAATTTTAAATTTAACGTAAACTGATTTTTCAGTCACGTCTTTATAACCTTGAGCAACTTCGTGAGAAGAAAGCGCAGTACCACATCTTGGGCAGTATGGAACGATTTTATGACCTTTATAGAGTAAGCCTTTTTTCCAAATTTCTTTAAGAGCCCACCACTCAGACTCAATATAATCGTCGTGATAAGTGACGTATGGATTATCCATATCGCACCAATAACCCAAACGGTCGCTCATTTCTTTCCACTCGTTAGTGTATTTAAATACCGACGCCTTACACTCTTTAATAAAAGGCTCAATACCATATTTTTCAATATCTTGTTTACCGTCAAGACCAAGTTTTTTCTCTATTTCAAGTTCAACTGGAAGACCGTGAGTATCCCAACCTGCCTTTCTTAAAACGTGTTTGCCTTTCATTGTTTGATATCTAGGAATAATATCTTTCATAACACGAGTTAAAACGTGGCCGATGTGTGGCTTACCGTTAGCAGTAGGCGGTCCGTCATAGAAACAAAACTCTTCGTTTCCTTCATTTTTTTTGATACTTTGTTCAAATATAGAATTTTCGTTCCAAAATTTGATAATTTCTTTTTCCCTTTCTAAGAAATTTAAGTTAGTATCTACTTTTTTATACATTGTAGGTCACTCCTTTATGATTACTAAGTACAAAATTAAATTGCAAAACGCTTATTCGTTGCAAGTTGAGTACTTAAAGTATTAAACTTTAACAAGGTTTTTGCACTTTTTAGTATATTTTAGCAAATAAATAACTTTAAGTAAAGTAAATACTAAATATTTTTATATTATTTGCTTGATAATTTTACAAAATTAGTATACAATATACTTGCTGCGATAGACGGGGAGTTAGCGGTGCCCTATAACTTGCAATCCGCTATAGCAAGGTTGAACATCTTCCGAGGTTTAATTTATGGAAGGCAGTCGTAAACAAGTGGCGTTGATGTTAAGGTCTTATGCAACGGTGCCCTGTGAACCGTGTCAGGATAGGAATATAGCAGCACTAAGCGGAACGCGTCGTGTGCCATAAGGTAGCTTTAACGGAGCAAACTACTTACTAAACGCTTCGGTTTGTTTTATCGGAGAAGACTCGCAGTAATATTTTTTTAAGGAAGGTTTTAGTTTTTACTAAAACTTTTTTATAACTATGATAAAAGAAAATTTATTAGAAATCTTAAAAGAAATTGAAAATGGCAATTGTTTTCAAGAAAAGGTCACTTTAGTAGGCGCAACAAAGTTCGTTCCCGTTGAAAATATAAACGAAGCGATAAGCGCAGGGCTTAAAGATATAGGCGAAAACAAGGCGCAAGAATTTAGAGATAAGTTTGATAGCGTTTTGCCTGTAAACTATCACTTTTTTGGAAGATTACAGTCTAACAAAATTAAGTATTTAATAGGCAAAGTTTACCTTATTCATAGCGTTGATAGTTTAGAACTTTTAGCCGAAATTAACAAACAAAGTTTAAACAAAAATTTAACTACGAATATTTTGCTTGAACTCAACTTAGGCGAAGAACAAAAAGGCGGGTTTTTAATTGACGATATAGAAGAAATTTTGTCTAAGTTATATTTGTTTACAAATATAAAGGTTTTAGGTTTTATGGCTATGCTACCTGATAGCGACGATGAAATTTTGCTTGTCTCTCTCGCTAAAAAAGTAAGGGCTACGTATGATAAATATAAAGATAAATACGGCTTCAAATACTTGTCAATGGGTATGTCTAACGACTATAAACTTGCCATTGAAAACGGCTCTAATATGATAAGGGTTGGCAGTAAAATTTTTGGCAAAAGGTACTAATGAATTTTGACTATAACGCTTTACAAGGCACAAAAGAAATTAAGACCTTTATCCCCTACTCTTTAACGGAAGCGGAAGAAATTATAAAGTATTTAAAAAACTACCCGCTTATAGTAAACTTGTCAAAACTAAAAGGTGGTGACGCTCAACGCCTATTAGACCTTTTAACAGGTGCTATTTGCGCCCTTGATAAAAACGTTTGCGTTCTTGATAAAGACAATTATTTGTTTTTAAAAAAGTAAATTAAAAAGCATATTATAACTCGCACTTAGCGAAATATAATATGCTTTGTTTTTTATTTATAAAAGTCTACAATCCGTTATAAGATTGACTGTTAGATATTATAACCGTCTGGATTGTTAAGTTGCCAACGAAGAGCGTCACGGCACATATCGTCAATAGTTTTTGTCGCTTTAAAACCGATAAGTTCGTATGCTAAAGATGGGTCGGCATAGCACTCGGCAATATCACCCGGTCTTCTATCAACTATTTCATATGGAATATCTTTACCAAATGCTTTAGAGAAAGCGTTTACCATATCAAGAACGCTATAACCAACGCCAGTACCTAAGTTTACGATAAATAAACCACTCTTTGTGAGTAATTTTTTAACTGCAAGAACGTGGCCAACCGCTAAGTCAACTACGTGAATAAAGTCTCTAACACCCGTACCGTCTTTAGTAGGATAGTCGCCACCAAACACTCTTAACTTTTCAAGTTTGCCTATTGCAACTTTAGTAATGTATGGGCAAAGGTTGTTAGGAATACCGTTAGGGTCTTCGCCAATAGTACCAGACTCGTGCGCGCCAACAGGGTTGAAATAACGTAAAATTGCGATATTAAACTCTGGGTCTGCTTTGAATAAATCTTTTAAAATATACTCAATAAAGAGTTTAGTGCTACCGTATGGGTTAGTTGTAGAAAGTGGAAAATCTTCTTTTATAGGAACGGTGTGTGGGTCGCCGTACACCGTTGCAGAAGAAGAAAATACTAAGTTTTTACAATTAAACTCTTTCATAACTTCAACAAGAGCAATTAAACCACCGATATTGTTGTGATAGTATTCTATTGGTTTTTGAACGGACTCACCAACCGCTTTATAACCTGCAAAGTTGATAACTGCGTCAATTTTATAGTCGGTAAAGATTTTTCTTAACGCATCTTTATCTAAAATATCGTTCTCATAAAAAGGAATAGACTTTCCAATAATTTTTTCAACACGCCTAACCGCTTCAATTTTACTATTGTTAAGGTTATCAACTATTACAGTTTCATAACCTGCTTTATTAAGTTCAATTACGGTATGGCTACCGATGTAGCCTGCGCCACCCGTTACTAAAATAGTGCTCATAATAACTCCTTAAAACTAAAATTTAATATAGATATTTTAGCATAGTATTTACTTTATTTCAATACTTTTTTAGCCTTATTTTTAAATTTATTTTTAATTTATGCATACTATACTATTATGAGAAGCATTGTTTTGACAGGCGGTGGCACGATAGGACATACTGCGCCACATTTCGCAATAATTCCTTATCTTAATTTTGACAAAATTTATTATATTGGCTCTAAAACTGGTATAGAAAAAAATTACGTATTATCAAAGGGGCTAAAGTACTATGAGATTGAGCCTTGCAAACTAAAACGCTCGCTATCACTTGACAACCTAAAAATACCTTTTTACTTTTCTAAGTCAATTAGCGACGCTAAAAAAATACTTAAAGACCTTAATCCAACCGTCGTGTTTTCTAAGGGTGGATACGTAGGTCTACCCGTCACTATCGCCGCTAAAAAACTAAAAATTCCAGTAATTATTCACGAGTCTGACTTGTCGCTTGGCTTGGCGAATAAAATAGCGTCAAAATTTTCTTGTAAGACGTTAACGTCTTTTGAAAAAACGGCTTTATCTATTAAAAACGGCAATTACGTAGGTTCGCCTATACGTGAAGAATTATTTTTAAAAAGTAGAGCCGACGCACTAAAATATTACAATATTAAAGGGGATAAACCCGTGCTTTTAGTGACGGGTGGCTCTAGCGGAGCAAGGGCAATAAACAGCCTTGTTTTGTCGGCATTACCTAAACTTTTAAAATATTTTAATATTTTAAATATTGTTGGTAAAAACAACTTGTCAAACAAAAATATCAAGGGCTACTACGAAGTTGAATTTACCGATATGGCTTACGCCTACGCCCTTGCCGACGTTTGCTTATCAAGGGCAGGCTCTAACACCGCTTTTGAACTTATTGCACTAAAAATCCCTACCCTATTTATACCACTGCCCAAAACGGCGTCTAGGGGCGACCAAATAGAAAACGCCAAGTATTTTAAGTCGCTAAGTCTTGCCGATTACGCTTATCAAGAAACGCTTAACGGTGACCTTTTATTTAATAAAATTTTATCACTTTATACCAATAGAAATATCTATCTTAAAACTTTAAACTCGTATAATTTAAAAACTGCAAATAAAATAATTGCCCAAATATTAAATAAATATTGACAACTATTGTCAAGTATATTAAAATATACTTACTATGAAATTACAAGCACTTATTGATATTTTATTTATTCTTTTAACAAGAAATCAAGTTTCGGCAAAATATTTGTCAGAGCGTTTAGACGTGTCACTTCGTACAATTTATAGGTATATAGACGAACTGTCAATCTCTGTACCTATATATAATACGCGTGGAAGAAACGGTGGCTTTTCAATCTCTGAAACGTATAAATTGCCTGCATCATTTTTAACAAAAGAAGAAAGTGATTTTTTAATTGGCGTATTAAATAATTTAATGGGCGAAGTCAACTCTTTAACCCTTAGTAAAATTATTGAAAAAATAACGGCTATTTCTAAAAAGTCAAACGCTGACGACACCTTAGATTTTGGCAATTTAGTAATTGACGGTGGACCTTGGGGCAACGTTGAAGGATACAAGGAATCAATTACGTTTTTTGAAAACAGTATTGAAAACCACCAAATTGTAGACATTGGCTACGTAGATAGGGGCGATAATTTTTCAGAGCGTGAAATAGAACCGCATACCCTTGTTTTAAAACAAGGTTTATGGTACGTTTACGCATACTGCCATAAAAGAGAAGAATTTAGGCTATTTAAAATAGGTAGAATTTCTAAAGCCAAAGCAACTAATAAAACGTTTGCCCGCCGCCCTACTGAAAACTTAAAGTCAACCCTTATTGAGTGGTATGAAAATTTAAGTACCGAAACTGTTGAACTAGCGGTAGACAAAAAGGCAAAAGCAGATATTGAAGAGTGGCTTGGCGTAGATAAAGTATGCACGTTGCAAGATGGTAGTATAAGGGCATCGTTTAATTTGCCTATTGATAAAACGCTAGTTGGCAAACTATTGTCGTTTGGTGACGATATAAAAATTTTAGCCCCACAATCTTTAATTAAAGAAGTTAAAAACGGTGCTAAAAAAGTTTTAGAACTTTATAACTAAATTAAAAAAGTGTTTGATTGAAGTCAAACACCTTTTTTTGTTATTAAATGACGGAATATTTAATAAAAAAACCGTATTACTTATTTTTTTACGATATTATATGTGGTACAATTATTCTATAATTGATAATGCGTATTTCCCTGGTGGTACGCCAAATCTTCTACTAAACGCAGTAGAGAACCAGTTGAACGACGAAAACCCACAACCGAAGCACGCTTCTTGAGCGTTTGCGCCCGATATTAAAAGCCTTGCGGCACAGTCAAGCCTTAACGAAAGAAGGTAGGTG
Organism: Christensenellaceae bacterium; assembly: GCA_045648085.1. GTDB lineage: Bacteria > Bacillota > Clostridia > Christensenellales > Borkfalkiaceae > HGM11412. The sequence continues at coordinate 33,642 of JAZRNF010000085.1, read as the reverse complement.
CTAAAATTTACGCCCATTTCTTTTTTGAAAAGTTTACCGAAATAGTCGGTAGAAAACCCGCACATATCGGCAAGTTTCTTTTGAGAAATTTCTTCGTTGAAATGGCTATTTAGATAACTAACGGCACTGGTAATTGAGTTTACGCTAATTTCACTAGAAACGCTACACTTTTTACCGTCGGCAGTTTTTAATAAAATTTCAATAAGCGCAACAATTATTGACTTATATTCGCTAAGCGATTTTTTAGAATATTTTTCAAGCATTTTGAAAATGAAAAAGGTTTCTTCAAACTCTTCGCCTTGCAAATATGCAGTCATAGGAAAGGTAAAGTTAGATATTGAACTTCCCTTTTCTCCAAGATACACGTCTGAACGGAATATACAAGCATAGTATGAAAAATAACCTTGCTTGCCCACCTTATTTGAGTGGATATCCGACGGAGACAACACGGATATTTTACCTTTTTTAATTTCGTAATCAATGCCGTTTTTAGTCTCTACACCGTCGCCTTCGTAAACAAAGGTAATAAGGTAGCCTGAATGCCAATGCGGTTCACTATCGCTATTTCTTTCAACGTGGTATACGTCAATCGGTTTTATAGATTCAAAACGTTTAGGATAATTAGTTTTCATACAAATTATGTTAACAAATAAATTTTAATTTTGCAACTAAAAATACTGGCTACGACACAATATTATTATTGACAATTACAGCGCGTCAAACGCGGAACAACGTTTTTTGCGTTATATTATCAGTTATATATTGTGGCTAAGCCAAAATATATAAGGAGATTTTATTATGAATAAAGAAATCAAATTAGAAGTTTATGATAGTGGTTTCCCTTTATCGGATTCTAACTACAACTCACTCTCAATAGTAGACGACTACGTTTACTACACACTTTGTACTCACGATATAGACGTTCCTGCAAGAGCGTATCGTGTTAAAATCGGTTCAAACAAACCTGAACTTATCGGTGACTTAACTGAACTTTGTGGCGAAGCAGGCGTTAAACGTATTCCACAAGGTAAATCACACACTCCATTTTTTAAATACGATAATAAAATTTGGTTTGCTACACACTGCAGTTTCTACGGCGGTACAACTGAAGGCGGTAAGGAAAACCCTGCTCCACCACCAGAAGGCTACCTTGATTATAGCGGTGGTAGAATTATTTCCGTTGACGAAAACGGCAAGACAGAAGTAGTTGCTAAAGCACCAGACGGCGAAGGTATTATCACTATGACTATGGATACTGACCGCGGTATTTGTTTCTGCTTAACTTGGCCACGCGCTATGCTTTTAATTTACGACGTAAACGCTAAGAAACTTGTTAACGCAGGTAAAGTTGCACTTGACGGTGAAATTGGCGCAGGCGATAGATATTCTTGTATTTGCCGTATCTTTGCTGTTGAACCAACTACTGGTATTGCTTACTTTACTTTATCTAACGGTGAAGTTTACTCTACTGATAAAGACGGCAACGTTGCACTTGTTGACTGGTGTAATTTAAAACGTGATATGTTCGGTGAATTTGACCCAACACGTGGTGGTCACCAAGGTTATAACTGGCGTTATCTCGTTTACAACAAAACTTATAAGAAATTCTACGGCGTTATGCCAAAATCAGGTTATCTTTTCTCATTTGACCCTGTAAACAAAGAATTTAAACTCATTGAAAGAATTGCAAGTAAAATTAACCGTGATAGGGGTTCATTTGAAGACTTTAGATATGGTTATATGACTTTAACTAAAGCGCCAAATAACGACGATATGCTTTACTACGTTTCTGGTTATACTGCTAATGACGGTACTCCAAGATTAACTGCTGTGACTTACTCACTTTCTAAAAACGAGTATAAAGACCACGGTGATATCGTTCTTCCTAACGGCGAATATCCAAAGAATATTCAAACTTTAGCAGTTGACGATAACGGTGTTTGGTACTGCTGTCCTTGGATTAAAACTGATAAACTTGACAAAAAAGGCGAAACTTTCTACACTTCTGACCTTGCTAAATTTACAGTTTAATTTTTTAGAGGTATAGTAATGAACAATTATTATAATCAATATCTTAGCACTTTAAACGACGAAATAATACCGTACTGGCTTAAATACTCTAAAGACGAAAGCGGTGCTATCAACAACTGTTTAAGTGAAGATGGCAAAGTTATGTCAAAAGATAGATTTATTTGGTCACAAGGTCGTGCTCTTTGGACTTTCTCTGCCCTATATAATAGGGTTGAGAAGAAACAAGAGTATTTAGATATGGCTAACGGATTATTTAATTACCTTTTAACCGTTAGACCAAAAGACGGTGGCTCTTGGAACTATCTTTACGACGAGTTTGGCAACGTAAAACAAGGTCCTACTAGTATTTACGTTGACGGTTTTGTCCTTATTGGTATGACAGAGTATTATTTAATGACTAAAAACGAAGTCGCTAAAGAAATTGCCATTGAAATTTATAAAAATACTTATAACCTTATTAAAAATCCTGGTAGTTATGGCGTTGCGCCAAGAACTATACCTGAAGGTATGGAAATTCACGGCGTATATATGGTCTTTTCTTTCTTCTATCACAACTTGGCAAAGGCTATCGGCTCAAAAGAAATTGACGATACCGCATACCAATTTGCAAACAAGATTTTAGACCGCTTTTACAATAAAGAAAAAGACGCTGTTATTGAGTTTATAAGAGTAGACGGAACTAGACAGGACACTGCTCCTGAAAGACTTTGTATGCCTGGCCACACTTTAGAAACACTTTGGTTTATAATTACCATTTTTGAAGATAGAAATGATAAAGACAAAATCTTAGAGTGTTGTAGGCTTGTAAAAAGGCACTTAGAACTCGGCTGGGAAAACGGCAGTATGTGTTTAGCGATAGACATTGACGGCAAAAGCCCTGTTTATAGAGATAAGGCTGATTACAGGGCGTGGTGGGTACACTGCGAAGCACTTGTTGCTACTGCTTATGCTTATAAACATACTAAAGACGAGTATTTTATGGAAATGCATAAAAAGATTAACGAGTTTGCTTTCTCTCATTACCCTAACGGTCACGGCGAGTGGATAAACTGGCTTGATAAGGACTTAAAGGTTGCGCCATCTGCGGCACTTCCTGTTAAAGACCCTTTCCATTTACCACGAGCACTTATTTATTTAATTGATTTATTCAAAGATTTTTAATAACAAACGAAAAGTCGCTTTCCCTAGGGGATTGCGACTTTTTAATTATATTTTATTTTCTTCGCTATATTGCTTAGGCGATACGCCTACTATTTTTTTAAACGTTTTACTAAAGTAAGAAGAACTAGAATATCCAACTTTAGCCGAAACGCTCTCAACGGTTAATTCGGTGCCGTTTAATAATTGCTTTGCCCTTTTTATTCTTTGTATATTTATATATTCGCTAACCGTCATATTAAAATATTTTCTAAACAAAATATAAATTAAACTCTTGGATAAAAAAGTTTGCTTAGATATGTTTTCAATAGACAAATTTTCGCTTAAGTTTTCGTTGATAAAATCAATAACCGTCTCCAAATTTTTACTTCTTTTTGGCTTTATTATGTTTTCTAACAATAAGTATTTTGCAACGATTATTGCAATGTTTATCGTACTTTCAATTTTTTCTTGATTAGATAAAGTCAACTTATTATACTCTTCTTTAAAATTTTCAAGTTTTGCCTTCGTCGTCTTTATATTTATCGCGTCAAGATTGTCAGAATATTTTAACTGACCTATCATAATATATCCTATAATTTCAAATTCGTGCATTATAGGAATAGCAATATCTATAAGCCCTGCATAACAAATGTGTTGTTGCGGGCTTTTAGTTTCTTTGCATTTATTTAACAATTTTACGTCGGAACAATAACAATAATATCCTTTTTTATAAGAAGATTGCAAAAGTAGACAATATTTATTTGAATACTCCTTATTCATGTAAATAACGTTAAAATCGCTATCAAGTATAGAAATATTTACGCTTGTTGCCTTAAAAAAGTCGGTGACAACCTTTTGTACGTTTTTTAAATTATAATCTGATGCCATAGTAAAATTATTGTATCATATATCTAAAAATAACACAACAAATAATCAACTATATTATTTTATTTTATGGAATATAGTACAAAATTTTTAAAAGATTGTTATTGCATTATAATTATTTAGATGTATAATTATAATAACCCATACATTTAAAGGAGAGTTTTATGGACAATATTCCAAACGAGGGAAAGTGGCAACGCCCATTTACAATACAAAGATATATAAACACACCTTACACTGAAGACTTAGTCACTATGTTTGCCGACGGCAAAATTATGTATAAAGACGTTGACTGTTTTAAATCAGGCTTTACAAGCGATGCGTCTGGCGTAAAGGTTTTGCTTGGCGATAAGTATGAAGAAATAAACTTTAAAAAAATTAAGTACAACGTTGATAAAGAAGGTGTTCCTGTACATTCTTTTAACTATAAATTTAAAGACCTTAACATATTATACGAGGCTTTTTGCGATAACGAAATTTCAAACACGGCGTACGTAAAAGTAGCGCTTACCAACCCAACTAATAAAGATATTAAAGAAAAAATTTCAGTTATAGCAAGAACGGGCTTAATGTCTGAAGTTATGTGCGGTAACATAAGCGGATATTTCCACTTTAACACTAACCCAAGAATTTGGGGCTTTATTAAAACTTACTTTACTTACAACGACGGCGTTATGCAAGACGATTCTTTAAGAATAACTTTTGATAAAAATCTTAAAGGCAAATGGCACGGCGACGAAAAGGGTATGCCTAACTATTTAAGGGGCTTTGTTGAATACGAAGTAGAAATAAAGGCTAATTCTACAACTAACTTTGTATTTAAAGTTGAAAGACCTAAAAAAGTTTCAAACGGCTTAAACTACGAAGAAGAAAGGGCTAAAGCGTACGCTTTTTGGCTTAAAGAATTAGAATGTATTGAAAAGTATCCTGGTAGAACTAAAAAACAATACTACACAATGATTAGAACTTTAGTTGCCAACTCTTTACAAATGTTTGCAACTGAGAAAAACACTAGGGATATTTTGCCAAGGCAAGGCGGAACTCAAACGGTTATTTGGCCAACGGAAGCAAGGTCTTTGCTTATAGGCTTAGTTAAGATTGGTAACTTTGATAGATATATCGATAGAGTTATCGACTTATACTTAGATAAACTTCAAGTTAAAGAAGGGGAAGATAAAGGTCAATTCATAAATTTAGGTGCATCAGTTCCTTGGAGTAGTATTACTTATGCCATACTAAACACTTTAGCAGACTACGCCCTTTTAAGAAATGAAGATAAATTTAAAAAGTTTAGACCTGCTATTTTAGACGCTGTTGATTGGATTGAAAGAGTGCGCCATAAAAATGAAAAATATCCTGGTCTTATGCCTGCAATGAGAGCAACCGACTGGGCAGAAATTGCTCATTTCTGGGGTGCAGACCACGGCGCTATCTGCGCTTATAAAAAACTTATAATCTTATTCGAGCATTATAACGACTATGAAAACGCTAATAAAATTAAGGGCTATCTAGAAGAATACACTAAAGTATTTAAAGAAAAAGTAGTTGATAAGGCAATTAACAACTTTGACGATGGCGACGAATTATTCGTTCCTTTAACTTTAGAAGACTTAGATAAGCCACTTAAACTTCCTTATACTAATAACCCATATTTAGGAAATGCGCCTTCTCTTATAAGTTCCGGTATGATTGACCTATTTAGCGATACTGCAAAGCACATTGAAAACTACTTTACTAATCGTGGGCTTCACAAAAACGGATTACACGGTCTTATGAACTGCTTATTACTTGGTCATAATAAAGACGACCCTTGGGCTGGTCATATGTGGTATACGGGCTTTGTTGACCAAGGTTGGTTTAACTTGTTTATGAAACAAGGTAGATATGACGAAGCCAAAGAAACGCTTGACGCTCAAATAAAATACTCAATGAGTAAAGAGTATATAATGCTTGAAAGGTTTATGGATAACGACAAGTATTTCTGTTGTTGGCAACCAAACGCAAGTGCGAACGGTAGAACGTTTGAAATGCTACTTGACTACTATAGTCACCCTAACACGAAAAAATAAATTCTATTATAAAAGTAAAAAGGATATAAAATTATGGTAATGGTTTCTTCTAAGGAAAAATGGCAACGCCCATTTACTATTCAAAGGTATATTAATCCACCCCTTGCAGACGATTTAATTACAATGTTTGCCGACGGTAAAATTATGTATAAAGACATAGATATCTATGTAAAAAATGCAGACACTCGTGCTTCGGCTATAAAAGTATTTTTCGGTGAAAACGTTGAAGAGATAAACTTTAAAAAAATTAAATATAACGTAGATAAAGAAGGTGTACCCGTACATTCTTTTAACTATAAGTTTAAAGATTTACTAATTCATTACGAAGCATTTTGCGATAACGCTTTATCGGCAACTTCTTACGTTAAAGTTTCGCTTACTAACCCAACGGACAAAACGATAAAAGAAAAAGTTTCAGTAATGGCAAGAACGGGTATTATGGAAAGAATTATGTGCGGTAATATAAGCGCATATAATACTTTTGACACTAACCCAAGAATTTGGGGCTTTATTCCGTCAGACTTTGTTTTTGAAAACGGCGTTTTACAAGATAATGAGTTAAAAGTCACTTTTGATAAGAAATTTAAAGCAATTTGGCACGGTGATGAAATCGGTATGCCTAACTATTTAAGGCACTTCGTAGAGTTTGAAGTAGAAATTGAAAAAAACTCTACAACCGACTTTATATTTAAAGTTGAAAGACCTACTAAGAACTCTAACGGCTTAAACTACGAAGAAGAAAGGGCTAAAATATATGATTTTTGGCTTAAAGAATTAGATAATATTAAGTACTATCCAGGAAGAACTAAAAAGCAATACTATACAATGATTAGAACGCTTGTATCTAACTCATTACAAATGTTCGCAACTCAAAAAGGTACTAATATGATTTTACCAAGGCAAGGCGGTACTCAATCAATGATATGGCCTGCAGAAGCGAGAAGTATGCTCGTAGGTCTTCTTAGAATTGGTAATTTTGACAAATATGTTGATATGGCAACCGACTTATACCTTAACACGCTTCAATTAAAAGAAGGTGAAAACAAAGGTCAATTCGTAACTTTAGGTCATTCTATACCTTGGAGTTCTATAACTTACGCTATTTTATCAACGCTTGCCGACTATGCTTATTATAGAGACGAAAATAAATTCAACGAGTTTAAAGGCGCTATACTAGACGCTGTTGATTGGATTGAAAGAAAACGCCATAGCAACGATTTGTATCCTGGTCTTATGCCTGCAATGAGAGCGACCGACTGGCCTGAAATTGCTCACTTCTGGGGTGCTGACCACGGCAATATTTCTGTTTACAAAAAACTTATTATGGTATTTGAAAAATACGGCGACTATGAAAACGCTAATAAGATTAAGTCTTACTATGAAGATTACACTAAAGTTTTTAAAGAAAAAGTTGTAAATAAAGCAATAAATAACTTTGATAACGGCAACGAATTGTTTATTCCGCTTACTTTAGAAGACCTTGATAAACCACTTAAACTTCCTTATACTAAAAACCCATATTTAGGAAACGCTCCAAGCCTTGCTAATAGTGGTATGATAGACCCTATGGGCGAAACTATAAAACATATTGAAAACTACTTTACTAATCGTAGGCTTCACAAAAACGGATTACACGGACTTATGAACGACTTACTTTTAGGTATGGGCTTAACTAGCGACCCTTGGGCAGGTCATATGTGGTATACAGGCTTTGTTGACCAAGGTTGGTTTAACTTGTTTATGAAACAAGGTAGATATGACGAGGCCAAAGAAACGCTTGACGCTCAACTTAAATATTCTATGTCTAAAGAGTATATAATGCTTGAAAGGTTTATGGATAATGATAAGTATTTCTGTTGTTGGCAACCTAACGCTAGCGCTAACGGTAGAACATTTGAAATGCTACTAGATTACTATAACCACCCTAACACGAAAAAATAAAAAATTTAAAAAAGATAGCAATTAATTTGCTATCTTTTTTTACTCTATTATTTTATAAATTAGTGGATTAAGGGTTGGTTTAGTATCTTCTATTATAGTGCTTTTTATAAACTTATCAATAGCACTATTAAACAAGTTTTCGTTAGACGAATACATTGTCGCTAAAAGGTCGCCTTCATTTACGTAGTCGCCAACCTTTTTACAAAGAACTATGCCCGCTAAATAGTCTATTTTATCTTCTTTGGTGTTTCTTCCTGCGCCTAACGTTAAACTTGCTATGCCGTAGCCCTCAGCGTCTACTTTAGTTATATATCCGCTTTTGGTGGCTAACACTTGCTTAGAATATTTTGACACTTCAAATTTAGTTGGGTCTAAAATACAACTTTCGTCGCCACCGTGTAGTTTTACTGTCTTTGCAAGCGTTTGTAATGCCTTTTTAGAAGATATTGCATCTTTACACATTTTTTCACAATCTTCAATACTTCCCTTGCCTGCTAAGTATAACATATTAGACGCTAAAACTATGCAAACTTTTGTAAAATCTTCAGGCCCACAGCCGTTTAGAGTTTCTATCGCTTCTATAACTTCTAGTGAGTTTCCTATGGCATAGCCTAGTGGAGACGACATATCCGTAATTATCGCCATTACTTTTTTGCCTGCATTTTTACCAATTTGCACCATAAGGCTAGATAGTTCTTCACTCTCTTTTGGCGTTTTCATAAAAGCACCGCTGCCCGTTTTTACGTCTAAAACGATACAATCGTCGTTAGACGCTAGTTTTTTACCCATTATGCTAGATGCTATAAGTGGCATACTGTCAATAGTTGCCGTCACGTCTCTTAGAGCGTATAATTTTTTATCGGCAGGTGCAAGTTCTTCGCTTTGACCTATTATTGAAAGGTTGGTTTCGTTAACGATACTTTCAAACTCTTCAACTGAAAGCGAAGTTCTATAACCTTTTATACTTTCTAGTTTATCAATAGTACCGCCTGTATGACCTAGCCCCCTACCGCTCATTTTAGCAACTTTAACGCCAAGGCTAGCAACTATCGGCGCAACGACTAAACTCGTTTTATCTCCAACACCACCCGTTGAGTGCTTATCTACCCTTATTCCGTCAATCCCCTTAAACTGTAAAGTTTTCCCTGAGTTTTTAATCGCCAACGTTAGATTAGTCGTTTCTTCAACGGTCATACCCTTATAGTATATCGCCATAAGCAGTGCCGACATTTGATAGTCGGGTATTTCGCCCTTAGCGTATTTGCTAATAATAAAATCAATTTGTTCTTTAGTTAGAGCCTTACCGTCTCTTTTTTGTTTAATTATATCGTATGCTCTCATACTTTCCTTACTTTATAATCTTAGATAAAAACGACGTACCGTCAGTATCCAATTTATCTAACCCCAAATAGTCTAAAATAGTTGCCGATATATCGCTAAAACTATCTCTTATACCTAAGTTTACCCCTCTTTTAAAATTATTGCCGACTAAAAGCATTGGCGTATATTCTCTAGAGTGGTCGGTAGACGGCGTAGACGGGTCGCAACCGTGGTCTGCAGTAATTATAAGCATATCGTCTTTTCTTAGTTTTAATAATATTTCTTTTAGCCTTATATCAAACTCGCTAAGTGCTTTAGCATAACCGTCAACGTCGTTCCTATGACCGTAAACCATATCAAAGTCAACTAAATTAGTAAAACACAAACCTTCAAAATCTCTATCCATAATTTCAAGAGTTTTTTCTATGCCGTCTTCGTTGTTTTTTATAAGATTTTTTTCAGTTAGACCTTGGCTAGCAAATATATCGTAAATTTTACCTACCGAAACACACTCTTTACCACTATTTTTTATAATATCAAGCATACTTGCTTTTGGAGGCAAAAGTGAATAGTCGTGTCTATTTGCAGTTCTTTTAAATGGATAAGTACCTATAAAAGGTCTTGCAATAACCCTGCCAACACCGTTATCGCCAACTAAAATTTCTCTTGCAATTTCGCAAGCGTTATAAAGTTCGCTAAGTGGAACAACGCTTTCGTGAGCGGCAATTTGAAAAACGCTATCGGCAGACGTATATACTATATACGCACCCGTTTTAATATGCTCTTCGCCATAGTCTTTTATAACTTCGGTGCCAGAGTACGGTTTATTGCATAGGGTTTTACGTCCAACCCTTTTTTCAAACTCGTCTAATATATGCTTAGGAAAGCCGTTAGGATAAGTAGGTAAAGGCTTATTTGATACTATACCTGCAATTTCCCAGTGTCCGATAGTCGTATCTTTACCCATTGACTTTTCCGTCATTTTTGCATAGCATGCGGTAGGCGCACTTACGCCACCATTAATACCGTCAATATTATATAGCCCTAAACTAATTAAATTAGGAATATTAAATTCTTTGCTATTTCTTATAGCGCCTAAAGTGTTGCTACCAGCGTCGCCAAAAGCGTGACTGTCAGGCATTTCGCCAATGCCAAAACTATCAAGCACTATTAAAAATACTCTTTTTGCCATTTTACTCCTCACAAATTTCTAAAGCGACTTCCATCATTTTGGTAAATGAGTTTTGTCTTTCTTCGGCAGTAGTATTTTCTTCAGGATAAATAAAAGAGTCGCTTACCGTACAAATCGTAAGGGCTTTCTTGCCAAGCCTAGCGGCGTTCATATAAAGTGCCGCCGATTCCATTTCCACCCCTAAAACGCCCATTTTAGCCCATACTAGCCCCGAATCAGAGTCGTCGTAAAACATATCAGATGAAAGTATATTGCCGACCATATGCCTTATATTGTTGTCTACGCAATACTTAACGGCTTTATCTACGAGAGAAAAGTCTGCAATCGGGCAAAAAGTACCTGGTAGATTATATTGCATAGCGTAATTTCCGTTAGTACAAGCACCCATAGCGATTACTAAATCTCTCACGTGCAAGTCTTTATGAAAGCCACCACAAGAGCCTATTCTTATTATACTTTCTACGCCGTAAAATTTAAATAACTCATACGAGTATATACCCATTGACGGTTGACCCATACCCGACGCCATTACGGATACCCTTTTACCTTTATAATAACCAGTGTAGCCGTTTATTCCCCTAACACTATTTACAAGTTTTGCATTTTCTAAATAATTTTCTGCTATAAATTTTGCTCTTAATGGGTCGCCCGGCATAAGTACCGTTTTTGCAAAATCGCCCATTTCGGCGGTAATATGTGGTGTAGCCATAACTTTTACTCTCCTTTATATATAACTTCTTTTACTACTTTACTCGTGCCAAGCCTATTAGCACCTAGTTTAATAAACTCTTTAGCGTCGTCAACACCGCTAATGCCACCCGCCGCCTTTACTAGCAAGTTAGGATTAGAGTTTTCTTTTAAAAGTTTAACGTCACTAAGAGTTGCCCCGCTAGTTGAAAAGCCTGTAGACGTTTTTATATAGTCCGCACCACCTTTATAACAAAGGTCACACATAATAATTTTTTCGTCGTCAGTTAAAAGACAGGTTTCAATAATAACTTTTAATATTTTGCCCTTGCACGCCTTTTTAATTGCTTTTATTTCCTTTAAAATATAGCCGTAGTCTTTATCTTTAAGTTTGCCTATATTTATAACCATATCAATCTCGTCTGCACCATCACAAACAGCCATTTTAGTTTCGTAAACTTTAACTTTAGTCGTATTGTAGCCGTTAGGAAAACCTATAACCGTACAAATTTTAAGTTTACCTTGAACGTAGGCTTTTGCTTCTTTTACAAAACAAGGCGGAATACACACGCTTGCAGTTTGGTATTTAATACCTTCATCACATAATGCTAAAATTTCGCTTTTAGTTGATTGTTGTTTAAGTAAAGTATGGTCACATTTAGATAAAACTTCTTTAATATCCATTATTCACCTTTATATATTATAGTTATTTATTTGATATAATTATACACCAAAATTTAGCATTTTTCAATATTCAATATAAAAATTTAAGGGTTAGTTTTCACTAACCCTTACTTTTATTTTCTATTCATTATCGTTCTAACGCCTACTTTAGCAACAAAAGCAACCGCTGTTATTAAAGCGATAAAAGATAAACTAACCATAGAACTACAAGCAATCATACCCATAATGCGTACCCCCTTTATGCTTTTATTATAACATAGCGAAAAATTTTGTCAATATTAAAAATACATAATAAAGTTTTCGTTATAATATTCTACTTTTTAAAGTTTTTAGAGCGGTTTTTTCTAGCCTACTAACTTGCGCTTGCGAAAGCCCCACGCTTGACGAAATTTCCGTTTGAGTTTTTCCTTCGTAGTAGCGCATATATAAAATTTTTTTCTCTCTTTCGCCAAGTCGTTCTACGGCGTTTCTTAAAGCCACGTTTTCCGCCCACCTTTCGTCGTTTTGCTTATCGTCGCTAATTTGGTCCATTAAGAGTAATTCTTCGCCCTCTTTACTGTATACAGGCTCGTATAAACTAACTGGGTCGCTAATAGCGTCAAGGGCGTAAACGACTTCACGCTCTAAAATATTTAACTCTTTAGCAATAACGTCGGGCGTGGCTATTATATCTTTCTTTTCTAGTTCGCCCCTAGTTTTTAAAACTTGGTACGCCGTATCCCTTATGGACCTTGAAACCCTTAGGCTATTATTTGAGCGTTGCACTCTTTTTATCTCGCCAAGTATCATTGGCACGGCGTAAGTAGAAAAGCACACGTTAAAACTCTTGTCAAAGTTGGCGGTTGCCTTTATAAGACCAATTACACCTGCTTGAAACATATCGTCAATAGAAACCTTAGCGCAAGAAAACCTTTTAATTATAGATAATACAAGCCTAATATTGCACGTTATAAATTTATGTTTGGCATCTTCATCGCCTTTTGCTATTTTATCAAGTAGTTCTTCGCTTTCTTCTTTAGTTATTCTTGGCAAGGTAGACGTGTCTACCCCGCATATTACAACTTTATTTACCATATTAACTAAGCCCCCTTATGTACGTGCATAAATAGGATATTAGTTAGTATTTCTATTAAAAAAGTTTTTATACAAATAAAAAAAGGCTCAACCATAAAAGGTCAAGCCTACTAATTTTATCTTTTGAATATTAATTTAAAGATAAACCCTATCACTAAGATAATAAAAGAAAATACTAAACTTAGCGCTAAAAGTGATAATAAATAACTACCTACAAAAGATATTCCTGTTAAAAAGCCTAAATACAAGTTATAACTAATATAGTATAGCGCAGTATTTACGGCAAACAGTAATATAACTATCATAGGAATAGCGCCTAAACTACCCTTAATATCCGCACCGCTTAAATTCATATGCAACGCGATACATAAGCAAAGAACTAAGAAAATTACAGTCTTATAACTAAAATCAACTGTAAACATTGATATTAGAGCGCCCACGCAAACGTCAAAAAGTTGCCCTATAATGTCGGTAGTAATTCCACTAGACTGAACTGCAACTACTTCTTGAACGCTAGCATTTATTTCAACAAAAGCCATAGGAATTAACGCTTTCATTAAAAAGTAGAGTGTCACCGCACCCATAAATATAGGCGCAACACCGATAAAATAGTTGCCTATTACGTGGTAAATATTCTTTTTATTATAAGAGTGGCTTACGTAGCCTAAAACACCGTTAGCATCGTCAGTTTGAAAGAGTTTCATATCTTCAATTTTATGACCGAATAATAAACACATTGAAGCGTGGCTAAGTTCGTGTATAGGCGTTCCTATAAAGCCGGTAGCAAGGCATACAGCCATGCCACCGCCAGTATATTTGTAAAACGTTCTGTTAATTAGCGATATTACGTATCCTATTATATATATAAGTATTATAAATAGGAATAATTGAAATATCACGTTATATATAATTTCTTCCATAGTACGCTAGTATATTAACCTAAGTTAAAAGTTTGGTTAGGGAAATCTTTAACTTGTGAAGCCGCAGAAATAACGCTAGTTCCATTACCCATAGCAGTAATTACTATTCTTAATGACTTAACGTTGTTTACGTTAGCGAATTCGCCAAGATTGATACTGTCAATAGTCACGTCTGTAATAGATTCTTGGTTAAATAATTTGTATAATGAAACAGAAGTTAAAGTAGTAGTTAATTCAATAGTAGGGGTTTGAGGTGTTGGGTTAGCACCGTTTGCAAATTCATTTGAACTTGCACTTGCATATATTTGAATTTTGTACTCAACAGTATTAGCAATAGTACCCCAAGTTAATACTTTAGTGTTGTTTACTTTAATTGTATCTTCGTTCATTTTCTCTAAAATGATAACCTTGCTATTGCCTTCACCATTTTGAGAATCTAACATATAAACGCCGTTATCATCAAATACTTTACCGATAGCAAATACTTGAACTAAGAATTCGCCTGTACCGTTAGTATTGTACTTGTAAGTTGGAACAGTTTCTTCAGAAGAGTCAACTAAAACGTCTTTTCTAAAGCCTTTAACTACGTAAGTATAGCCTTTAGCGTAAGGTGTCTTTTTAGTAATGTCAACAGTCACTTCGCCATCAGTAGAGTATTGCTCTTTAGTATAGCCAGTAGTAAATTCAGGCTTGTCAAGCATAGCAACTACTTGAGTGACAGTAGTTATATCTGAACTGATAGTTGAAATACCGTTGTCACCAATTGCTCTAAACGTCACTGTATAGTTGCCTAAAGCATCTTTAAAGTCGTTATATGGGTCAAAGTATCTATAATATTGGTCACCTGTTTCAATTTGAGTATTGCTTTGTTTGTTGCCAACTTTTACTTCATAACCGCTAGCACTGTCAACAATGCTCCATTTGTATTTACCGTTTGCTTTATCTTGAGAAACTTCAGGACTTGCAAGTTTATAGATTGATTTTGGCTCAGAAACGTCACTGTTAACGTATTCAATACCGTCACCAATTGCTTGAACTTTTAACGTATGTGACATACCGCCTTTAAGGTAGCCTAAGTCAATTGTTCTTGCCTCAGCATAACCAACAGAGTTTTCATCTACGTCGTTAAATACAATATATGTGACTGCACCGATAGAATCTTGATTGATATTGTCAAGAGTCCAAGTTAAGTGAGTGTTATCAAACTTCAAGTTTGTTGGAGTTGCAAGTTTAATAAATCTTGTCGCATCACCGATAACAGAAGTCATATAGTAATTTCTTGTTTCTGGGTTATCGTTTTCGTATTGGTTAGCATTTGCAACTAAACTTACGTAAGTACCGTCAACAGAAATTAATCTGTTCATATCTATAATAGTTTCAACACCTGATAATTCAACTTCGTTATTTAAGTATAAAGTATAACCACCGTATGCATAAGAATTACCTGTGAAGTTTAACTTACCGTTATCAACGTTAGTTTCAATAGTAAGGTCTTCAGGAGCGGCAATTCTATTAACCGTGATTTCAGGAGTATAACTTGAAGGAAGAACGTCTTGACCATTACCCTTAGCACATACGCTTACGTAATAAGAACCTGCAGAGAAGTTCTTTTCTAAACTGCAAGATAAACCCATACAAGTTATAGTTTCAGTTCTAGAACCTACGTTTACGGCATAACCTTTAGTTGCACCTGTGACACTTTCATATTCAAGGGCAAAACCACGCATAATTGGATTTTGTGGAGTTGCAAGAACTGTGACAGTGAAACTAAGGTTGTCTTCTGCTTTAGAGTTGAGTGTGACGTGAATATTTTCACCGTTTTCAACAACTTTACCTAATTTTTGGATTTCAAAAGCGTGCTCGCCACCAACAACGTTGCCAGACTCTTGTAATACATCGGCAGCAACTAAGAATTGTGGGCTCTTTTGTGCAGCACCTACTGTTGAAAGGCCATTAGAATCTCTCTTATAAAGTTGATAATCGTAGTTAGCGCTACTGTCTTTAAGGTATACTTCAAAGCCTTTGCTTAAATCAGTATCATAACTCTTAATAAAGTTGCCACTAACTGATTTTTCAGCCCTTTCAGGACGAACAACAGTAATTGCAGTTGAGTTAAGTGAGTTATATACGCCATCTTCATTTGCTAATGAAGAAACTGTGATTATATAAGTACCAACGCCAGTAAACGTATCGTTATAGAAATAAGTATTTGGTCCAAGTGGGTCAATATCTTTATTTATAACTGAACCTGCAGCGTCAGTATAAGTGACGTTAACTTTATAACCGCTAGCACTTTGAACAGCGTCCCAATAAACGTAGTTGCGGCCACCGTCTAAATCAAGGTTTTTGTTCCATTTAAGAACAGGAGCAGGTAAGATATGTACGATTTTTTCAATAGAGAATTTACTAAAGAAAGTTGCGTCTTTAGCAGTTGCTCTTACTTGAATTTTAATATCTTGACCAGTAGGAAGTTTTTGAGTGTATTCGTTTGACGTTAACGTAATAGGTGTACCGTTATTGATTTTAATTTCATAACCGTCAGCATCTTGAACTTCGTCCCAAGTGAGAACACCGTCAACAATTTCAACGTTTTCTACTGGTTGTAAGAATTTGAAGTTTTTAACGTCAGATACTTCACCGTCAAACGACGTAGCGCCGTCACCTAATGCTTGAATAGTCACGCTAAAGTTAGTATCTTGAGCATCGTATTCGCATATTAAACCCTTAATTTCTTTTTCAACTGTAGTTGCACCAACGATTTTTACTTTGTAATTAGTTGCCATTTGCTCTTGTGCGAAGGTAATTTTTAAACCGTCGTAGTAAATCTTGCTAGCATCAACCTTGCCAAGTTGAGTGACAGTTATAGAATTAGACCAAGATGAATAGAAAGAGTCATCGTTAGGAACAACAGGCATAACTTCGTATTTGTGTTTACCTACCGAATAACCAGATATAGAGCAAGAAGTATTATACACCGCATCTATTACACCATTATCTCTAACAGCGTATTGATAAGTACCACCTGCAACAGGCGTCCAATTAACTTCGCCAGTTTCTAACACTTTTAAATCAGTCACGCTAGGAATATAGGTGAAAGTTTTAGAAACAACGCTTGACTCTACTTTATTTTTGCCGTCCGCTACTGCCTTAATTGCAACTGTGAAAGTTGATTTATTAGCATTAAATGCTTGAGATTCTGATACACAATTAATCTCAGCACCACCGTTTACTTGAACGATGTAGTGTGTAGCGTTTTCTGCCTTATCCCAAGTGATAAGATTTAAAGACGCATCGTACTTAATGTTAGTAGGTGTACCTACAGAACCACTAGAACCTTTGTCTTTACCACAGGCAGTTAAGCCACAAACAGCGAAAATCATAGTAAAAATCGTTAAAACCATTAAAACTATTTTTCTTCTAAAGTTCATTTATTTATCCTCCAAATGAATTTTTATTTTTTTATTTATAAAAATGCGAGCATTTTTAATTCGTTTTATTAATCTAAGTATTTAGCGTATAAAATATCGCCGTTATTTAATTTAGTAAAGTCAAAAATCATAGAACTGTTAGAAACTCTGTTTTCTGAAGTTTGATTATTTTTACTAGTATACCAAGCGTAAATATCAACGCCGTCATACGAAG
Organism: Christensenellaceae bacterium; assembly: GCA_045648085.1. Taxonomy (GTDB): domain Bacteria; phylum Bacillota; class Clostridia; order Christensenellales; family Borkfalkiaceae; genus HGM11412. Next base: position 16,057 of record JAZRNF010000085.1, on the reverse strand, counting down.
TGATATTTACAGTTTCACCCGTTTCAAAATCTACAACCCTAGAGTCTTCTTTATAGATTTTTACTTTTTTAGGAGAAACGCCGTCGTCAAAAGTAAGATTTACTACAACGCTAGCATATACTGCGTATAAGTTAACGTTTCCGTCAGGAGCAATCGTTCCCGAATACACGTTTTGACCTGCCTTATCAGTAGTCCAACCTATAATATCTTCTCTACCTACAAACAAAAACTCCTCTTCGCTAGGGAAATAATTGTTAGCATCAGTAATTACTGTTCCTGCATTAACTTTTACCGTGCTTGATATAGTATGCTCTCTATCATAGTAATAAGTTAAAGTTCCAAGCCTATTATCAAATACTGCTTCAAGTTTTACAGTAGTGCTACCATCGGTAGGAATATACTCAGCGCTAAATACAAAGTCAGTTCCGCCTGCGTGAATACTTCCGTCAGGAGTTTTCCAACCCTTGAAATATAAGTTTTGGTTCATAGGCTCTAATTTTGGTAAACCGTTGCCAAAGTTAAACGAGTTAATTTCTTTTAAACTCTTACCAACAACGACGCCAGATTGCGTAATTACTTGGAACGTACCTTGTATTTCAACAGGATTTGTCGTATCCATTTCAAATTTTAAGGTATAAGTAATAGGTTCCCATACGTGGTATACGTCCAACCTTTTAACGTCTTTATCGTGAGCAACTTTAATAGTTAAATCACCCTTAGCGTTCTTAGACCAATTACCTTCGGCATCGCTATACCAAGTACCTGTTCCGTCTTTCTTTTCGTTTACGCCTTTATAAATATAACCTGCCCTTGTAGGAACACCTAATACTGATTTCGCAGTCACGTCTTTATAATAAGGTGCTGGACTAAAGTAAACGGCATCACCATATTCTTTAAAGAGTATATTGTTAGCATTTTCATCACCGTTATAGTTTATAACGTTGATAGTCATACCGTGTTTTTTAAAGAATTTAAGGTATTTCTTTTGTTCTTTAGTATATGGGTCGCAAGCAGCACAACTATCACCAGTAGGTGAATTTGAACCACCACAACCGTTGCAAGCGTTTATACAACCACCTATGCAACCTTCATTACCTAAACAACCTTTACTGCCTGTACAAGACATACAACTAGAACTATTAGTACCTGAGCCACAAGAACCGCAAGTACCACAACCGCCACCGAAAATAAATAAAAAGATTGCTATTGCTATTATTACTTTCATTTTTTTATTCCTTTTAAGTTTGATTTATATTTATTGACCTAAGTACTTAGCATAATACGTTTGACCATCTATAATTTTATTGTAATCAAACTTAATTTCATTAGTACCATTGCCCGTTGAAACTTGCTCGCCAGGCTTTAATTCAGAAGTTGGATACCAAGCGTAAACTTCTTTGCCGTTATGCTCGTTAATCGTATAAACTTGGTTGCCACTTACCGTTTTTACAGTTCCGCTTGTCGCATACACTTTTACTTTTACAGTAGAACTTTCGTCTGAGAATTTAAGATATACGACCTTAACTTCTTGAGTTATTGCATATAAGTGAAGCGTTTGATTTTTTTCCACCCTACCAGTCCATTGAGTTTTCTCACTAGGGTTTGCCGACCAATACATAAAGTCTACAATCTTTTTAATATCGTGAGTAGATTCAACTAAGTTCCAAGGGTTTGTATTACCAACTTGAACAGTTAAATTATAAGTTTTATTATAGTCTTCACCATAGTGGAACACTACCGTACCTTTACCTTTATTGAATATTGCTTTAAAGGTTAAAGTCAACTCAGTAGAAGTACCACCTAAAGTAATCAATTCTTTATCTATTATTATATTGCCATCTCCTGCAGAAACTTCTGCACCGTTATTCGTTTCCCAACCTATAAAGTCGTAATCGTTGTTAGATGGCTCTAAAACAGGAAGACCATTTACTAAACTAGCATGCAATTCAGACAATTTAGTTCCATAATTTACGTTAGGAATTCTTAAACTGTTAAGCGACGTGTTAGTTGTTTTACTAGCATCTATTTCAAATTGAATATTTATTTTAACAGGCTCCCATACTGAATAGAAAGTATAACTCTTCTTTTCCCCGTGTGAGTAATAATAATCATCAATAGGTGTTGCCCACTCAAATTGTTTGTTTATTATTTTAGTACCTGAAGTATCTTTAGTGTCGTATATACCTACGAACTTATAACCGTCTTTACCGTCAAATACTCCACCAAATTCTAATCTGTCTTCTATCCACTCGCTATCTTTATCTAACAAGTAATAAGTAGAATTTATGTTATAAGATATTTTTTGTAGAATGCCTTGTAATGTGTAAACGTTAGACTCATTAAGTGAATCTACAATATTAAAATCAATTTTAGACTTTTCTAATTGTTGTTGATTTTGTTTTTCTTGCTTTCTGTTGTTGCAAGACTTTTGGCAACTATAAGTACAGTTGTTTATACAAGTAGTTCCATCGCACGCGCCAAAAAATATTACGCAAAAAATAAATAAACCAATTATTACTTTTATTACTCTCATATTTATCCTTATATATTATAAAAATTGTTTTTCTAAAAAAGCATTAATCGCATACGCACTTTTTTGGGTGCGTATGCGCATTTTTTATTGTATTATTCGCTAACAGGTAATTTTAAGTTTTCAACATAACCGATATATTCTTCAATATTAGTCGTACCTGTAATTACGCCTTCTTGAGTTAACGTAAATATTTCTGACGTACTGCTATCAGTATGGCAATAACCCATTAAACCACCAACGTAACTTATACCTTCAACGTCACCGGTATTTACTGCACCTTTCATATAGAGCATTTGTTGACCGTTCCAAGAACTTGAATAAGTTGAATTGTATGGAGCGTCAAAGTATAATTTACCAACTAAACCTGCAACGTAATTACCAGTAGCAGTTATATTACCGTTGTTAATAATATCGTTAGCGTCTACTCTTCTAACGCTACTATCTTGCGTAGTGTGATTATTAGTCCAATCACCGAAGATACCTGCAACGTAGTTTATACCACTAACGTCACCGTTGTTAGTCACGTTTTCAATAGTGTATGCGTAAGCCCTATTTAACCTACCAGCAATACCACCTACGTAGCAAGAGTTTGGTGCATAAACGTCTGCATTGTTAGTACAGTTTGTAAATACGCCTTCGCTATATCCACAGAAACCACCAACGTAATAACCAATGCAAAGTGTATCTGAATAATCAATTTCAACGTTGTTAGTGCTATCAGAAATAGTCACGTTAAGCGCCTTACCGATATAACCGCCGAAGTAAGCGTATTTGTTAGTGCTTTCGTCGTAAGTCCCAGTTGCAGTCACAGTAGAGCCTTCGTTTGAAGTTGCAGTTAATTTAACTATATTTGCTTCACCGAATAAACCACCAATAATTGCAGTACCCTTAACGTTTGCAACGCTAGTTGCTTCAATAACGTTAGTTTGACCACTGTCAGTAGATAATCTACCGAATAAGCCACCTACGTAGTAAACACCTTCAACGTCACCGGTATTGCTTGCTTGTTTTAACATAAGACCTATCGTTCCGTTCCAAGAATTTGAATATGTTGAATTGTATGGAGCGTCAAAGGTAGAATTACCTACTAAACCACCTACGTAGTTGCCTGTACCTTTAATATTACCGCTGTTTATAACAGTCGTAGCGTCAACCATTCTAGCGTTACTATCTTGTATTGTATAAGTATTGTTCCAATCACCGAATATACCGGCAACATAACTTACACCAGTTATATTACTCGTATTAGTGACTGAAATAATTTTGTAGTTATAAGCCTTATTTAATCTACCGCTAATACCACCTACGTAATTTGATTTTGGAGCGTATACGTTAGCGTTGTTTACGCAATCTTCAAAAGTACCCGAACTATAACCCGTAATACCACCTACATAACTACCTACACATAAAGTAGTAGAGTAGTCAATTTCAACTTCGTTTAAAGCAGTCGTTATGTTAGTGCTGTTTGCTTTACCAATATAACCACCTACGTAAGCGTATTTATTAGTGCTTTCGTCATAAGTTCCAGTTGCAGTCACAGTTGAGTTAGCGTTTGATGTTTCAACTAACTTGATAGTAGAAGTTTCACCTGCGATAGCACCTACTATTGCAGTAGCCTTAACGTTGCTCTTGTTAACGCCTTGCTCTATCATTGAAGTACCACTGTCGGTAGAAATTTTACCAATTAAACCACCTACGTAGTAAACACCTTCAACGTCACCTGTATTTTTAGGCGTACGCATTACGAGCGCAATGCTACCGTCCCAAGAATTTGAATAAGTTGAGTTGTATGGAGCATCAAAGTAAGTGTAGCCCATTAAACCACCAACGTAATTGTTAGCGCCTGTAATTTTACCACTATTTATAAAGTTAATAGCGTTTACTACCCTTGCATTACTATCTTGTTGAGTGTAGTTATCGTACCAAGTACCAAAAATACCTGCTACGTAGTTATTACCATTAATTGTAGCCTTGTTTTCAACGTTCTTTATAGTATAATTGAAAGTTTTGCTTAACTCACCGCTAATACCACCTACACAGTTTGATTTTGGAGCGTTGATTTTAGCATTGTTCTTACAGTCGGTAAACGTACCTGACGACCAACCTGTAATACCACCTACGTAACTACCTTCACAAGAAGTTGAAGAGTAATTTATTTCACAAGTGTTAATTGCACCTTCTATATTGCTGTTTTCCGCTCTACCAACATAACCACCTAAGAAAGCGTATTTGTTAGAACCGTCAATATGCGTTTCAGTTGCACTAACGGTAGAGCCAGTATTAGAAGGGTTTTTAAGATTTATTATAGACAATTCGCCAGCAATAGCACCAACCCTTGCTTTAGCCGTCACTTTTGATACGTTTATAGCATTTTCAATTACTGAAACGCTTGTATCAGAAACACCCGAACCAATTAAGCCACCTACGTATAAGCCACCTTCAATATCACCAGTATTTTTGCTTTCTTTAATTATAAGAGCGATAGTTCCGTTCCAAGAATTTGAATAGGTTGAATTGTATGGAGCATCAAAATATACTCTACCAATTAAACCGCCAACGTAATTGCCTTCGCTTATAATATCACCGCTATTTATTAATCCTGTTGCAGTCACTTTTCTAGCGCTGCTATCTTGTTGCGTATAAGCGTTTTCCCAATAACCGAATAAACCGCCAACGTAGTTAACACCTTCTATTTGAGCAGTATTTTTTAAGTTTTTGATTGAGTATTCGTAGTCTCTATCAAATCTACCGATAATACCTGCAACGAAAGAGTCAGTACCAACGACATTACCGTGGTTTTCAAGGTTAGTTAAAGTTATGTTAGCGTTTGAACCTTGGCTTCTACCAACGATACCGCCAACGAATTCAGCACCTTTTATAGTGCCGTAGTTCTTACAGTCGGTAATAGTACCTGCTTTAACAAAACCTGCAATACCACCTATTGAATAAGAATCACTAGTATGAGTTGTATCTATTTCAATATTTGCTTTGTTTACGCAGTTAGTGATAGTACCACTAGTGACGTAAGCGGCAAAGCCACCTGCTAAACCGATTTCGCCTTCAATCTTACCAGACTCAATAGTACAGTCGTTAATAGTACCGCCTTCTAAGTTATAACAAATAACCGAAATACCTACGCCGTTATAGTTATAAGAAGTTATGTTTACGTTTCTAAACGTTAAACCGTCAACAGTACCTTTTAATTTAGTAAACATTGCAAGGTTGCCTTCGTCTTCTTCTATTGTAAAGTTAGAGATAGAATATCCATTACCGTTAAGGATACCGCTAAATTCAAACGGAGTCCAAGTTTGACCAGCCATATCAATATCCGCAACCAATTGATACGTTGCACCTGGCTTATCTTTCATAGCCTTTAAGCCACTAACTGAAGAAACGTAAATATCAGTTTCGTTAGGGTCTAATCTAAATATAGCGTCAACAGTTATATTTCTTTCAAAATCGTAAGGGATTGTAGATTCGCCTTTGTTATTAGTAATAAAGTCGTAATCTTTTAATTCCCAACCGTAGAATTTATTACCTTGTTTTAAAGGTATAGGCAACGTGAAGTATTCGCCTGCCCTAACTTGAACTGTGCTATATTTACAATAACCGCCAGACTTATTAAGCGTCACAGTGTACTTTTTAACGTCGTAATTAACAGTTAACTCAACAGCGTTATCAGTCATTGTAAATACGTATTCTCTGTTAGTTGAAACTTCAAAGCCACCTTCGTATATGCTTGCAAATTCGTATTTACCCATTGAAGTTATAGAAATAGTCACGCTTTCGCCTACTACGTAATAAGCGTAATTTTCGCCACCTTCAGGAACTTTGTATGCACTTTGTGATAAAGTTGCTGTTCCCGCCATATCTAACGAGTGAACAACCCTTACCATATAGTACTTGTCAAACTTAGCGTATACTTCAGTCTCTTCTTCGTAAGAGTCCCAAATTAAACTTGACACGCCTTGACCGTCTGTAAGTTTATTATTAAACTCTTCATCGGCATACCAACCAACGAATACTGCGTTTTCAAGTACAGGAATATCTAAAGTATATTTAGCGCCGTACTCAACGTTTTTATAAGTTTTATTAAGAGAACCTTCGCCTACGTTGTATACGACTTTTCTATCGTGACCTTTGAACTTAGCAGTCACGGTAATGTCACCGTATAAACCAGGTTCAATGCTAGTAATAGTCGTATCTGTACCGTTTATAGTCCAACCAACGAAAGTATATCTTTCTTTTGAAACGGTAGGAAGTGTTCTTGTTGTTTCAATGTCATATTCAATATCGCTTAATGACGTTGCTCCGCCTTGAGCATAACCGTCGTTTAAATTGAATTTCATTTTATATGTAATTGGGTTCCATTTACCGTAAATATCGGTATAACCTGAGTTAAAGTGAAGTGTTTCAACTATCGCCGTATTAAATAATTTATTTGAGTACCACGCTTCAAGTTCATAACCAGCGTTTGCTACTTCAGGCATAGTGAAAGTTCTACCCCTGTACACTTTAAACTCTTCGTAATTATTGCCTGTAATATCTTTATGGAACTTAATTATTTTATACTCGTCCCAAGTTGCGTAAAGAGTAATATCTTCCTTTATATTAGTACATATTGGAGACATATTGTAATCTTCAAACTTATCATACCTTGTAGACCAACCCGAAAAGTCCATCTTCATTGAAGGCATATTGTCTAATACAGGTAAACCTTGAACCTTCGTATTATAGTCAAAGTATAAAGTTTCAGTTTTACCTGAACCGTCGTTATAATTAAGCGTCACCTTATAAGAACGTATTTTTATCTTTGCAGAAAATACCGTTTCGTTAAGCCAAACCGTTGGGTTTTTAGCAATATTAGCATAATCAGACTTAACAGACGCACCATTACTAATTAAAATGCCCTTATCCGCATCTTCACCGAGTACCCAACCTACGAACTCATAACCCTCAGACATTGTAGGAGTAGGTAAAAGTGCAATGATACCATCGTCAGCCGTCACGATTATTGGAGCGCAGTTAGTGACTGTGACTTTATCGCTTTGAGTAGTAAACTTTTTCTCATAAGGAATTGCCTCCCATTGAGCGTAAAAAGTAGCATTGCTTGAAACTGTCACTAATTGTTCGCCACTTGCGTTAAATATTTGAATACCTCCAACTTTGCTATCAAAGTAGCCTAAGAACCTATAACCAGAACGATAAGTGACAACACTTGAACCGGTAAGGTTAATCATTTGTGAAGGGTCAATTTCGTGAGTAGTGACGTAATCGTCTCCACCGTCGGTAGAAAAACCCTTATCAAAAGAAATGGTAATCTTTGTTGATGGAGAAGAACCACCGTCATCATCGTCGCCACCGTCTTTTCCACAAGCCGATACGCCGAATATAGTACAAAGTGCAAATGTAATTGTTAAAATTAAAAATATTAATCTACGTTTTTTCATTAAATAATTACCCGCCTATTTTTTGTAAGTTGATTTTTTTTGCTTAAATTTAGTATAAATTTATATGTAATTAGCCTAAGCAATAGAGCACTTAAGTCCATTGTAATCTCATTATATTACTTTTTTTATTTTTTTTCAACCCTTTTTACTACTAATTACAAAATATTTTTGCAATTTTAATATAATATTATATTACCACATAAATTCTTTACGTGATTTTAGCGTTTTTTACTAGTTTTTGGTAAAAATAAAAAACCCGCCTATTAAAGCAGGTCTTTAGATTAAAATTTTATAAACTTCTACTTGAGTGGCACGTAAAGTAAATAATTTGCCTATCTTTAGATAATTCGTCTACCAATATTTTTGCCTTTTTTATATGCTCGTCGTCAAGTGTACTAAAAGGGTCGTCTAGCACTATAAAAGGTCTTTCTTGCTTATACATATTGTCTATTAAGGCAAGCCTTATTGAAAAGTCTACTAGTACTTTTTGACCTTGACTTAAATGCTCAGACGAACGAATTTCTCCGCCTTTTTCAAAATAAATTTTGAAATCACTACTTACAATTACCTTTTCGCCAAGTGCCTTTTCTAATTTTTGACTGTAATAGATAAAGGTGTCTTTAAGCGGTAATACGTACTTGTCTTTTAACGACTTTTCCGCCCCGACTAAGAAATCAAGCGCCAAAGATAAGTCGCTATGCTTTCGTATAGCCTTTTCTAAGTTTTCTTCTAATTCTTGTAGGCGGGCTTGCTTTTCAGGTAAATATTCAAGCAAAGTTTCGTCTTCTCTAATTCCGTTATCTATTAAAGAAATTTTTTTGTTTAAATTATCTAATTCTAACGAGATATTATCATAGTCGTTAACGTCTTCTAGTTGAGTGTCAACTACCTTTCTTTGCTCTTTAAATAAATTTGCCCTATCTACGTTATTTTGATATTTTTTATAAATTTCTTTATAATAATTAGCATCTTTTTCTACGCTTAAAATTTGCTCTTTAATACTAGAATTTTCTACTATTTTATACTTAGAAAAAATACCGCTAATTCGCCTTTTTATATCTATTATTTTTTCGTTAATTTCGCCAATTTTTTGAAGATAATTTTGCTTTTCTTCTAAAAGGCGTAAAAAGTCTTCTTGCTTGCGTTTTAGTTCGTAATATCCGCTTAATAAATCATTGCTATCAACGTTGTATTTATTAAAAAACAACTGTAATTTTTCTTTCTTTTGCAAGCAATTTTTTGCGATATTATCGTAATTTTTTAAATTTTTATTATGGCTAGCAACCAAATACGTTCCAACGCCTAAACAAAGTACGCCAATCGCAATAAAAACTATTGCAAGCGAAAGTAATATAGTAATAAAACAAAGGCTTATAGCAGGCAACATTATCCCTAAACCTAATACGATAAAATCACTATTTTTATCTTTTGGTTTAGCCGTAGAATTATCGCTTACAAAGTCAACGTCTTTCTTTATATTTGCAAAGTCGTTTTCAGTTAAATTGCCGTCTTTAAAAAGGCTAGAATAACTAGCGCATTTACTCTCTTTTTCGCTATCAAAAGTTATTAAATTTTTAGAGTATTCTAAGTTTATAAGTTCCGTTTGAAAGTCGTTTAAACTGGTTAAATCTTCATCGGTCATAACGCCGTTTGGATAGCGGTTTTTAATATTTTCTAGTTCCATTTTAGCATCGCTAACTTCTTTTAAATAACCTTGATAAGTCATATAATTTTCAGCGTCTGCCTTTACCTTAGTAAGCCTTTTTAATTGATTAGATTTTTCTAAATATTCCCCTTTAAGAGTTTTCTTTTGCTCGTACTTATCCCCTATATTTTTGCTTATAGTTTCAAGACCTTTAAGTTGCTCTTTTAACTCGTTAATTTCGCTTTTAAGTCTAGAAATAACGTCGTTATTACCCCTAGCCTGTCTATATTTTTTCTTTTCAATATCTAAAGCGTCAACGGCTTTTTTATACTCTTCGTCTCCGCCAATACTTGTTAAACCCGTAAGTTTTAGCGTTATATCTGAAAAGTCTTCTTCCCTGTTTAACTCATCGCCTAAAAATACCGTTTTAGCAAAAGAATTTTCATTTAAACCAAAGAAATACTTGCCTAAGTTATCGCTAAAATTTTTAAGTTCTTCATTGTTTTTATAAAGTTTAACTTCGTCTTTAGTCTCGCTTTTTTTATCAAAAAATCTAACTATTTTATACTCGTCGCCTTGGCTTTCAAAGGTAAGATTTCCACCAAACTTACCACCGCTAAAGGGGTAATAATGCACCCTTTCGTTAAACCTTGCACTAATTACCTTAGGTAGACCGTAAAACATCGCTTTTATAAAAGATGCAATGGTAGACTTTCCGTACCCGTTTTCTTGACAAAAAACAGTAAGGTCTTTGTTAAAAAAATATTCAACTTGAGAAAGTTTTCCGTAGTTTTCTATATATAAACTTAGTAATTTCATTTATTCACCTTATAACTCTCTACCACTAAGCGCTTTTAAACCCAAAGATATAACTCGTTTTTTACTTTCGTCATCCAATTCGCTTGAAAGCACTTTTTTAATAAATTCGCCTTTTATTGAAAGGTCGTCTTCTATCCCGCTAACGTCAAAACGCCTAACCGTCCTATCTTTTATAGAGTTTAGGTAAGAATAGTCGTGTAATAATGAACTTATTTCTTCTTCTAAACCTTCGGTATCAAAATCAACTTCGCCAAAAAGTTCTACTCTTAGCATATCTTTTTTAGGAGTTTTAGCAATTTCTTTTATTCTAGAATAAATTTCAAAAGCGTCTTTAAGCCCCGTACAGTCTACCTTTATTAAAAAGGTTTCTCTTATGGCCATAGGCACGAACTCACTTTTACACTCACCGTTTTCTAAGGTTAATAATACTATACCCTTTTTACCCGTTTCGTCAAATCCCCTACCTTCAGGGCAACCACTGTAAACGTACACTCCCCTATCGTCTAACTTAACTTCGCTATACGAGTGAACGTGTCCTAACGCTAAATAGTCTATATTTTTACCTTTTAATTTATTTATATTGATTAAATCTTTTTGAGTAGTATCAGACGTTTGACCGTGTAGCATTACAATATTAAAGTCGCTAATACTTGCGCTAAAAGTGTTGTACATTGAAACGTAGTTGTCATTAGTCATTTCTAAGCCATAAATTTTAACTTGACCATACTCATAAAAAGACCACTCGTTAGAAAAAGTTTTTAAGTTTTGATATTCTTCTTCAAAACCTTCTTCCCTATCGTGATTGCCCCTTAAATATAAAAAATCTATGTCAGGATTGTTTTTTACCACACTATAAAAGAACTCTTTATCCTTTTTAAAAGGTCTATTAGAGTCAAACACGTCACCCGAAAGCATAATGACGCTTGCACCTACATCCTTAGCGTATTCAACAACGTTTTTAAAGGTAGTACGCACTTCTTGTTTTCTGTTTTCAATTTTTTGCCTATCTGAAATATGATTTAAAGGCGAGCCTAAATGAACGTCGGCACAATGAATAATTTTCACTACGATTCTCCTTACCTATTAAGTATAACACAAAAGTGAATTTTGTCAATTACGAAGATTTCTACTTTATAATATAAAATTTTTCATATTTCTAAAAAATTTTTAAAATTTTTACAATATATGACAGTATGTTGGCATATTAAATAGTCTAAAATAGTGATACAAGGGGGAAGAAATATGAATTTATTTAAAAAATTAGTAGATTGGTGTTTAGAAGAAAAACCTATTATAAAGCAAGAAGAAGAAAAATTTTATATACCCTGCAAGAACTTTTTTCACTTAAATGAAATAAAAACTAAAAATCAAGAAGAAATAAAAACTTTAAAATAATTTAAAAAGCATTTTAGCGATTTTGCTAAAATGCTTTTTGTCCGTTATTTATAAGAAATCTACTTTATTTTTTAATTTAGAGTTTAATGCACTTTGCACGATACATAAAACAAGTGAAATTATAGAAATTACAAATGGTATAATAATTGATGTATAATCAACTCTTAATACTTCTTTAATTAAATCTTTACTTGTTGATAATAAGCTTACTTTACTAATATAATCTACATATAAACTCATCACAATTATACTTGAAACCATAGCCACTAACAAAAGCACCATACTTGTTATAGAATACGACAAACAGTTTTTGTTTTTGTTTACTGTCTTTGCAAAATTAAGTAAGGTAAGGAACAATACCATAATAAAAATTATTTGTATAACTTCACTCATAATAACAGCGGTTATCATTTCTTCTTTTGAACTTAGCAAAGATAAACCGTTAGCTAGCACACTAAATGACGTTATTAATTCTACGTATTCTTCAAAATCTTCTCCTATTTTAAGTTTTATAAATGCATTACATACGAAAATTGACAAAGTTATTAAAAGTAAAGTATTTATAATAGTAAATACGAAATTCATTATTTTGCTTTTTTCTAACGTTATTGCATTATTAATTATTGCTATAACGTAATAAACTAAAGCGCATATTATGCTTATTGACAATCCTGTTTCTGTAATCTCATTAAATGCTAGATTATATAGATATTCTGCAACCAAATTTTCTTCAAACGCTTTGTACTGCATATTAAAGATAATTTTAAGACCCATTACGCACAATATATAGAAAATTATTGTTAAAAAAGAAACTAGTGCAGGACCTTTTTCTCCACCAAAGCATACCTTTTTTACGTATTTTACTATTGCTAAAATAATAAAAATTAAAGAGCAAATAAGGCAAATACCAATAATTAAACTTGCCAAAACGATAGGAGTATAACCACTTATTGCACTAGATACAGTATATAGGAAGCCTTTTTCTGGATAAGTTAATAACAAATCTTTATACGCATCATAAAAAAAATAAAATAAAGAATATTCTTTTTCATTAATAGTTGAATTAAATTCAATAAAAAATATAAATATGAAACATAAAACAGCGCCTAATAATAACACGGAATTACCAACAATATCTAAAATTTTACTTGTAAAAGTTAAAGCACCACTTTTAGAGTTTATATTGGCTTTAACTCTTGTACTTGTTGTGCCGTACTTTGTTCCGCATTTAGGACAAAAAGTACCAATTACTTCTCCCCCACAATTAGAACAAATTTTTTTGCCGTCTATTCTAGCGCCGCATTGATTACAATAAGCATTAGTTTCTTCATTTAAATAGTTGCACGATGGGCACTTCTTTTTACCATCAATTCGCGAACCGCAAGACGAACAAAATATAGACCCTGCTAAATTTTCAGTTCCACAATTTTTACAAACCATAATATTATCTCCTAGTATAATTTTATAATTATTATACATCACTATATGATGTAGGTCAACTATTTTACATCACAATGTGGTATGTTTATATTATGGAAATAGCAAAAGCAATAGGTAAAAACTTAAAAAATGCACGTAAAGATAAAAATTTAACTCAACGTGAAGTGGCTTCTTTATTGCATATGACACAACAACAATATAGTCGTTTTGAAAACGGCGTTTTTGAACTTAACTACGACCAAATATTGTTTTTATGTAATCTTTACGAAATAACGCCTAACGAACTTTTTGATATAAATTAAGTATACTTTAAAATAATTTAAAAAGCATTTTAGCGACTTTGCTAAAATGCTTTTGTTTTAGTTTTTTGATTGACGAAAGAAACTATTTCTTATTATAACTATCTTTCATCGTTACGATTTCTGATAAAATACGTTTGCCGTTTTTATCAGTTGTTTTGAAATAGCCTTTTCTTAAAAGTTGGAAAGACGTTTCTTCTTTACAGTCTACTAAATATTCTTCGGCTTTAGCATTTGTTATATGAACGCTATTGTAGTTCATTCTTTCGCTAAAGTCTTGCCCAGCGTACTCAGCGTCTTTTAAAAGATATTCGTATCTTCTAATTTCTAAGTCTTTACAAGTGCTAGCGTTTACCCATTGAATAACGCCTTTGCACTTAATACCGCTTGTATCTTCGCCCGACTTGCTTTCAGGAACGTATGAACATAAAAGTTCTTTACAAGAGCCGTCTTCATTTAAAATAACGTCGTCACACTTAATAATGTAAGCGTTTTTAAGCCTTACGTATCCACCAACTTTAAGCCTAAAATATTTTGGTGGTGGGTCTAAAGAGAAATCTTCGCCGTCAATATAAATTTCTTTACCAAAGGTAATTTTACGTTTTCCGTCTTCAGGTTTATTAGGATTAATATCAAAGTCTAATATCTCACTTTCTTTTTCATAGTTAGTGATAGTCACTTTAATAGGGTTTTCAACAACCATTGCCCTTTCGGCGTTAAAGTTCAAATAATCTCTTATAAAATGTTCAAAATAACTAATTTCAATTTCACTATTTGCTTTGGCTACGCCAATTTCTTCACAAAAACTTTTGAGTGCTTCAGCAGGAACACCACGATTTCTAAGACCTGTTAAAGTTGGCATACGTGGGTCGTCCCACCCTTCAACAGCACCGTCTTCTACTAATTTTTTAAGGTAGCGCTTACTCATTACCATATTAGTAATATTAAGCCTTGCAAACTCTATTTGACGTGGCTTATGGCTAACCTTAGTATTTTCAATAACCCAGTTATAAAGTGGGCGGTGGTCTTCAAACTCTAAAGTACAAATAGAGTGTGTGACACCTTGTAAACTATCGCAAATAGGGTGCGCATAGTCGTACATAGGATAAATACACCACTTGTCCCCCGTTCTATGGTGAGTAGCCCTAAGTACCCTATAAATAACAGGGTCACGTAAGTTTATATTAGGCGACGCCATATCAATTTTTGCCCTTAAAACCTTTTCGCCGTCTTTATATAAGCCGTTTTTCATATTTTCAAAAAGTTCTAAGTTCTCTTCAACCGTTCTATTGCGGTATGGGCTTTCCGTGCCCGGCTCTGTCAACGTGCCACGAGTATTTTTTATCTCATCAGCAGAAAGGTCGCAAACGTAGGCCTTACCATCTTTAATTAATGTTATTGCAAGTTTGTAAATTTCATCAAAAAAGTCAGACGCATAGTGCATTTCATACCAAGAAAAACCAAGCCACTCAATATCACGTTTAATCGCTTCAACAAACTCTGTCTTTTCTTTTGATGGGTTAGTATCGTCAAAGAATAAATTACAAACGCCGTTATATTTTTTGGCCGTGCCAAAGTTTAAGCATAAACTTTTAGCGTGACCTATATGCAAATAGCCGTTTGGCTCTGGAGGGAAACGAGTGTGAACTTCATTTACAACGCCTGAGTCTAACTCTTCGTTTATAATTTCTTCAATAAAATTTTTTGCTTCCATTAGAAATCACCTTTACTATAATCGTAAAATTCAAATTTAATATATTTTAGCACAATTTTAAATAATAATCAACAAGATTAGGTTATATATTTTTATAACTATATAATTTACTTGACAATATTTTAATATTCTATTAAACTAAACTAAACGAATTAAAGATGAGGTGTCTTATGGAAGAAAAGAGAGTTGTCACTATGGAAAAACTTGTAACCCTTTGCAAAACTAGGGGTTTCATTTTCCCAGGTAGTGAAATTTATGGTGGTCTTGCAAACACTTGGGACTACGGTCCACTCGGCGTTGAACTTAAAAACAACGTTAAAAAAGCGTGGTGGCAAAGATTCGTACAAGAAAATAAATACAACGTTGGTTTAGACGCGGCAATACTTATGAACCCACAAACTTGGGTAGCATCAGGTCACTTGGCAGGCTTTTCAGACCCGCTTATGGACTGTAAGGAATGTCACGAAAGATTCCGTGCCGACAAACTCATTGAAGATTGGGTTAAAGAAAACGATTACACTTTAGAAAAGGGTATCGATGCTTTCACTCACGCTGAAATGAAAGCGTTTGTTGAAGAACATAATATTTTATGTCCTACTTGCGGTAAACACAACTTTACCGATATTAGACAATTCAACTTAATGTTCAAAACCTTCCAAGGCGTTACTGAAGATAGCAAAAATACGGTATATCTCCGTCCTGAAACGGCACAAGGTATCTTTACTAACTTTGTAAACGTACAACGTTCTGCAAGAAGAAAAG